>NZ_MAUD01000239.1 GCF_001700515.1 Streptomyces lushanensis
GGAGAAGGGTCGGCACCGCCGAGGGCCTGGACAGCTACGGCGGTGCCGACCCTTCTCCCGCCACCTGCCCTCACCGGGTGGTGCGGAAGTCTGCGTCAACCTTCGCTAGGGCGCTCCCCTCCGCCAACGATGGCACGGGCCGCGTTGATGGCGAACCAGCCAACTGGACCTTCGACTACGTGACCCTCCTCTGCAAGCTTCTTCAGACGGGCACGAGTTGTCTCAACCCTCGCCGGGGTGGAGACGTCCTCCCCGATCGCCGCAGCGATCTCCCGGACCTTCATCGCTTGCCCCGCACTGGCCAACAAGCACCCGCCTCCGTCCCTCCTCCCACGCGAGCGGGCGCCTAGACTCCGACGGCGATTCAGTCCCTGTCTCATGCGGGGGCTTCTCAGGCGTCGGCGTTGAAGCGACTGTCGCGGCCAGCGGCTCGTGCGGGTGCCAGGGCCCATGGGAGCCTGCGAGGACTGGGGGTTCGTGGCGAAAGATTCCAGAGTTTCCCGCGTGATGATCAGCCGATGCAACCGCTCATCAGCCTCCCCGATCTGCTCACGGATTCGCCCGAGCTCCTCGTGTAGATCGGATAGGCGCTCACGCACGGCCGACTCCTCTCGGGCCAAAAGCTCGAAGTACGCGGCCACGATCAGCCTCCGAATCCCGTCCGCACCACCAGCGGGCCTGGCGACGTACCTGGGCCTCACCACACGGTAGAGATCAGAATCCCAAGATCGCACGAGCTGTTCAGCAAAGACCGCAAGCGATAACTGAAGCTCGCTCAAGGCTCACTTCATGAGAGAACCAAGTCTGGTCGAAGACCTCTTCGTTGCGCTCAGCAAGCGCTAGCAGTGGGAGCCTCGCCGCGCTGGGCCTGCCCATGTGGTGCAGGAACCACAGGTACAGCGGGACGCTGACGAGCGCGTACAACCCCAGCACCAGCCGCATCGCCCAGTCGACCGGGCCGCTGGACGTCTTCGCCATGGTCACGACGGAAGCGACCAGCGCCTGGGGCCGGTGCGTGTCCGTGAGAACCGGCCACCAATCCGGCCGGAACACCTGGCCCGACGCAAGCCGCAGCCAGGGTGGGCAATCGAGGAAGCGGAAGGTACGCAGACGGCGGGGGCCGACCCGGCCGGGGAAGCGGCCGGTCGCCCCGGACTTCGTGCGCCGCGACTTCACCGCCGAGGCACCCGACCTGGTCTGGTGCGGGGACATGACGGAGATCGAAACCGGTGAGGGCAAGCTGTACTTGGCCACGGTTGTCGACCTCTTCTCCCGGCGTCTGCTGGGCTACGCGACGGGGGCACGCCACGATGCCGAACTGGTCGTCGCTGCCCTGCACATGGCCGCGACGACCCGTGGCGCAGACGTGCGCGGCGTCATCAAACCCGACGATCACCCCAGCCCCACGACCGCCAGCTCAAGTTGACAATGCCTCTACGAGTTCAACCTGAGTACTAAATTCCGGATTTACTGCGGCGGAACCTTCACGGTGGTGGTCCGGTGACAACAATGAAATCTGGCCAGTTCCAGATAGCGCCACGAGGCGGTACATGGGGGTTGCGTCTGAGCAGCCAAGAAACCGAGGGAGGGTGGACATGAATAGGCCATACTTTAGGGCGTTGTTGCCCCACGACTCGTGTCACTGTTAGGTTCTGAATTTAAGCGCTACAGGGAGGGGGAGCGCCAGAGTGTCACGCTGGCGAGCAGATTCGAGTACTTTTGCTGATGAATTCCGTTTCGGGACGGCTTCGGTTCTGCGTTGGTTTCTGAATGCCGCCGATCCACCTAATGTCTACCTCCACGTCGGCCGACGCCGCGTGTTTTCGGTGTGATCATACCTTCCCGGATTTCGCGGATAATAATCTGCCCCGGATCCGGGGCGTACCGGAGTGTCAACTCTCAGGCCTACGCATGTCCCGCGTTCCGCCGGAACGTGCGATGTGCCGGTGCCGCTTCTCGTCACGCACAGTAGCATCCGACTATTAGCGAGGTCGATATGACAGCACCTTCCAAACCGACCCGGCTCAGGAACACCCCCTTCGTCATCAAGGAGTCGTCCGCCCAGTACGAGCGCGCGGTCGGCAGCAACCTGATGCAGGTCAGCATCACCGGACGCAAAGGCAAGAGCGTATTCCTCCCGGACGGCCGGGACGTGGTCGAGTTCGTGAACTGCTCCTATCTGGGCCTCGACCTCCACCCCCGGGTCATCGCGGCGTCGAAGTCGGTGGACGACGAGTGGGGAATGAATTTCTGCTGCGCCCGTTCGCGCTTCTCCTTCGAGCCGCAGCGACTGCTCGAAGAGGAGTTGTCGGAGCTGTACCGGGGCCGCGCCATCACCTTCCCCTCGACGACCACCGCCCACATCTCCCTGATGCCGCTGCTCGCCAGCGGTGTGCTTTTCGAGGAGGGTGCGACGCGGAAGGCGTGCCTGATCTTCGACCAGTTCGCCCACTCGTCCATGCAGTATCTGAAGCCGGTGCTGGCCGCGGAAGCGACGGTCGAGTCGGTCCCGCACAATTCGCTCGAGGACCTCAGGCGACAGGTGACCGCGGCGCGGGCACGGGGCGAGACAGCGGTGTACGTGGCCGACGGCATCTACTCGATGGGCGGGCTCTGCCCCGCCCGCGAACTCCTCGACATGGCGGAGGAACTGGACTTCTTCCTCTACGTCGACGACGCGCACGGCCTCGGCATCTTCGGGGAGCGGGGCGAGGGACAGTTCCTCAGCCAGATCAAAGGCGACGTTCCCGACCGTGTCATCCTCACTTACTCGCTCTCGAAGGGATTCGGTGCCTACGGCGGCGGCCTCCTCGTCCAGGGCGAGTGGCGGGAGCGCCTTATCCGCTCCTACGGCCAGGTCTACGCGTTCTCCGCGGCGCAGACCTTCCAGGCGGTCTACGCGTGTCGGGCCGTGGTGGAGCTGCATCACGAGGGGGCGATCGCCCCGCTACAGCGGACCCTGCGCGAGCGGGTGGCGCTGTTCGACGAACTCATGGGGCGGCCCCTGCCGTTCAGCCCCATCCGGATGGTCCCGATCGGGGACGAGGAGAACGCCCTCAAGGCCGGTGAGGAACTGCTCGACGCGGGCTACTTCGCCTCCGTCGTCTTCTTCCCCATCGTCCGGCGCAAGTCCGCACAGCTGAGGCTGTGCATCGCTGCCAACCACACGGAGGACGACATCCGCGGGGTGGCCGCCGCACTGAGGGACGTGCAGGCCAAGTACGCGACCGTCACAGACCTGGAGGGCGAGTTATGAAGCGCAAGGAACTCCATGTGGTAGTTGGGGCGGGGATCGCCGGCTGTCTCGCCGCGATCACCCGCAGCCGCGCGGGGTACGAAGTCGTCGTCCTGGAGGAGCAGCGGGCGCGCTCCGAGGGCACGTACCCCGTGTGCACTCGGACCAGCAACATCGTCAGTGAGAACCACAGCGGCGCCGAGTACCCCTTCGATCCGCAGAGCGCACGGGACTGCCTGGACGGCCGCATAGAGAATGAACGGTTCTTCCCCGAGCTGATCTACGGCGGCAAGACCTACAGCCGCATCATCGCGTCCCAGAGCATGATGGACGACGGCCACGACATCGTCGGCCAGTGCCGCGCCAACATGGACGTCATCCGCTCGCACTACGCCCAGCGGTGCGAGGAGGATCCGGTGAACGCCGTCTTCGGCGAGCCGTCGGTCATCTGCCGCGAGGTTCCGGCCGTCGAGGGCGTCAACGACGTGGCGGCCGGCTTCCTCACCCCCCAGCGGGGGATGAATCCGGTGCTCGTGTCCACCGTGCTCGACTGGGAACTGCGACAGTGCGGGGTCGACTTCCGCGAAGGCAGCAGCGTGGCATCGGTGAGCCGCCGCGCCGACGGCCGGTACGACGTGGGCTACACGGCGGCCGACGGGACCTCCCACACGCTGGTCGCCGACCAGGTCAGCCTCTGCGGCGCGACGCACGCCTTCGGGATGGCCAAGCGGCTCAACCCGGAGATCGAGTTCCCGCGGCTGTTCATGGCCCTGCGGGAGATCCTCTACGTCGACCTCCCCGACGGCACGGACAAGAACTTCACCTGCCTGAAGCTGGAGGACTCCTACGGCGGCATGCTCAGCCCGCTCAACGAGCACGTCGCGATGATCTACCACCCGCCGGCCGCGCATGTGACGAACGTCGTGATGGACCCGGACTCCTGCGAATCCCCGGCCGAGTACGCGCGCTACCTGGCCGAGGGCCACCCGGAGATGCAGGAGCGCGCCGAGCGGACACTGAACCGGCTGCGGGAGTTCTATCCGGAGCTGCGCAGGTCGAAGATCCTGGGGACTTACCTCAAGGTCGCCATCAACACGGTCTCGGACTCGCGGATGCGGCGGAACATCGGCGTCTTCGGGGTCCACCCCGGCGCCACGATGACCGTGCTGCCCAAGTGGACGATGTGCGCCGTCAACGCCAAGAAGGAACTGGCGCTGGCCCTGGAGCACTCGCGGACCGCGGGCAATGTGACGCCGGACGAGGTCCGGGAGATCCTGGCCGGCGCGACGAGGACCTGCTGGGAGACGGTGCCCGACTGGGCCCGGAAGCCGGAACTGCTGACCGCGCAGGCGAAGAAGCACGCCATCAACATGAGCGTTCCCGAGGAACTCGCCCTGAGGTTCCCGGACTTTACTTACCCCCCGGGTGCCCAGCGCGTCGCCTTCGGGTCGGCGTAGCAGCGGACGCCATCCATCCCCTCAGCACGAGAGCGAGGCCGTGACCTCGTGGAAGTGGATGAATACATGCTGAAGAAGACCATTGTGATCACGGGTGCCGGAATGGGCATCGGGGCGGCGACCGCACGGCGGCTGGCCCCCGGAAACCGGCTCATCCTGCAGTACCACACGTCGAAGACGGACGTCCTCGCCCTGCAGGAAGAACTCGCGCCGGTGAGCGCCGGGGTCGATGTCGTCGAGGCCGACCTGACCTCGGACGTGGGCTGTACGGCGCTGTTCGAGGAGATCGCAAAGCACACCGACATCCTGGACGTCCTGGTCAACAACGCGGGCGGAATGATCGAGCGGCAGTTGGTGGACAACCTGGCCTGGGACCACCTCGCCGCCACGTTCGCGCTGAACACGTTCTCGGCGATGCGGCTGACCGGTCTGTGCACCCCGCTGCTGCGCAAGGGCAGCCACCCGTGTGTCATCAACATGACCTCGATCGCCATGCGCCACGGAGCACCGACCGCGACCGCCTACGGGGCCTCCAAGGCCGCCATGGACGCCTTCACCCGGGGCGCCGCCAACGAGCTGGCCCCGCACATCCGGGTCAACGCGGTGTCGCCCGGAATCATCGACACCCGCTTCCACGAGCGCGTCACCTCCGCGGAGAAGATGAAGCAGTTCATCGAGAACACCCCGCTGAAGCGGACCGGCACGGTGGAGGACGTCGCCCGCACCGTCGAGTACCTGATCGACAGCACCTTCGTCACCGGAGAAACGATCGACTGCAACGGCGGCCTCTTCATGCGGTAGCCGTACCGCCTGCGGCGCTCGGTCTCACTTGACTGCCCCGTCACTTCATTGCGTGGTGAAAGGTCAACCCCTCATGTACAAGCGCGTTCTTGTCACGGGTGGGGCCGGCTTCATCGGGTCACACCTCTGCGAACGGCTTCTCGACGACGGCCACGAGGTCGTCTGCCTGGACAATCTCTTCACCGGGCGGCGGCGCAACATCGGTCACCTGCTGGAGCACCCCCGCTTCGAGTTCATGCGGCACGACGTCGCCGAACCCTTCCACATGGAGATCGACGAGATCTACCACCTCGCCTGCCCGGCTTCGCCCGTGCACTACCAGCGGAACCCGGTGCGCACCATCAGAACCTGTGTGGAAGGCACCCTGAACGCCCTGGAGCTGGCGCGCGAGACCGGCGCCCGGCTGTTCATCGCCTCCACCTCCGAGGTGTACGGCGACCCCGAGGTGCACCCCCAGCAGGAGGACTACTGGGGGCACGTCAACCCCATCGGCGTCCGGGCCTGCTACGACGAGGGCAAGCGCTGCGCGGAGGCGCTCGCGGTGAGCTTCGCCCGGCAGTACGGCGTGGACGTCCGGCTGGGGCGGATCTTCAACACCTACGGGCCGCGCATGCACGAGAACGACGGCCGGGTCGTGTCGAACTTCACCGTGCAGGCGCTGCGCGGCGAGCCCCTCACCATCTACGGCGACGGCAGCCAGACCAGGTCCTTCTGCTACGTCGACGACCTCGTCGAGGCCATCGTCCGCCTCATGGCCACCGACACCGACACCGGCGCCGAGCCGGTCAACCTGGGCAACCCGCAGGAGACGACCGTCGAGCGCATCGCCCGGGAGATCAAGCGGCTCACCGGTTCGTCGTCGCAGCTGGCCTTCCATCCGCTCCCCGAGGACGATCCGACACGCCGCCGCCCCGACATCTCCCGGGCCTGCGCCCTGCTCGGCTGGGAACCGAAGATCGACCTGGAGGAGGGGCTGCGCCGCACCATCGCCCACTTCGCCAGCGTGCCCGCCACCTAACTCCTCCCGGTACACCAGGGGACCTCCTGATGACGCAAAGAAACCACCCCACGACGACGAACTTCGTCGCGGACCGCCTGCGCGGCCTCGCCCAGTCCGACATCCGCCGGATGAGCCGGGCCAGCGACCAGGCCGGGGCCATCAACCTCGGCCAGGGGATCTGCGACCTGCCGACCCCGCCGGCCGTCGCCGACGCGGCCAAGGCGGCCATCGACCGCAACGAGAGCATCTACACCTACCCCGAGGGCCACCTCGCCCTGCGCCACGCCATCGCGGAGAAGGTGGCGCGCGATAACGGCATCCAGGCCCGGCCCGACGGCGAGATCGTCGTCACGGCGGGCGCGACCGGCGGATACGCCGCGGCCCTCAACGCGCTCCTCAACCCCGGCGACGGCATCCTGATCATGGAGCCGTACTACGGCTACCACGTCAACGGCGCGGTCATCGCCGGGCTCGAACCGCAGTTCCTCACCCTGGCACCACCGGAGTTCACCCTCACCGAACAGGCGCTGCGGGCTGCGCTGCGCCCCAACACCCGCGCCGTCGTGGTGTGCACGCCCTCCAACCCCAGCGGCAAGATGTTCAGCCGGGCCGAACTGGAGGCGGTCGCGCGGGTCGCCCACGAACGGGATCTGCTCGTCATCAGCGACGAGATCTACGAGTACATCCGCTACGACGGCCGCCCGCACATCTCCCCGGCCTCCGTGGGCGGCCTGTGGTCCCGCTCGGTCACCGTCATGGGGCTGTCGAAGACGTTCAGCATCACCGGCTGGCGGCTCGGCTACACCCTGGCACCCGAACCCCTGTCCCAGGCGATCGCCCTGGTCAACGACCTGTACTACGTGTGCGCGCCCAACCCCCTCCAGCACGGCGTCCTGGCGGGCTTCGCCCTGCCGCCCACGTACTTCGCCCGCATGGCCTCCGACTACCAGCGCAAACGGGACACGCTGTGCGACGCGCTGACCAAGGCCGGGATGTCGCCCATCGTCCCCGACGGCGCGTACTACGTCCTCGCCGACGTCACCGACTGGGGTTTCGCCACCGCCCGCGACGCCGCGATGGCGCTCCTGGAGGACGGCGGCGTCGCATCGGTGCCGGGCAGCGCCTTCTACCAGGGCACGACCGGCGAAGGGCTGCTGCGGTTCTGCTTCGCCAAGGACGACGACGTCCTTGAGGAGGCATGCCGGCGGATCAGCCGCTTCCGTCCCCGCACCGCCCTCGCGACAGCGGGGGAAAGCGAGTACGCGGCGACATGAACCCCTCCCGCCAAGGGCTCCTGTTCGGGGTCGCCGCCTACACCCTCTGGGGCCTGTTCCCGCTGTACTTCCGGCTCCTGGAGAGCTCCAGCACCCTGGAGATCCTCCTGCACCGGCTGGTGTGGACCCTCCCGCTGTGCCTGGTGATCACCACGGTCTCCGGAGCAGCGCGCGAACTGCGCACGCTGCTCTGGGACCGGCGGCGGGTGGTGACCCTGGCAGCGGCGGCCGGCGTGCTAGCGATCAACTCCGGCTGCTACGTCTACGCCGTCAACTCCGGCCACGTCATCGAGGCGTCGCTCGGATACTTCGTCAACCCCCTGGTCACCGTGGCCCTCGCGGTGCTTGTCCTGCGCGAGCGGCTGCGGCCCCTGCAATGGGCGGCGGTGTCCCTCGGCGTGCTGTCCGTGGCCGTCCTCACGGTCGACTACGGCCGGCCGCCGTGGATCGCGCTCATCCTGGCCGGCTCGTTCGCCCTCTACGGGCTGATCAAGAAGCAGGTGGGCGGAGACGTTGGTGCGCTCGCCGGACTGACCACCGAGTCGCTCGCCCTGGGCCCGGTGGCCGCGGCCGGCCTCGCCGTCTACGTGTCCACCGGGCACGGAACGTTCACGGACGACGCTCCGTGGCACCCGGTGCTGCTCGCCGTGGGCGGGGTGACGGTCGCGAGCCCGCTGCTGCTGTTCGCCGCCGCCGCCCGGCGGATCCCCCTCACCACGATCGGACTGCTGCAGTACCTCACTCCGGTGCTGCAACTGCTGATCGGTGTCCTGCTGTTCCACGAGACGATGCCCGCCTCACGCTGGAGCGGATTCGTCCTGATCTGGATCGCCCTCGGACTGCTGAGCGCGGACGGGCTGCGCAGGCGGTCCGCGGAGAAGGCGGCTGCCGCGACCGCGCCCGTCGCGAGGGGGCGGCAGGTCGGCTGACGTGCCCGCACCCGCCCCGAACAGTGAGACTCTGCCGAGGAGTTCTGCCATGAGGAACGCAACCGACTCCGGCGCTCCGGCGCCGCTGATACCCCCCGAGCGCCGTATCTCCGTGATCGGCACCGGATATCTCGGGGCCACCCACGCGGTCTGCATGGCCGCGCTCGGGTTCGAGACGCTGGGCATGGACGTGGACACCGAGAAGGTCACGGCTCTGTCGGCGGGACGGCTCCCGTTCTACGAACCCGGACTCGAACCGCTCCTGCGCGAGCAGCTCGCCTCGGGGCGGTTGCGGTTCACCACCTCGTACGAGGAGGTGGCCGACTTCGCCGAGGTGCACTTCTCCTGCGTGGGCACCCCGCAGCGCGCCGACGGGCCGGGCGCCGACCTGGCCTACGTGGACGCCGTCGTGGAAGGGATAGGCCCCCACCTGAGACGTCCGTGCCTGCTGGTGGGCAAGTCCACCGTGCCGGTCGGCACGGCCGAACGGCTGGCGTCCCGGCTCGCGGAGCTGGCCCCCGCCGGGCAGGACGCCGAAGTGGCCTGGAACCCGGAGTTCCTGCGCGAGGGCTTCGCGGTGCAGGACACCCTACGGCCGGACCGGCTGGTCCTCGGTGTCGCGTCGGACCGGGCCGAGCGGCTGCTGCGCGAGGTCTACACGCCGCTGCTCGACCCGCGGGACGGCTCCGAACCGGTGCCCCTGGTGGTCGCCGACCTGGCCACCGCGGAGTTGGTCAAGGTCGCGGCCAACTCGTTCCTGGCGACGAAGATCTCGTTCATCAACGCCATGGCCGAGGTGTGCGAAGTGGCCGGGGCGGACGTGACGCGGCTGGCGGAGGCGCTCTCGTACGACCCGCGAATCGGCGGCCGGTTCCTGCGCTCAGGGGTCGGCTTCGGCGGGGGCTGCCTGCCCAAGGACATCCGCGCGTTCATGGCGCGGGCCGAGGAACTGGGCGTCGGCCCGGCCGTGCGGTTCCTGCGCGAAGTGGACGAGGTCAATCTGCGGCGGCGCGCCGCAGTGGCCGACCTGGCCAGGGAACTCGTTGGCGGGGCCTTCCGGGGGCGGCGGATCGCTGTGCTCGGCGCGGCCTTCAAACCCGACTCCGACGACATCCGCGACTCGCCGGCGCTCGCGGTGGCCGACCGGGTCCAGTGCGAGGGCGCCGAGGTGACCGTCTACGACCCCAAGGCGACGGACAACGCGCGCAAGGCGTTCCCGGCGCTGGCCTTCGCCGACTCGGTCGGCAAGGCGGCCTACCGGGCCGACGCGGTACTGCACCTCACCGAGTGGGCGGAGTTCCGGGACATCGACCCCGCTGAGCTGAGCGGCACGGTGGCACGGCAGCGGATCGTCGACGGCCGCAATGCCCTGGATGCGGCCCGGTGGCGTGCCGCCGGCTGGACGTTCCGGGCACTCGGCCGCCCGTAACCACCCGGACAGGAGGCACGGTGCAGTTCATGGTCACGGGGTACGACGGCACCGACCCCGGTGCGCAGGACCGGCGGCTCGCGGTCCGCGAACGCCATCTGGAACTGGGAGCGAAACTCACCGCCGAGGGGCGGATGCTCCACGGCTCGGCGATCGTCGACGACGACGGCAGGATGATCGGCTCAGTTCTGATCCTCGACTTCCCGTCGCGTGCCGAACTGGACGCGTGGCTGGCCATCGAACCGTACGCCGTCTCGGACGTATGGCGCCGCGTCGAAATCGTCCGCGTGCGGGTCGGCGACGCCTTCCTCCGCGGAAACACATGACATGGCACTGTCGTCTCGGTGGCGGTCGGCCACGCCGAACCGGAGCAACTTCACTCCGGGCTTCATCCGCTTTGACGGACATCCGAGATCAGGGGTTCTGCACCAGGAGGATGTCCATCATGGAGAGCATGGGGAAGAAGAAGCCTCGGTCCCTGGCAGCCGCACCGCAGGCAGTTGTGTCAATCCCCTCGAACTGTGGAGACCTTCCTATGCAGCCAGCTCCTCGGTGAAGCTGGCCCAGTAGTCGTGTTCGTAGTCGATCGGGCTCTTCCAATGGCACACGCTGTGTAGCCGACGGGAGTTGTAGAAGTCGGTGCAAGACCCCCGTCAGAGCGCCCGCGCCGCCGTGCCGAGGGGCGCGAAGGAGGAACAGGTATGAGAGTCCCCTGGCTGAGCATCCACAACGCGGAGTCGGCCGACACCCTAGCGGTCTGCTTTCCGCCCGCCGGCGCCGACGGCTCGGCCTTCGCGGGCTGGCGCGAAGCCCTCCCCGAGGGCACCGCGCTCGCCGTGGTCACGCCGCCCGGCCGGGGCTCCAGGGCTGACGAACGACCCGTCACCGACATGGCGAAGTACGCGGACGCCGTGGCCGCCGCCCTCCGCGCGGTCGCCGCGCGACGGCGGCTGGTGCTGATTGGCGTCGGCCTGGGGGCGTTATCGGCGTACGAGACGTGCCGTCGTCTGCTGGACGCCGGGGTGCCGGTGGCACGGCTGTGCGCGGTTGCCGGGCGGGCGCCCGGGGAGTTCCACGGCGGCGCCGGGGCGGCGCCCGCCGACGGCGCCGGGGTCCCCACCGCCGCGCCCGGGGCCACCGACCCGGAACCGCCGGCCGGGCCCGGCCGGGCGGACGCGCCGCTGTCTCCGCTCCTCGCCGACCTGCGCCTGATCGGCGGCTACGACGGCCGCCGGGCGCCCGCGCTCGCGGTCGGCCTGCGCGCGGTGTGGGCCACCTGCGACACGCGCGTGCCGCGGGCGGCGGTACGCGCGTGGACCGACTGGAGCACCGGCGACCGCGCCGTGCTCGGCGTCGAGGGGGGCCACGACGTCCATCGAGCGTGTCCCGCAGCGGTCATCTCGGCCTGTCTGGACGACCGCGGCGCGGACGGCTCCGGCCTCGTGGGCTCCCGCGCCCCCCGCCCGAGCCGCCGCGCGGTGCTCGGGGCCGGGGCCACGGTGGCCGTCGGCACCGTGCTGTCCACGGGCGCCGGAGCGGCGGCCGCGCCTCGGGCGGGGGCCGCGTCCGCCTCCTCGGACTCCTTCGACGGTGATCCCACCGATCCGGTGGCGCTCGCCGTCGCGATGATCCGGCAGAACACCGCCAACCCCGGTGACGGCGCGGTCACCCTGCCCTACGCCAGCATGCTCCAGGGCGTCTTCGAGGCGGCCGGCGTCCCCACCGAGATGGTGCCGACGCCGAAGGAGGACAACGTCCACTTCTTCGCGCGTGTCCCCGGCAGTGGTCCCGCGCAGAAGAAGCCGCTGCTCTTCCTGGGGCACAGTGACGTGGTGCCCGCCATCGGGGACGCCTGGACCGTGGAGCCGTTCGCCGGACACATCGAGGACGGCAAGCTGTACGGCCGGGGCGCGCTCGACATGAAGGGCGTCAACGCGGCCTTCGCCGCGGCTCTGCTGCGCCATGTGCGGGAAGGGGCGCGCTTCGACCGCGAGATCGTCTTCTGGTCCGACTGCGACGAGGAGCAGGGGCCCCACGGGGTGCGCTGGTTCCTCAGCGAGCACCCGGACAAGGTCGACCCCGGTGTGGTCCTCACCGAGGGCGGCTGGCTGCTCAACCAGCGCGACGGCACCACCCCCATGATCGCCTCGCTCACCTGCAACGACCGGCGCTTCATGGGGCTGCGGCTGGAGGCCACCTCGTACGCCACCCACACCTCCAAGCCGTTCGCCGGGCAGGCCGTCATCCGGCTGGGTAAGGCGCTGGAGCGGCTGGGCGCCTGGCGCGCGCACATCCGTCCCAACGCGCTGTCACGCCAGTACTTCGCCGAACTCGCCCAGGCCACCACCGACCCGGTCTTCGCCTCGGCCGTCCGCCGGATGCTCGACGCCCGGACCGAGCGGGAACGGGACCGGGCCGGCGACGACGTGATCCGGCTCAGCCGGACCCCGGAACTGCACAACGCCATGCTGCGCACCACCGCCGCCTTCACCGCGACCAGCGCGGGCTACTACATCAGCATCGTGCCGGGAACCGCCACCGCCGACTTCCGGGTCGCGTTCCACCCCGGGGGCGGCGACGACCCCGGCCGCGTCGTCGCCGAGCTGCGCACGCTCCTCGGGGAGGGGGCCACGCTGCGGGTGGTCGGCAATCCGGGAGAGACCGAACAGCAGACGCTGGACCGGGCCCGCTACTACCTCTCCATCCCGGACTCCACCACCGACACGGACGTCTTCCGCGCCTGGGAGGAGGCCGTACGGGAGAGCCACCCGGGCGTACGGGCATCCGCTTGCCAGTTCGAGGCGGTCACGAGCGCGGTACCGTTCCGCGAGCGCGGCATCCCCGTGTACGGCATCTATCCGTTCGCGGCCAACCGGGACATGCTCAAGCGCATGCACGGCACGGACGAGCACATCGGCGTCGCCGCCCTGCGGCAAGGCACCGAAACGATCTACCAGCTCCTCGCGCGGCTGCGCGTCCGGAGCTGACGGCCGCTCGTCGCGCATGCTGACGACGTCTGGGGAACGATCTTCACCGGCTTGGGAAAAGATCTTCAAGGTGCCGAATCGCCCCAGGTCACCCCTACTCGTGAACAACCCACAACACGGCGGTTCATGAGATCCCGGTCGGACGGTCATCGTCCCGGCCGGGATCTTTGTGTGTCCGGGCGCGGATCGAGGGGCTTGTGGCCGGGGTGGTGGGCCGGGAGCGTGTTGCCGGGCGGCGGTCCGGGCCGGTTGGGGGCGTACGTATGGGCCGGCTCCGCCCCGGTCGGTGACCGCGCGGGCGGGGAATTCGACAAGTCTCGTACTGGGGAACGAAATTCATGAAGTAATGGCCCCAAGAAGCCGTTGTATTCGCCCACTTGGGTGACGCGGACTCACGGAATTTCTCCACGGGCCACTACTGTGCCGGAACATGACCTCTGCCAACACCGCGTCGGGCCGCGCCCACTATGCGTCTTTGCTGGGCACCCTCTCGGTGATTCCCTGGACCAGTGATCCCTCCAACAGCGAGCGCAACGCGCCTTTTCTGCTTGCCTATTCGCTCGGTGACGGCCGTGGCGGTCCTGAGGCCGGGGAGGAGGCGATGCGCGCGGTCCTCCAGGAGGTCGGGCTGGATCCCGGTGGTGATCTGATCGATGTCGCGGACGCGCCCCATGTCTCGATCAAGCTGTTGGTGGAGGCCGGGCGGGCCGTTCTGACGATGCCCTATCTGAACGCGCAATGCCCTGTCCCACCGGAATGGGAGCAGGACGCGCGCCGGCACGGACAGGTCTATTTCCTGGTCGCCACCCGTCCCTGGGCGGACGGTACGCCGGGCAGGCCGATGACCGAGGAGCGGCTGCGCGCCTTTGTCGGAGACGCGGACACGCTCGCGGGCGCCGCGCACTGTCTCGTACCGATCAGCAGTCTGCGCGGCTGAGGCGCGTCATGGCGACCGTACTGGCCCGTGGCCAGGGCTCAGAGGCCGAGGAGACGGCCGGCGGCGCGGACGAGGCATGGGGTGGCACCCGGGCGTTCGCGCTGCTGCTGGTGGTCACCGGCGCCGCCGGCCTGCTGGCCGCGTGGGTCATCACCCTGGACAAGTTCAAGCTGCTCGAGGACCCGGACTTCACACCGGGATGCAGCCTCAATCCCGTGGTGTCCTGCGGCAACATCATGAAGAGCGAGCAGGCCTCGGTCTTCGGCTTCCCGAATCCGATGCTGGGACTGGCCGCCTACGCCGTGGTGATCGCCGTCGGTGTGGGGCTGCTGGCCGGGGCACGCCACCGGCGCTGGTTCTGGCTCGGGCTGAACGCGGGCACGCTCTTCGGCGTCGGGTTCTGCACCTGGCTCCAGTACCAGTCCCTGTACAGCGTCAACGCGCTCTGCCTCTGGTGCTGTCTGGCCTGGATCGCCACCATCGTGATGTTCTGCTACGTCACCGTGCACAACATCGAGCACCGGATCCTGCCCGCGCCCACCGGTCTGCGGGGTGTGCTGGGCGAGTTCCACTGGGCGCCGCCGGTGCTGTGGATCGGCGTCATCGGGATGCTCGTCCTGACCCGCTGGTGGGACTTCTGGACGAGCTGAGCGCGGAGTCCGGGCCCTCGCGGGCCCGGCGGCATCCGGCGGCAAGGTCCGGCGAGGGGCGGCCCTAAGGGCTGTCCCGTAATCCATGGTGGGCGCCAGCGATTACGGGACAGCCCTCAGGACGGAGGGTCTACGGAGTCACTTGCCGAGCGAGAGCCCGCCGAGCAGTTTGCCCGCGCCCGCGATCGCGCCGGCTCCCTTGTCCGTCGCCTTGGCGGCACCCTTGCCCTTGCCCGCCCCCTTGCCCTTGCCGGCGCCCTTCCCCTTGTTCTTCTTGTTCAGCCCGTCCGTGGTCTTCTTCACCGCGTTGATGACCGAGCCCTCGTTCTCCGTGTCCAGCGCGTTGGTCTTGAGCGGCGATCCGTCACGCAGTCCGTTGCCGGCCACGGCGTCCAGAGCGCCGTTCAGGCTGGACGGCGTGAGCGGGGCGTCGGCGGCGAAGGCCGGGGCGGCGGCGGCCAGGGCCATGACGGAACCGGCGACGACCGCGGCGATCTTCATGGGCTTCATATCGGGAATCCTTCTCTCGGCGGTGTCGGATGACGGAACAACTCTCATTTCACACAGGCCTCTTGGGAGTTTTCCCGAGGCGGCCTCGTCATGAGTAACGATTCCTCGGCGCGGCGGAAACTCCGTCCGGTGCGAATTCTGGGCGGGCCACCCGAATGAAGGGGACCCGGCCGTTCCTCGTATCGAATGCGCCTCCGCGTCGTTGAGGGCGAAGATCCCGGTGCGGGCCCTTCCCCGGGTGCGGGTCCTCCGGGACGGATCGCCCGGAAAGCAGAAGAGCCGCTCCGTCCCCGAGGGGACGAGCGGCTCTCGTGTGTGACGTCTTGGACGGACGGTGAATCCGGTCAGTTGTTGACGCAGACGTTCCCGAAGGCCGGGTTGAGCACACCGATGACGTCAATGGTGTTGCCGCAGAGGTTCACGGGCAGGTGGATCGGAATCTGGATGGCGTTGCCGGACAGAACGCCCGGGGAGCCGACAGCCGCGGCCTGCGCGTCGGCGTCGGCGAAGGCGACGCCGGAGGTGCCGACGACAGCGGCGGCAGCCGCGGTGGAGAGAACAACAGCCTTGGCGATACGCGACATGGAGAAGCGCTCCTCGGTCGTAATGAGATGACATAAACGCCGAGCGCGTTTGCCCGACTTATGCATCAACGCCTGACTGGGCCATCGGTTGCGCACCCGAAGGAGTGACGTTCCCCCAGGAGTGCGCCCGGGTCCGGTGCCCGAGGCGTACCCCGGCGACCGTACCCCGGAGTGTTCTTGTACGGTCAGCACCTTTCAGCGCGTCTGACGTGATTTTCACTCCGCCCTCTGTAAAGGTGCCTTCTTGTTTCGGTCTTCGAGACGGAGAGCGCATATGCGGAATTCTGCGGTTCTTGCTGTGAGACGTGGCTGGGTGTGCGGCCTGCTCTTTCTCGCGGTGTCGGCGGTGGCCTTTTCCGCCCCACCCGTGACCGGGGCCGGGGCGGGCGAGGAATCCCGCATTCCCTTCGAGCGGCGCTATCACGCGGTGCAGCACGGAGGGATCGCGCGGGCGGCCAATTCGGCCGTCTCCTGCCGGACCGTGACGGCGAGAACCCCGCGGTCCTGTGTGTCCGCCCGTGCCGGTGCCGCCGCGGCCAATCAGCGCTTCGAGATGTTCTACGCGGATGTCGACAAGGACCGGAACACCTACAACTCCACCCGGGCCGGGCTGCGGCTGCCCGCGGGCTCCCGGGTCAGTTACGCGCGGCTGTACTGGGGCGGGAATCTGCTGGTCGGAGAGCAGAAGCCGGCCGGGGACAGCGGTCAGGTGCTGTTCGCGGAACCGGGCGGGCAGTACAAGTGGGTGCACGCGGACTCGCTGATCGGGCACCGTACGGGCGACGGCGCGGACGCCTTCCAGGCATCGGCGGACGTGACTCCGATCGTCAGGAACAGCGGTCCCGGGATGTACACCGTGGCGCAGATCAATGTGGCCATGGGGCGTTCCGAGGTCGGTGCCTGGGGCGGCTGGAGCCTGGTCGTCGCCTATGAGAAGGACGATGCCCCGCTGCGTCATCTCTCGCTCTGGGACGGATTCGAATCGGTCGGCACGGACGGTGGGCACCGGGCGCGCACCCAGGTCCGGGCGCGCACCCAGGTCGACGTCGGCCCCCTGCGTGTGCCGGCGCGCGCGGCCGGACGGCTGGGAGTCGTCGCGTACGACGGGGACCGCGGAGTCCGCGGTGACTCGCTGACCGCGCAAACCGATCGCGGCAAGCGGGTGACGCTCTCCAACAAATCTAATCCATCAGATGATGTGATGAATTCCAGTATTGCGGAGTTCGGTGCGTCGGTGATGAAAAGACAACCCTCTTATGCGAACACTCTTGGCTATGACGCGGACGTGTTCGACCTGCGTGGTGCTTTTGTCTCTGGCGGTGATCGGCTTAGCGTTCGATTCAGCAGTAAGCGTGACTCCGTCTGGCTGGGTGCGTTTTTCGTAGAGGCGGATGCGCGGAGTTGACGCCGGGCGACTCCAGCCCGCTCCAGAGTTCGCTTTTCTCAGTGACGAGTGGAAAGAGTTGCGCGTGCAGGCACAACGGCGCCGTTCCGGGACCGGCTTCACAGCACTCCATCTCGTTCAGCCGGTCGACGGCGGAGTGGCCCGTGTGGTCCTCGACCTGGTCGGCGCCCAGGTGGGCGCGGGAGTCCGCGTCGCCGTCGCCTGTCCGGCGCAGGGC
Organism: Streptomyces lushanensis; assembly: GCF_001700515.1. Classification (GTDB taxonomy): domain Bacteria; phylum Actinomycetota; class Actinomycetes; order Streptomycetales; family Streptomycetaceae; genus Streptomyces; species Streptomyces lushanensis. The sequence continues at coordinate 17,416 of NZ_MAUD01000239.1, forward strand.
CCGCTCGCCGAGGCGGCGGCCCGCCGGGGCGCCGAGGTCCATGTCTGGCGGGCCGGCCGCAGTCCCGGGCCGGGACTGC
>NZ_MAUD01000240.1 GCF_001700515.1 Streptomyces lushanensis
GCGCAGGGCCGCAGGGCGGCGGACCGCAGGGCACCGGGCCGCGAGGCCGGAGGGAGCCGGACCGGAGGGCGCGGAGCCGCGGGCCTCAGGCCTCCGCCGCCTTGCGGCCCTGCGCAGCCCGCTTGCGGCGGCCGAGACGGTGCCCGCGCGGCGCGTCCGGGGAGCGCCAGCCGTCGAGCCCGATCCAGATCCGTACCTCGGTGCCGCCGAGCACCGAGCGGCCGATCCGTACGTCTCCGCCCGTCGACTCCGCCACCCGGCGCACGATGTCGAGGCCGAGCCCGGTCGAACCGTCCCGTCCGCCGCTGTTGCCCCGCGCGAGCGCGGCCCGGGGATCGGCGATGCCGGGGCCCGCGTCCGAGACCAGGACGATCACGGCGTCCTCGCCGTTGTGCACGTCGACGGCGAAGGCCGTGCCCTCCGGGGTGTGCCGGAAGACATTGCCGAGCAACGCGTCGAGCGCGGCGGCCAGTTCGGCCCTGACCACCGGGATACGGACCGGGCCGCCGATGCCCGCGACCCGTGCCGTACGGCCCTCGTCCTCGGCCAGCGCGGACCAGAAGTCCATCCGCTCCCGGACGACCTCGGAGACGTCACAGCCTCCGGCGGGCCCGGCGGCCACCGTCTGCGGCTTGGACTCGCGGGCGGTACGGATGATCGTGTCGACCTCGCGTTCCAACTGGGCGACGGCCGCTCTGGTCTGGTCGGCGGCCGGGCCCTCGCCCAGCGAGGCGGCGTTGAGCCGCAGCACGGTGAGCGGGGTGCGCAGCCGGTGCGAGAGATCGGCGGCGAGCTCCCGCTCGTTGGCCAGGAGCTGGACGACCTGGTCGGCCATCGAGTTGAACGCGACGGCGGCCGAGCGCAGTTCGGGCGGCCCCTCCTCCGGGACCCGCGCGCCGAGCTTTCCCTCACCCAGCGCGTGCGCCGCGTGCGCGAGACGCTGCGCCGGCTCGACCATCCGCAGTCCGAGCCGGTCGGCGACCGCGACCGAGCCGACCACCAGCGCGAGCCCCACCGCCGCGAGCACCAGCCAGGCGGTGGTGACCCCGTTGGAGACCTCGCCGTCCGGCACGAAGATCTCGACCACCGCGATCCTCGCCCGGCTGAGCGCGGTCGGCTGGAGCAGGGCGTAGCCGCCCGCGACCTCGGTGATGGAGGCGCGGCCGATACGCCGGACGGTCCGCAGATCCTCCTCGGCGGCCCGGCGCGTACCGATCTCCAGCGGCGCACTGCCCGGCTCGTCGGTGGCCGGGACATGCACGGCCATCCGTCCGTACGCGCCGGCCAGCGTGGAGGCGACGGCCCGTTCCAGCTCCGCGCGGTCGGTGGTGATGGAGAGCGTCGGGCCGATGGTGGCGGCCTGCCGCTCGGCGTTGGTGAAGGCACGGTCCCTGGCCATCTCCTTGATGACCAGTCCCAGCGGTACGGCGAAGGCCACGACGACCATCACGGTGACGGCCACGGCCACCTTGACCAGGGCCCATCTCATGTCCGCGGCTCCAGACTCATCTCGGCGGCTCCAGCTTCACCCCGACACCGCGCAGCGTGTGCAGATAGCGCGGCCTGGCCGCCGTCTCGCCGAGTTTGCGCCGCAGCCAGGAGAGATGGACATCGATGGTCTGGTCGTCGCCGTAGGACTGCTGCCAGACCTCGGCGAGCAGCTCCTTGCGCGGGACGACCACTCCCGGGCGCCCGGCGAGGAAGGCCAGCAGATCGAACTCGCGCCGCGTCAGATCCAGTGCGGACCCGTCCAGTTCGGCCTGGCGGCGCAGCGGGTCGATGGACAGCCCGCCGACCCGGATGACACGCGAGGGCGTGGCCTCCTCGGCGCCCGCGCGCGAGCGGCGCAGGACGGCCGCGATCCTGGCCGAGAGATGCTCCACCGAGAACGGCTTGGTGAGATAGTCGTCGGCGCCGTCGTTGAGCAGCCGTACGATCTCCGTCTCGTCGTCCCGCGCGGTGGCGATGATCACCGGTACGTCGGTGATGCCGCGCAGCATCTTCAGGGCCTCGGCGCCGTCGAGATCGGGCAGCCCGAGGTCGAGTATGACCACGTCGAACCGGAAATGGGCGACTTCGCGCAGCGCCTCCAGGGCGGTACCGACGCTCCGTACGGTGTGGGAGGCCTCGGTCAGATGCCTGATGAGGGCGGAGCGCACGAACTGGTCGTCCTCGACCACGAGCACACTGGGCATGGGCGGCACCGTACGCCATCCGGGGAACGCGAGGAGGCCGGTCCCGGCGGTCCGGTCCACGGGCCGTCGTCCCCGGGGCCGTCCCGCGCTGCGCGACACGGACGGTCCACGGGCGGTCCTCGGACGGTCCACGGTCGGCGTCCGGCGTCGGTGATCCACGGGGCTCGTGTGGCACGAGGGCCGTCTGGCGCGGGAGTTGCGGGGTGCGGCACTATGGCCCGGATGCGCAGAGGACTCGTACACGCGATGGCGTGGTCGCTGGCCACCGGGGCGGCGGTCACACTCACGTGGTGGGGTGTCCGTACGGTCATGGCCGGTACGGCCTACGACCCGCCGCGCGCGCTCGCGCTGCCCTCGGACAACTCGGCGGCGCGGCCCAGTCCCGTCGCCTCCTCCACCCAGCGGCCTCCGAGCCCGTCCGCGACGAGACCGAGCCCTCCGGCGAAGTCCGCGGACACGGACACGGACGGGCACGCGGGTACGGGTGCGGACGAGGGCGCCGGTGCGGACGCGGGAGCGGCGACCCCGGCCGGGGAGCAGCAGCCGTCCTCGTACGCGTCGACGGGAGAGCCCCCGCAGGGCGGCGCGGACGGCTACGCGGAACCACCCGATTCCGGGCGGGTGAAGAGCTACACGGTCGACGGCGGCCGGGTCGCCTTCGACATCGGCGAGGTCTCGGCCGAGCTGGTCTCGGCGACCCCGGACGCGGGCTGGCAGATGCAGGTGTGGACGCAGCCGACCTGGATCCGGGTGACGTTCACCCGCGACGGCCGGGAGGTCTCGGTGTTCTGCACCTGGAACGACCATCCGCCGATGGTCCAGTTCGACGACCGCTGAGCGTGCCCGGCGACGGCGACGGGCGGGCGGTGGACGCGTCCGTCAGGCGGTGAACGCGTCGGCCGGAGGCGGCGGTGACGGCTTGGCGCTCGCGTCCGTGACGGCGGGCGCCCCGCCGGTGAAGTCGGCCAGCGCGCGTCCGTGTTCGACCCGCCCCGGGTGCGGATCGCTCGCGACCCGGCGGGTCAGCTCGGCGAGCGGCAGCTCACGGTCGGAGGCGAGCAGTACGGCATTGCCGAACCGGCGTCCGCGCAGCACGGCCGGATCGGCGGCGAGCGCGAGATGCGCGAAGGCGGTCGCGGCGGTGGCGATCTGCCCGCGCAGATGGCCGAGCGGCGGCCCGTCGGCGAGATTGGCCGCGTAACAGCCGTCCGGCCGCAGGGCCCGCCGTACCTCCGCGAGGAACTCGCCGCTGGTGAGATGCGCGGGCGTACGGGCGCCGCTGAACACATCGGCGATCACCAGATCCGCCCAGCCCTCCGGCACCTTGGCGAGCCCGGCGCGGGCGTCGGCGGCGCGGACCCGGATCCGGGCGGCGGGATCCAGCGGGAGCCGCGCACGGACGAACCGGACGAGCGCAGCGTCGACCTCCACGATCTGCTGGGTGGAGCGCGGGCGGGTGGCGGCGACATAACGGGC
>NZ_MAUD01000241.1 GCF_001700515.1 Streptomyces lushanensis
CCGGAGAAGAAGCCGTCGCCGTCGTCGTGCAGCTCGGTCCGTACGGCGGGCTCCCCGGCGACGGCTTCTTCTCCGGAGTCCTGCCGCTGCGCACCGTGCCGGAGTACACCCTGCTCGTCCGGTACAGCGAGGCCACGGAGCAGCTCGACGAGCCGGAGATCCAGGACCCGTACCGCTTCCTGCCCGCGCTCGGTGAACTCGATCTGCATCTGATCACCGAGGGCAGGCACGAGGAGCTGTGGCGGGCGCTCGGCGCGCGGCCCATGGTCCACCAGGGTGTCACCGGCACGCGCTTCACCGTCTGGGCGCCCAACGCCCGGGGCGTACGGGTCTGCGGTGACTTCACGTACTGGGACGGCACGGCTCTGCCGATGCGCTCGCTCGGCTCCAGCGGAGTGTGGGAGCTGTTCGTGCCGGGCATCGGCGAGGGCGCGCTCTACAAGTTCGACATCACACGTCCCGACGGTTCGCACACCGTGCGCGCCGACCCGATGGCACGGCGTACGGAGGTGCCGCCCGCGACCGCGTCCGTCGTCACCGAGTCGCACCATGTCTGGCGCGACGAGGAGTGGCTCGCGCACCGCGCCGACCGCCCGGTGCACGAGGCGCCGTTCTCGGTCTACGAGGTCCATCTCGCGTCCTGGCGACCTGGTCTGACGTACCGTCAGCTCGCCGCGCAGCTTCCCGCCTATGTCAGGGACCTCGGCTTCACCCATGTCGAGCTGATGCCCGTCGCCGAGCATCCCTTCGGCGGCTCCTGGGGCTATCAGGTCACCGGCTTCTACGCGCCGACGTCCCGTATGGGCACACCGGACGACTTCCGGTATCTGGTGGACGCGCTGCACCGCGCGGGCATCGGTGTGATCGTCGACTGGGTGCCCGCGCACTTCCCCAAGGACGACTGGGCGCTGGCGCGGTTCGACGGCCGGCCGCTGTACGAGCACCCGGATCCGCGCCGGGCGGAGCATCCCGACTGGGGCACGCTGGAGTTCGACTACGGCCGCACGGAGGTGCGCAACTTCCTGGTCGCCAACGCCGTGTACTGGTGCGAGGAGTTCCATGTCGACGGACTGCGGGTGGACGCGGTGGCCTCGATGCTCTATCTCGACTACTCGCGCGAGGAGGGCCAGTGGTCCCCGAACGAGCGCGGCGGCCGGGAGAATCTGGACGCCGTGGCCTTCCTCCAGGAGATGAACGCCACCGTCTACCGCCGCTGCCCCGGCGTGGTGACCATCGCCGAGGAGTCCACGGCCTGGAACGGTGTCACCCGCGCCACCCATCATGTGGGCCCCGACGGCTTCGGCGGTCTCGGCTTCGGGCTGAAGTGGAACATGGGCTGGATGCACGACTCGCTGGACTATGTCTCCAAGGAGCCCGTCCACCGCAAGTACCACCACGGCGAGATGACCTTCTCCATGGTGTACGCGTACAGCGAGAACTATGTCCTGCCGATCTCGCACGACGAGGTCGTGCACGGCAAACGCTCACTGGTCTCCAAGATGCCCGGCGACTGGTGGCGCAGGCGCGCCGACGAACGCGCCTACCTGGGCTTCATGTGGGCCCATCCCGGCAAGCAGCTCCTCTTCATGGGCCAGGAGTTCGCCCAGGGCGCGGAGTGGTCGGAGAGCCATGGCCCGGACTGGTGGGTGCTGGACCCGTCGTACGAGGCGGAGGCCGACCACCGGGGCGTGCGCGATCTGGTGCGCGATCTCAACAAGGTGTACGGCGCGACACCCGCACTCTGGCAGCGTGACACCGTGCCCGAGGGCTTCTCGTGGGTGGACGGCGACGCGGCCGACGACAATGTCTTCGCCTTCCTGCGCTTCGACGCGGACGGCTCGCCGCTGCTGGCGGTCTCGCACTTCTCGCCGGTCGTGCGCCGGCAGTACCGCCTCGGTGTCCCCGAGGAGTTCACGGCCTGGACCGAGGTGCTCAACACGGACGCGGCGCGCTACGGCGGCAGTGATGTGCTCAACCCGGAGCCGCTGAAGCCGGAGACGGTGACCGCGCACGGCCGTCCGGCCAGTATCCAGCTCACGCTGCCTCCGCTGGCGACGGTCTGGCTGCGGCCGGTCTGAGACCCGCGGTCCGCCCCCGCCG
>NZ_MAUD01000242.1 GCF_001700515.1 Streptomyces lushanensis
CCAGCCGGCCGGGCCCGGCCGCGCCCTCGCGCGTCAGCAACCCGTCCGGGCCGCGCAGTTCGTCCCGGTGGGCGACGATCGCGTCGTAGCCCGCGCGGAAGCCGCTGAGCAGGGCGCCGGTGTACTCGCCCGCCGCGACGTCCTTGCCCGCCAGCAGCGGCCGGTTGCGGCCACCGGTGAACGGGACCGGACGGCGCACCAGGCGCATCGTGTCCGTTCCCGCGCCCTCCCAGGCGATCACCGCGTGCGGGCCGCTGTCGTCGGGCGCACCGCCCACGGCCGAGATGTCGACGGCGCCCAGCTCGCCGACCATGAGCTGCGGCAGCAGACAGGTCCGGTGCACCGAGGCGGCGAGCGCGGCCGAGGCCGGATCGGGTCCGGCGGTCATCGGCTCGGCCAGGGTGGCGTGCAGCAGCGTCTCGACATCCACCAGCACCGGCTGATCGCCGTGCGCGACCAGGTTGTCGTAGTGCAGATCGGAGCCCTCGACCGCGTACACCAGGGCCAGCAGCGCGCCCTGCCGCCGGTAGAACCGGTGGATGTCCGCGACGGACGCGCAGGAGAGATGGCCGATGTACTGGAGCCAGCCGTAGCCGTCCCGCGCGAGGGTCGCCACGGTCCGCAGGCCGAGATCCGCCACCTTGCCGTTGAGCCACTCCACCATCCGGTCGAGGAAGCCGTACTGGCCGAGCGGACGGGGCTTGTAGACCACGGTGGAACCGTCCGCGAAGCGCAGCAGCGCCACCGACCGGCCGCGCTCATGGGTGTCGCCGAGCCCGAGGTCCAGGGCCACCAGCGGTCCGGGATCGGTTCCGTCCAGCAGCTCCGCGACGATGGCCGTACGGTCGGCGGCGAACCGGAGCAGCAGTTCCGCGACGGCGTCGGCGGTGAACCGGCAGGTCTGGGCGAGCAGACGGGCGAGCACCGGATAGCCGGTGAAGAGCCGGGCCAGTCCTCGCGCGCCGCCCGTCTGCCGCAGGAAGTCCGCGAACCGGTCCTCGGGGCCGTCGCCCGACAGCCCTCCCGCCGTACGCGCGGCGGCGAGTTCGGCGGTGAGAGTACGGGCGGCCCGGCGGGCGAGCTCCCGCCCGAGCCGCTCCGCGAACCGCTCGGTCAGCGCGGCGGTGTCGGCCACGGCGGGATCCAGCGGGCCGTGCTTCCCGGTCAGCGCCCCGACCGCCGCGTCGACGAGCGGACGGAAGAGCGGGACGAACACGTCGGAGCCCGCGGCGCCGGACGCGCCTTCCCCGCCACCCGGGCCCGCCGCGTCCGGCGCCGAGGCGAGCGCTGTCTCGACGAACAGAGCCCAGTCCGGCTCGGCCGCCCGTCCGCCCAGTCGCTCCGCCGACTCAGTGGCGAGGGCGGCGGCCCGTTCCGGCGCGATCCCCAGGACATCCAGCCGTGCGTTCCAGCACGCCTGCTCCAGCTCCGACAGCGCGCGGCGCTCACGTGTCCCGCCGGGCTCGGCCGCCGCGCCGGGCTCGGCGGAGACGGGAGCGTACGGCAGGTCCAGCCGCTCGCGCAGCGTCAGGCCGTATGCCCACCAGCGGCGGGCCAGTCCCGGGGCGGTGGCGGAGGTGGGGGCGGAGAAGGTCACATCGGCAACCCTGACAGAACCGCACCGGAGCGGCATGGGGGCGGATCCCCCATATTCCGCGCCCGGGTTACCCACCCTCCGCCCCGCGTCCCCCACGCACCGCGCCCGGCACGGGAACCGCCCGCTCACCGGTCCGTGTACGGGCGGCACACGCGCCCCGGGGCCGGAGCCGGGCGCGCGGGGCCCGTTCGGTGGCCGTGCCGGGTGACGCGCCGGTCACGGTGCCTTTCCGGGGGGTGTGTCCCGGCATTCCCGTGAATACGGGGGACCGGCACCGATGTGACGGGCTCCCCGCCGAGCCGAAGGTGTGTATCGAGCCACCCGCCGCACGGAGAAGAGGAGTACCCCATGGGTGAACCGATGCCTGTCAGCGTGGTCGCACTGGACCCGGTGCTGGAGGCGGGCGCCAGGAGCGCCCTGCACAGCAGCCCGGATGTCGTCCTGGTGCTGTCGCGTGAGGCGGCCCAGGTGACCGTTGTGATGGTGGACCAGGTGGCCCACGAGACGATGGACATGGTCCGGGCCGTCCGCGGAGAGCCGCACCGGCCCGAGGTGGTGCTGGTGGCCACCGACCTGACTCCGGCGGAGGCCCTGCACGCCATCGCGGCGGGCGCCCGTGGACTGCTGCGGCGCCGCGAGGCGAGCGCCGACCGGCTGGTGCGTACGGTCCTCACCGCCGCCGGCGGCGACAGCACGGTTCCGCCCGACCTCCTCGACCGGCTGCTGGAACAGAGCGCGGACGCGTCCGGCGGGAGACCCGCGAAACCGGCCATCGCGGGCTGGGGGCTCGACGAACGGGAACGCGCGGTGCTGCGGCTGGTCGCGGACGGCCGTGAGACGGGCGAGATCGCCAAGGAGCTGAGCTACTCGACCAGAACGGTGACCACGGTGATGCGCGACATCACCCAGCGGTTCCGGCTCCGCAACCGCGCCCACGCGGTGGCCTACGCGCTGCGGGCGGGCCTGCTGTGAGCGCGCCCACGGTGGCGGCCCCACCGCTGACGTCCCAACTGCGCCTGCTGCTCGCGGACCTCACGGCCCCCGGCACCCCCGGGCCGGCGCCGCTCCCGCCCCAGCGGGACCGGCCGCGCGTCTATCTCAGCGCGCCGGGCCCGGCCCTCGGCGAGCCCGTCGCCGCGGCACTGCGCCGGGCCGGGATCGAGCGCGCCCCGGCGCCCTCACCGGAGGTGGTCCTGGTGGCCGCCGCGCGCACGGTCGACGAGGCGCTCGACGCGGGCCCGGCCCTGGACCGCCCGGGCGGCCGTCGTCTGCTGGTCGTCGCCGACACCTTCACGGCCGCCGGTGTGCTGCGCGGTGTACGGGCCGGGGCGCTGGCCATGCTCCAGTCGTCGGAGGCGAGCCCGGCCCGGCTGGCGGCCGGTGTGCGCTCCGCCTACCACGGCGAGGGCCGGCTGCCCTCCGGTGTGCTGGTACGGCTGCTCAGCAGCGGCGCCGAGCAGTACGCGCCGCAACCGCGGGATCCCGTTCCCGTACCGCCCCTGACGGCACGTCAGACCAGAGTGCTGGCCCTGGTCGCGGAAGGGCACGGCAACGCGGCCATCGCCCGGAGTCTCGCGTGCTCGCAGCACACGGTGAAGAACGTCATCTACGACCTGATGGCCCGGCTCCAGGTACGCAACCGGGCCCACGCGGTGGCGTACGGCGTCCGTACCGGTCTGATCTGAGCCGGCCGTCCGCCCCGGGCGTTCCGCTCCGGCCGTCCGCTCCCGGCCGCCGTGACCCGGGCCGGCCTGTTCCGATCGGGCTCGCGCCTGTCAGGGCCGCTCCGGTCAGGCCGGCGGCCCCCGGCCCGGCGGTGCGTCCCGCGCGGCCGAGCGTGCCCGCTCGGCGGACCCGGCGCACAGAGACATAAGCGCAGCAAGCCCGGCGGCGGACCGCTGCCACTCCTTCCCTGTTGCCGCGCCCGGCGCGGCAAGCAAGCTCTCGCTGTGCCACCACGGCCACCACGGACGTGGCAGACATCCCGACCCATGGAGGCAGCCGGTGGACCCCGCTGACAGCCGCTCAGCCGACGGCACCCGGACCACGTCCCGGACCACTTCGTTCTCGCAGCAGCGGCTGTGGTTCCTGGACCAGCTCCGGCCCGGCTCCGCGGACCATCTCCTCCCGCTGGCCCTGCGGCTCCGCGGTGAGCTGGACGTACCCGCGCTCACCGGCGCCTTCGCCGATGTCGTCGCCCGCCACGAGGTACTGCGCACCCGCTACCTCCCGGCCGACGGCGAGCCCGTCCCCGAGGTCGTCGCCGAGGCGGCGGTCCCGCTCGACCGCGTCGATCTCACCGAGGTCCCGGACGAGGACCGCGAGGAGCGGCTCCGCTCGGTCGTGGAGCGTGAACTGCGCCGGCCGCTCGGGCTGTCGGACGCGCCCGCGCTGCGGCTCACCCTGGCCAGGATGGCGCCGGGCGACCATCTCCTGCTGGTGGTGGTGCACCACATCGCCTTCGACTTCACCTCGTGGGGCGTCCTCACCCGGGAACTCGCCGCGTACTACCGGGAGCGCACCTCGGGCGAGCCCGCCGCACTGCCAAAACTCCCCTTCCAGTACACCGACTTCGCGGCCCGCCAGCGTGAACTGCTCTCCGGGGAGAGCCTGTCCGACCGGACCCGCTACTGGCGCGCCCGGCTCGACGGCCTCGCGCCGCTCGAACTGCCCACCGACCGGCCTCGTCCCGAGGTCTGGCGGGGCGACGCCGCGATGACACGGTTCCGGCTTCCCGCCGAGCTGGTGAGCGCGGTCGACGCCTTCGCCCGGTCCCAGCGCGCCACCCGCTTCATGGTGCTGCTCGCGGCCTTCCAGGCGCTCCTCGGCCGTTACACGGGACAGACCGATCTCGCCGTCGGCACCCCGGTCGCCGGGCGGAGCGGGCCCGGACTCCAGCGGCTGATCGGGCTCTTCGTCAACACCGTGGTGCTCCGGACCGATCTGTCGGGACGCCCGACGTTCGGTGAACTGGTGCGCCGGGTGCGGGACACCACCCTCGCGGACCTCTCCCGCGCCGACGCCCCGTTCGAGCACATCGTCGCCGAACTCACCCCCGAGCGCGACCTGTCCCGCAATCCGCTCTTCCAGGTCTCCTTCCTGCTGCTGGGCGGTGAGGCGGAACAACCCGAACTGCCGGGTCTGGAGACGGAGCTGGTCTCCACGCCCGCGAGCGGCACCCCGCTCGACCTGGTGCTCGATCTCATCGGCAGCCCGGAAGGACATCTCTCGGGACGGATGCAGTACGCCACCGCGCTGTTCGACGCCGACACCATGCGGCATCTCGCCGACGGCTACGAGGAGTTGCTGCGCGGTGTGCTCACCGCGCCCGACGCGCCCCTGGCCGAGACCGCCCGGAGCGTCTCCGCGCTGCCCGCCAAGGAGCGGCGCCGGCTGCTCGACCGGGGCGCGGGCGACATACGCCCCGTACCGGAACTGACCATGGCGGGACTGTTCGAGCGCCAGGCCACGGCCACGCCCGACGCGCTCGCCGTCCGGGCGGCGGACGCCGAACTGACCTATGCCGCGCTCGACGCGCGGGCCAACCGGCTCGCGCATCTGCTGAGGGAGCTCGGTGCCGGTCCCGGCACCCCGGTCGGTGTCCATCTCGCGCGCGGCGCCGGGCTCGTCGTGGCACTGCTCGCCGTGTTCAAGGCGGGCGCGGTGTACCAGCCGCTCGATCCGCTGCACCCGGACGCGCGGCTGGCCCGTCTCGTCGCCGACACCGGTGCCCGGCTGGCGATCACCGAGCGGGCGCTCGCCGGCCGTCTCGCCGGCACGGGCGTACGGACCCTGCTGCTCGACCGGGACCAGGACCGCCGGGAGATCGACGCACGGCCCTCGGCACGCCCGGACCGCCCGGCCCGTCCGCACGAGCAGGCGTACATCTTCCACACCTCGGGCTCCACCGGTACGCCCAAGGGCGTCATGATCCCCCACCGGGCGCTGACCAACTTCCTGCTGTCGCTGCCGCACCGGCTCGGCCTCGGGCCCGGGACGCCGGTCATGGCCGTGACCACTCTCTCCTTCGACCCGTCCCTGCTGGAGCTGTGCCTGCCGCTGATCACCGGCGCGCAGGTGGTGATGGCGGACCCGGAGCAGGCCAGGGACCCACAGCGGCTGATCCGTCTGATGGACGCCGTACGTCCCGCCGTGCTCCAGGCCACACCCGTCGTCCTGCGGATGCTGACCGACACCGGCTGGTCGCCGCCGCCCGCGCTGACCGTGCTCTGCGGCGGCGAGAAGATCCTCCCCGGTCTCGTGCGGACACTCACCGCCCGCGGCGCCCGTGTCTGGGACCTGTACGGGCCGACGGAGACGACCGTATGGGCGACCATGGCGCGGCTCGGGCCCGACGGGCGGGTACGGGACTGGGCCGCGTTGGACAACTGCACCGTACGGCTGCTCGACCAGCGCCTGGAGCCGGTGCCGGCCGGTGCGACGGGACAGATCCACATCGGCGGCGCGTCCGTCGGATGGGGCTACCACGACCGGCCGGAGCAGACCGCGGAGGTGTTCCTGCCCGATCCTTACGCCACCCGGCCCGGCGGGCGGCTCTACGCCACCGGGGATCTCGGGCGGCTGCGGCCGGACGGATCACTGGAGATCCTGGGCCGCGCGGACCACCAGGTGAAGATCCACGGCCACCGGATGGAGCCCGGTGAGATCGAGGCCGCCCTGCTGACCTTCGCCGCGATCCGCGCGGCCGTCGTCCACCCGACCCCGGACGCCTCCGGCGAACCGCGCCTCACCGCCTATCTGGTGACGCGCGAGGGCCACCCGGCCCCGGGCCCCGGTGAACTGCGCGAGGGGCTGCTGACGACCCTGCCCGACTACATGGTCCCGGCGTCCTTCATGGTCCTCGACGAACTGCCCACCACCGTCACGGGAAAGGTGGACCGCAAGGCGCTTCCGCTGCCCGACGCCCCGTCACCCTCCTTGCCCGGCAAGGACGTCGGTCATCAGCCGCCGCGCACCCCGCAGGAGAGGACCATCGCCGATGTCTGGCGGACGGTCCTCGGGACGCCGGAGATCGGCGCCCATGACGACTTCTTCCGGCTCGGCGGCCACTCCCTGCTCGCCACCCGGGTCTCCGTACGGCTGCGGGGCGAGCTCGGTATCGACGTACCGGTGCGGGCCCTGTTCGACCATACGACCGTCGCCGCCCTCGCCGCCGCCCTGGACGGTTATCCCCGGGTATCGGCCGACCGTGCCGCGCCGGTGCTCACCGCGCGGCGCAGGGCCGGCCGCTGAGCGAAACCACCACCCGCCGCCGGGCAGTGCCCACCGGCCGGCCGCACCATCCGAAGCCGAGAGGACCCGCATGACGACCACCGTCCCCCTCCACCAGCCGCTCGACGACACCGGCCGCACCGGCCGTCCCCTGCCCCATGTCCCCGCCGTACCTCCCGACGTCTCCGTCTTCGAGGAGCTGGAGTCGGAGGTCCGGCTCTACTGCCGTACCTTCCCCGTGGTCTTCTCACGGGCCAAGGGAGCCGAACTCCACACCGAGGACGGCCGTACCTTCATCGACTTCTTCTGCGGCGCGGGCAGTCTGAACTACGGGCACAACAACGACTTCATCAAGCAGCGGCTGACCGACTATCTCGCCTCCGACGGCATCATGCACGGCCTGGACATGCACACCGTCGCCAAGCGCGAGTTCCTGGCCCGCTTCGCCGAGCTCGTGCTGCGCCCGCGGGGCCTGGACTACAAGGTGCAGTTCGCCGGGCCCACCGGCACCGACGCGGTGGAGGCCGCGCTCAAACTGGCCCGCAAGGCGACCGGACGCACCGGGCTCATCGCCTTCTCCGGCGCATACCACGGAATGTCCCGCGGCTCCCTCGCGGTCACCGGCAGCCGCCGCGCCCGCCGGGCCGGCGGAGTGAGCGGCCAGGACGTGACGTTCGTACCGTACGAGGACGGCCCGCTCGGCCCGTTCGACTCCATCGCCTTCATCGAGCGGCTGCTCGCGGACCCCTCGTCCGGTACGGACGTGCCCGCCGCCGTGATCGTCGAGCCCACGCAGATGGAGGGCGGTGTCTATCCGGCGAGCGGGGAGTGGCTGCGCCGGCTGCGCGCGCTCACCCGGCGCCACGGGATTCTGCTGATCCTGGACGAGATCCAGGCGGGCTGCGGGCGCACCGGCACGTTCTTCGGCTTCGAGGACGCCGGGATCGTCCCCGACATCGTGACCGTCTCCAAGTCCATCAGCGGCTACGGGCTTCCGCTCTCGCTGACCCTGTTCCGGCGCGAACTCGATGTGTGGGAGCCCGGGGAGCACACCGGTACGTTCCGCGGCAACCAGCTCGCGTTCGTCGCCGCGACCGCCGCGTGCGAACTGTGGCAGCACGGCTCGTTCCGGGCGGGCGTGGCCCACGCGGCCGGGCGGCTCGACCGGTTCCGATCCGAACTCACCGCGCTCGACCCGGCCCTGGCCGTACGCGGCCGGGGCATGGTCCTCGGGATCGACACCGCGGGTGCCGGAGGTCCCGAACGGGCCCGCTCCGCGCAGCGGTACGCCTTCGAGCACGGCCTGATCGTGGAGCTGTGCGGACGCCACGACGAGGTCATCAAGGTCATGCCGCCGCTGACCATCGACGCCGGCCGGCTCGACCGCGGTCTGGCGGTCCTTCACGAAGGGCTGAGGGTGCGCTGATGCGCAACCGCAGCCCGGTCCGCCGTCCGATCCGCCGCCGACCCGTCACCCGCCGCAGACCAGGGAGGACCCGATGAGCCGTCCGATCCGCCGTCACATCATCTCCATCGACGATCTCAGCACCGAGGAGCTGGACCGTATCGTCCGGCGCGGTGTCCGGTACGCGGCCGGTGAGCTGGAGGACGCGCGCCCGCTGCACGACGCCGTCGTCGGCGTCCTCTTCCGCAAGACCTCCACCCGTACCCGTACCGCCTTCTCGGCGGGCACGCTGCGGCTCGGCGGGCGGCTGATCACCTACGGTCCCGGCGACCTCCAGGAGAACACCGGCGAGAGCGTGGAGGACACCGCCGCCGTGCTGTCCGGGATGATCGACGTACTGGTCGCCCGTACCGCCGGGAGCGAGGCCGAGCTGCGCGCCTACGCGGACCAGCGGCGGATGGCCGTCGTCAACGCGATGAGCGCCGACGAGCATCCCACCCAGGCGCTCGCCGATCTGACCACGCTCATGGGCACGTTCGGCCGGATCGAGGGCCTGCGGGTGCTCTATGTCGGCGAGGGCAACAACACGGCGTCCGCGCTCACCCTGGCGCTGTCCCGCTACCCGAACACCGAGCTGTATCTGCGGACACCGCCCGGATACGGAGTGGCCGGGCGCTATCTCGAACGCGCCGCCGTCAACGCCAAGACCACCGGCGCCCGCGTCGAGCAGCGCCACGACATGGACGGGCTGCCGCCGGCCGATGTCGTCTACACCACCCGCTGGCAGACCACCGGCACCGCCAAACCCGACCCGGACTGGCGACGCCTGTTCGCTCCTTTCCAGGTCGGCCGGGCCGTGATGGCCACCAGCCCCGACGCGCTGTTCATGCACGACCTGCCCGCCCACCGCGGCGAGGAGGTCACCGCCGAGGTCCTCGACGGGCCCGCGAGCATCGCGTTCCGGCAGGCCGAGAACAAGTATCACAGCGCCCGTGCGGTCCTGGAGTGGTGCACGGCCGGCGGCGCGCTCTCCGACGTTCTTCCCCGGGAGGTAGTCCAGCCATGAGTGAAACCGTACTTCTGCCCTCGGGCGGCTGGCGGCTGTGGACCCATTTCTCGCTCCGTGGTCCGGGTTTTCCGGTG
>NZ_MAUD01000243.1:0-3500 GCF_001700515.1 Streptomyces lushanensis
GTCCTGCTGCGGACCCGCCGGTTCCGGCGGGGGGTACCTCAAGCTTTGCCGCTGCCCGGCGGGGCGTCCAATAGAAGAAAACGAACACATTGAGCGAGCAGGCTTCTCAATTAGGCTGGGTCCCCATGGAACTGCGCCACCTCGAATACTTCGTCGCCGTCGCGGAGGAACGCCACTTCACCAGGGCGGCCCGGCGTCTCATGGTCTCGCAATCGGGCCTCTCCGCGTCCGTACGCGCCTTGGAGCGCGAGCTGGGCGCCCGGCTCTTCGTCCGCTCCACCCGCAGGGTCGAGCTGACCGGGGCCGGTCAGGCCCTGCTGGTGGAGGCATCGCGCGCGCTGGCCAGTGTGCGGGCGGGCAAGGAGGCCGTCGCGGCGGTCCAGGGACTGCTGCGCGGCACGCTGTCGGTGGGTACCGAGCAGTGTGTCACCGGGGTGCATGTCCCCGGGCTGCTCGCCCGGTTCAGGGCCGAGCACCCCGAGGTGGAGGTACGGCTGAGGCAGGCCGGATCCGCCTCGCTGGTCGAGGACGTGGCGGCCGGACGGCTCGATCTGGCCTTTGTCGCGCTGTCCGGACCCGTGCCCGAGGGCGTCCGGCTGGTCCCGCTGGCGAGCGAGCCGATGGTGCTCCTCTGCCATCCCGACCATCCGCTGGCGGGCGCGGCGGAGGCGGAGTGGGCGGAGCTGGGCGAGGAGGTGTTCGTGGACTTCCACGAGGACTGGGGCGCCCGCGGGCTCACCGACCGGGCCTTCGCCGCCGCCCGTACCGAACGGCGCGTGGCGCTGGAGGTCAACGACGTGCACAGCCTGATCGAGCTGGTCGGCCATGGTCTGGGTATCGCGGTGGTGCCGCGTCCGATCGCCCGTAAGGAACAGGCGGCGGGTCTTCGCACCGTGCCGCTGGCCGGGGCCGGGGAGCATCTCTGGGAGGTCTCGGCCGCGCTCCCCGACGATCAGCGCACCGGCCCGGCGGCCCGGCAACTGCTCGCGTATCTGCCACCCGCCGCGTCCCAGGCCGGGCCGGGCGACCGCCCGGTGCCGGACGCCGTTCCCGCACCGGCTGCGGGTCCTGTCCGGATGGCTACGGCCGTTCCAGCCAGCCCCTCATGAAGGCGGCCTGCCCGACATGCTGGAGGTCGTCGGAGATCACACTGATCAGCCGGACACCGAGCGTCACCGGCGGCACCCACGCGTCGTCGACGGTCCGCCGGAGATCCGCGTCCTTGACCGTACGGAGGAACGCGACCGTCTGGTCGTGGACGGCGTCGTGGTACCCCGCGAGCAGCTCCGCCGGGACTCCGCCGAGCGCGGCCACGTCCTTGGGGGAGTGGCCGTAACCGGTCGCCCGCCGCGAGAACGGCAGCTCGAACCGCGCCGACCAGTCCTGCGCGATCCATACCTCGTCCAGGCCCGCCGCGTCGGCGACGTGGTCGTCCTGGATCCGGGTGAGATGCCAGACGAGCCAGGCGATCGAGTTGGCCCCGTCGTCCAGCCGGACCGCCAGTTCGTCGGGCGAGAGGCCGTCGACCACCTCGTGGACGGTCTCACGGATACGGCCGAACGCGTCGACGAGCAGATCACCGCTGGCGGTCATGGCGTGCTCCGGAGGGTACGGCCGGGAGCGGGCCCGGCGATGGGCGTACGTCCAGTCCAGGGTGCCCCGTACCCGCGGACGGCGCAGGGCGCGTCACATTTTGACCCCGCCGCTCAGCCACCCTCGCTGGCCGGTCCCGACGCCGCGTGAAAGACCCCCGGGTCGAGCCTCCCGCGATGCCCCCGGGGAAAGCGGTTCGTGACCACCATGCCGAGTGCGGTATTGTTCTCATGCGCGTTCGGCCAGGGGAAACCCCAGGTCAGACCCGCATCGGGACGTGGCGCAGCTTGGTAGCGCACTTGACTGGGGGTCAAGGGGTCGCAGGTTCAAATCCTGTCGTCCCGACCAGCGTTTACGCAGGTCGCAGGCGGTATCGGAGAAATCCGGTACCGCCTTTCCGTGTTTCGTGGGGACCAGTTGGGGACCAGCCGGTCCAGGCCCTGTCCGGGGGCGGGGTGGACGGGATGTCGGCGACGCGAACGCCGGAGACGACGGCCTGCCCCATCCCCGGTGGTGGTCGTGGGAGTGGTCGACGAGTGCCTGGGCGAGGCGGAGCAGGGTGGGCCAGTCGGGCTGGGCGAGGGCACGGGGGTTGTCGAGTTCGACTTTCGGTCCGGGCTTCGCGCCGGCCGCCGGCAGCGGATTCGCAGCCGTCTTCGGCCTCGGCCTGGCGCTGTCGGTGCGGGCGGACATCGACCGCTGGCATGTGGTGGCGGTTGGCACGCCCTTTGCCCTGGCGGTGACAGTGGCGGCCGGGCCCGGCTTTGTCGGGGTCACCGGTCGCCAGTACCTCGGCCTGATCCTGGCCACCCGCGGAAAGCTGCCGTGGCGCCTGACCGCGTTTCTCCGCTGGTGCCATGAACGAGGACTGCTGAGGTCGGCCGGCACCGTCTACCAGGTACGCCATGACGAACTGTTGGAGTGGCTCCGGCATTGACCTCTGCTTGCGCGACACTGCAGTTCAGCATGCGGCGTGATGAGAACGCCCGCGCCCAGCCCGCCGTACCGCTCGTCGGACCCGGGCTGGTCCTCGACGCCGTCGCCGCGCCCGGATGGTTCCGCGACATCGACCAGCCCCAGGCGGCAGCCACGGACCCGATGTCCACCTCGCACATCAGCCTCGGGGAGGTGCCGCCCCTCATCGAGGAAGCCGAGGCATCCTCGGCGGCGTCTCCCCGGCGACCGCAGCGTCCGTTCCGGCGCCGACCGGGGTGGAGGACCATCTCCTGCACCGCGGCGGTGACCTCACCGGCACCGAGTCGTCGTGCCCTGGCTCACCTGCGCGTCCCGCTTTGGCCCAACGGATCCGGCCCTGACGATCTGGCAGGGTCGCGCCGAGCAAGGGGTCATCTGGGTGTGGGGCCGTGCGGGAATGCGAGCCGGCTGATGATCTTCTCCTCCAGCGGACCGGGTGGCGGCCACGGGAATCGGGGAATGTGAGCGCGGAGCAGAATGAGGCCGTGCAGGGACGCCCAGAGAGCGGTCGCCGTGGCGAGAGCATCCTCCGCACGGGACGTGCCGTCGTGCATCGCATCGGCGACGTCTCGCAGAAGTATCGAGAATGCTTCGGCAGGAGCGAGCTGACTCGCGATGGGCTCGCCGACGATGGGCGCGAGCTGGCGTACCGCCTGGTCGACGCGTTCTTCTGTGGTGCTGCTGCCCCTGGGCCGCGGCCGGGTGAACAGAAGGGCGTAGAGCTCGGGCTGCTCGGCACCGAAGACGAGATAGGCGTGGCAGTCGGCCAGAAGTCGTTCGCGCGCGCCCTCTGCTCCCGCCCGGGCGGTCTCAAGGTGACGCACCAGCAGTGAGCGGGTCTCGGTGACCACGGCCTCCACGATCTGGTCGGGTGTGTCGAAGTGCGCGTAGATCGACGGTGGCGCGATGCCGACCCTGCGGGCGATCGCCCG
>NZ_MAUD01000243.1:3586-12189 GCF_001700515.1 Streptomyces lushanensis
CGGGCGATCGCCCGCAGGGTCACCGCGCTGTCCGATCCGGTCTCGACCAGCAGCTCGCGGGCTGCGGTCACGATCTCGTCGCGGAGTTGCCCGCCCTGACCTCGGGGGTTGCGCCTCCGTGCTGCCGCTGGAGCCATGACAAAGACTTTACAGGCGTAAGTTCTCATGCTCTACTTACGACCGTAAGGTTACAGGGATAGTGCGAGAGAAGATGATCATGGACGTTTCCGTTCGTACACTCACAGTCGACGGCCGCACGAACGTCGGTGTCGGCGCCGAAGCGTCGCGGTGCACCGCATGAGCGCCACGACCGTCACCCCGCTTTCCATGGGCAACAGCAACGCCTACCTCCTGCGTGGCGAGCAAGCGATCCTCGTGGACACGGGCGGACCAGAGGACGGCGACCGCGTGCGCGACGCGCTGTCGGCACAGGGCCTCAAGCTTCGCGACATCGCCCTGGTCCTCCTGACCCACGGCCACAATGACCACAGCGGCACGGCGGCGTCGTTCGCGGACGCCGGGGTTCCGATCGCGGTCGGCCTGGGTGACGAACAACTCCTGCGCACCGGACGCATCGGCGTACTCCCGATCAGTCATCCGGCCGGTGCGGTGTTGAGGCCCCTGGTCCTCCGTGCGAGGGCCCAGCCGGTCGAAGCCGACATCCTGGTGGAGGACAAGTTCGACCTGAGTCCCTATGGCGTCGACGCGCACGCCGAGCGGTTCGGCGGCCACACCCCCGGGTCGCTCGTCGTCCGCGTCGGCGGCGACACGCTCGTCGGCGACCTGGTCCGTGGTGGCATGCTGCGCCGCCAGAGCCCGAAGCGCCATTTCTTCACCGAGGACGCCGCCGGAGTGCGCAGGGCACTCATGACCGAGCTCGGCCGCCAACCGCAGCGCCTGTTCCCCGGCCATGGCGGGCCCCTCGACGCGGACGAGACCCGACGACGCCTCGACAAGGTCGCTCCCGTGCCCGGTCGGCTCGCGGCATCCGGGTGAGGCAGGTGGCGCTACGGTCCGCGGCACGGTCACGGCAAAGCCGGGGCCCACGCTGCCGGCCCCGTGAGCCGAAAGCGGTCGGTGGAGCGACGGCGTCGGCCTGGCGCGAGACGGAGAGCGCCGCGACGGCGCGTCGCCTGGTCCGCGTCGCCCTGTCCGTTTGGGGTCTGGACGACCTGGCCGACGACGGCGCGCTGATCATCTCCGAGTTGGTGTCAACGCTGTCCTACACGCCCGGCGGGAGTCCATCCGGGTAGTCATCGACCGCCCCGGGTCGGCATGCGCGCGTATCGGTGTCGTGGATTTCTCGAAGGCGCCCCCGGCGCCCAGGGAACCGGACGACGAGGACGAAGGCGGTCGCGGCCTCGCGTTCGTGAATGAGCTGGCTGATCACTGGGGAACCGAACCGCTGCCGTGGGGCAAACGGGTGTGGGCAGCGCCGCACGGGAAGGAACACGGGTGAGCGGCGAACGGACGCCCTGGGCGGGCGACCTGATCCACGACGTGGACGCCGTCCGGCGCGGGATCGTCACGGACCTCCAGGGAGGCGCCACGTGTGTGCTGCGTAACCGCGGGTAGGCGTTCCGTCATGACAGTGACCAAGACCAGTCTGCTTGTCCTGGACAGTGCTGAACCTGTCGAGCTCGCCGGCTTCTACTCGGCGTTCCTCAACGCCGAGACCCGGATCGGGGAGAACCCGGACCTCGTGGAGATCGTCGGCCATGACGGGGTCCATATCGCGATCCGCAGGGATCACGGCCACGCGCCCGCCAGTTGGCCGCGGCCCGAAAGCTCCCAGCAGGCGCATCTGCGGATCCTGGTGGCGCGGGAGGAGATGGACGAGGCGGAACGCGAGGCGATCGGCCTGGGCGCCAGGCCGCTGGACACCAAGGACAACGGTGGCCCGCGCGACACACGGGTCTACTCCGACCCGGCCGGGCACTCCTTCACGCTGGCCGCCGTGAGCTGACGGCACCGGCCGGGCCCGCCCGGTCAGGCCCGTCCGGTCCGCTCCGCCCGCACGGTGGCCGCCGGCGACCGGACCTCCGACATCGCCCCTTCGCCGGCGGCGACAGCGAACGGCCGCTGCCGTACTCACTTCCGGGACCCGGTGTTCGACCGGCCGTCAGACCCGAAGGGCCTGGACTCCGGGATCAGGACACCGTGAAGACCGTGGACTCGGCCACCGACAGCAGCCCGTCGTCCGGCAGCAGACGCACCACATACCTGCCGGGCTTCAGCGGCCAGGAGTCCTCGGCCCCGACCGAGTCCGGCCCTATCCTGCCGTGACCCTCGATCCGCGAACCGGTGTAGGTGTAGACGAGATAGTCCGATTCCGGCTCGCACCTGTTCCTCGGGCAGGCGAAGACCGAGATCCAGTCCAGCCCCATGCCCGGCGCGTTCGACCAGGAGATGTCGATCGGCTCGCCCGCCCGGTACGTGCTCCTCCCCACCGACACCCGGGTCGGCTCACCCTTCGGGTAGAGCCACACCTGAGTCTTCGAGAGCACCTTGCCCCCGTTGGAGGAGAGGACGACGTCGTACTCGCCCGCGCCCAGCCCCTTCGTCGGCAACGAGACCGTGCCGTCCTGCCGTCCGGCCTTGCCCGTCGGCCGCCACGCCACGGTCCGGCCCCGCCGGTCCAGCAGTGCCACGCGCTCGCCCGGCCTGCCGGGGGCGTGGAAGGTGACCGGGAGCGTCTCGCCGATCGTCACCGAACGGGTGACCGGCGCGACCAGGTTCGGCGGTACCGCCGGTTCGACGTCCAGCGTGGACACCACTCCGCGGTGGTCGGTCGGCCAGGGCGACAGACCCACCCCGACGTCCGGCCCGCCGGCCTCGCCGACCACGGTGCTGTCGATCGTCCGGGACGGACCGGCGCGAAGCACCCAGTCGATCCGGTCGTGCACCTCGTGCGGGTCGGCCTCCGGGCTGCCGGGCGTCCAGGTGAAGCCGGGAACGGCGACCGGGTCGGGGCGCGCCTCGCGGTAGGTGTCGTGCAGCCCGGCCTTCGCCAGGGCGGCACTGACCGGCCACTTCACCGCGAAGGGGACGTCCCGCCGGGTCTCCGCGACGGCCTGGGTCCAGTCCAGGTGCGACGGGCTGTTGAAGTCACCGGTCAGCGCGACCGGGACACCCCGCCGGGCGAGTTCGGGCAGCACGTCGATCTGGTCCCGGACAGCGGGCAGGCGCACCGTGCTCTCGAGGTCGAGCACGTCCTGCCGGCTGCCGCCGTCCCGTACGAGGTAGGGGCCGTACGGGTCGGACGGCGTGTGCGTGTTGGCGACGGCCATCACCCTTCCCGGGGCCACCTCGACGAACACGTACAGGCCGTTGCTGCCGGGCGGGTCGATGACGGGGAAGCGGGACATCACGTGCGCCCGGTCGCTGCCGTACCAGCCCAGCGCCGACGCGATCCGCTCGGTGCTCCGCTCCGACTCCTGTACGCCGACGATGTCGGCGCGGGCGTCCTTGACGGCACGTTCGATCTGCTTCAGGGTCCGCGGGCAGCCGTTCGGCGTCGTGCAGAAGTCCTTGGTGGCGAGGTCGAGGTCGTCGCCGCCGTAGAAGATGTTGAGAGTCATCACCCGCACGCGCTCATGCGGCGCGGAACCATGACCCTGGTTCGTTGTGAACGCGGAAGCGGATCCGAGCGGGAGCCCGGCAGCCGCCGCGAGCAGCGCCCCGGCGAAGGCCACGATCCGTCTTGTGCGCACAGTCATCGCTCACTCCTCGTCGCGCTCCCGGCCGCACCGGCCTCCTGGTCGGCCACCGGCCCGGGCCCTTTCAGGGTGCCGAGAGCGGGCTCAAGGCTAGGAACGGTCAGGAGGCCGCGGCCTCCCTTTTCTCCTGTATGTCAGGCGAACCGATCCTGAATCGCGTTCGAACACGTTCGCGACCGGTGACGGCGCGACCACCCGGAGCGCGGCCCGCCCGCCGCGACGCGTCGGAGCTCTCTTCCCGGACCCGCCGTGTCCGGGAAGAGAGCGCTTCGTGCCCTGCCGTCCGGCCAGAGCTCCGGACCGGACCGGGCGGGACCGGACAGGCCCTAGAAGCCGCCGCTGCGGATCCGGTCGCGGATCCAGACACCGGCTTCCTTGAGGACCGAGGTGCCGGTCCACTGGCCGCGGGCGCAGGTGCCGGTCTTGAAGACGGCGCCCGAGCGGTTGTCGTCCGAGTAGTTCCAGTTGGTCCAGCTGATCTTCTTCTGGGCCATCAGGTCGATGTACCGCTGCGACTGGGCGAAGTCGTTGGCGCCCTCACCCGCGAAGTTCTGGGTGCCGAACTCCGTGACGAACATGGGAATGCGGTCAGCGGCCCGGGAGAGCGCGTTCAGGTACTCCGTCTTGTGGGACGCGGCGTAGAAGTGGAACGTGTACATGATGTTGGTCGCGTTCACCGGGTTGTTGACGACCTCGGTCTCGTCGGCGCCGTCGGAGACACCGAGCGAGGACCAGGCGCGGGTGCCGACGAGGACGACGCCGTCGGGGTCCTGCGCCCGCACCACCGGGATGATGGTCTCGGCGTAGCTCTTGATCCGCGGCCAGGAGACGCCGTTCGGCTCGTTGGCGATCTCCCACAGGACATTGACCTTGTCCTTGTGGCGGCGCGCCATCTCGGTGAAGAAGGTGCGGGCCCGGGAGGTGTTGGCGTTGGGGTCGCCCGGGGTGAGCTGGTGCCAGTCGACGATCACGTACAGGCCGCGCGCGGTGGCCTGGTCGACGATACGGCTGGCGAGGTCGGTGAACCTGGCCGGGTCGGTCTCGTAGCCGCCCTCCTGCACATAGGTGGAGACGCGGAGGATGTCGCCGTTCCAGTCGTTGGCGAGGGCGTCCAGCGAGCCGTCGGTCACGCACTGCGCGTACCACTGGGTGCCGTGGGTGCTCATCCCGCGCAGTTGGACGGGGGTGCCGGAGGCGTTGCAGAGTTTGGTGCCGCAGACGCGGACCTTGCCGTTGACGCCGACCGGGGTGTCCGCCGCGGCGGCTGCCCGGGAGATGCGTTCCTGGCCTGAGGCGCGTTCCTGGCCGGCGCCCGGAGCGGAGGCACCGGCCTGGGCGGTGACACCGAGGCCCAGGAACAGGGCTCCGGCCAGGGCGAGGACCGCGGCGGGGCGCAGCCTCTTGAGGAGCGATGGGGACATGACGAGGCCCTTCGTGATGTGGGCATGACAATTCGAGGCCCATGGGTGTGACGTGCCCCACGGGGGGTGGTGATTGAAAGTTAGGATTGTTTACAGTTAGCCGTCAAGGGCCGGGTAAAGACTTGGTACAGACGGTGGCGCCCGGAGCGAACTTCCGCTCCGGGCGCCACCGTTGTCGCTGTCACATGCCTCACCCGCGGCGACGCGCGGGGTTCGGGCGGATTTCGGGCCACGCTCCTCGTGGATCAGCTGCGTTGACGGTCCGTCAGTGCGGGCCGGACGTGGTCAGGCGCAGAGCACCCGCGTCTCGGGGGTGTAGGCAGGGCCGCCGCTGATGTTGGTGCTGTCGCTGAACTCGGCGTAGAAGTAGGAGTAGAAGCCGATGTTGCCGTTGCAGCCGGAGTCCGGGGCGATCTGGAGCGTCAGTGTGACGGTTCGGCTCTGCCCGGGCGGGATCGTGGCGCCGTAGTTGGTGCCCAGGTTGGCGGGGCCGGTCCCGGAGCAGGGGACGCTGCCGGCGGACGTGGTCAGCGCGCAGCCGGTGAAGCTGTACTTCAGGTCGGGGCGCTGGGTGGTCAGCCAGGTCGGGTCGATGGTCTGGTAGACGAACCAGATGTCGTAGGTCTGGTTGTTGGTGAGTGTCATCGACAGGTTCACCGTGCCGCCGGGCGTGGTGGTGGCGCTGTCGGTGGTGAAGGTCAGCTCGGCCGGGGCGGCGGCCGCGCTCGCGGCGGGGGCCAGGCCGAACACGCCGAGGGCGAGGGCGAGGAACGTGGCGAGGCCGAGGCGTCTCATCAGTGGTGATCGCATGGGCGGGAGGCTAGGCAAGCGGCGGGAGTCGCGTCTCCCCTGTGCGCCGTCGCACGGGCGGCGATCGGCCGGAAATGTGCATTGTGTGGAGAATGTGCGCAAGCGGTGGGGAGGCGGGAAACCCAGCGTACGCACACTGTGGTCGACGGGTGACACAACGGATCGAGTGGGCGGGCGATCCTGTGTCATTGGCGCGTATGTGTCCCTCGGGCCGCCGCCCGGACGGCGCGCGCGACGCGGCTTCTCGGCCGACCCGCCGATTTCCGGCCCAACCGTCCGTCACGGAGGGCTGTTTGCGGCGCTCGGGTGGACTTTGGCCGCTATGGGCCCGTCGCGCTGCTCGCGCCCCACCCGGTCACTGGAGTTGGCGCCGTCGCGGACGGTTCGGTGAACGCGACCGCCCACCCATTGAAGAGCGGCTGTCGCGGCGGCACGCCCCGGCCGGAGCGGGTCGTGGGCGCGGAGACCCGGGCGCGGAGACCCGGGTGCGCAGACCCGGGTGCGCAGACCCGGGTACGGGGATGGGCACGGAGACCCGGGTACGGGGCGCGAAGGCGTCCCCGTACCCGCCTGTCTCATTCCCGGGTCATCGGAGCCGGTCGAGGGGGAGCCGGGTGAAGGTGATGGTGTCGTACGCGGAGCTGCGGCCGGTCTCGTACAGGATGCCCACGGTGTTCCGGTCGACCTGGACCAGGTCGGAGTAGGCGGCGGGGTCTGTCGTGAGGCGGAGGCCGGTGCTCCAGCTCAGGCCGTCGTCGGTGCTGGAGCGTACCGTCATGTGGCTGCGTGCTGTGGGGTCGGCGGGGGCGGACAGCAGGAGCGGGCCGGTCTGCCGGTCCTGCCGCGTCTGGAGGACGCTTCCTTCGATGATGGGCGCGATCACGTCCTCGGTGGGGCTGAAGGGCGCGTCCAGGGACAGTCCGCCGTCGCCGCTGTAGGCGTGGGCGCGGGTGACCGGGGTGGTGCCGTGCTGGTCGCGGGCGTTGAAGTACACACGGCCGTCGGGCAGTTGGGCCGCCGTGGTCTCGTTGACGTTGACACGGCCGTCGGGTGTGTCGTCGACGTAGCCGATGCGCCAGCCGGCGCCGCCGTCGTCGCTGAGCAGCGAGTGCCCGCCGTAGTAGCGCGGTTCCGTCCCGGTGTCGGTGCTGCCGGCGGGCGGCGCGGTGGAGTGGTTGGCCGGGATGACGAGGCGTCCGGTGTGCGGGCCGTGGGTCAGCGCGAGCCCGTGGCCGGGGCCGGTGGCGTACCAGCGCCAGTCCTGCCGCTTGGCCTGGTCGGTGATCTCGGTGGGTGATGACCAGGTGCGTCCGGCGGTGTCGCTGTGCTGGACGTAGACCCGCCGCCCCGCCGCCAGCGGGTGATCCCCCCGCAGGATCGCCTCCTCGGTGGCGGTCGCGGCATTGCCGCACGTCAGGAGCACCAGTCGCCCGGTCTCCGGTACGACGACGGGGACGGGGTTGCCCACCGTGTCCCGGCCGGAGTCCGCCACCACCTGTATCGGCGACCAGGTGCAACCGCCGTCGGTCGAACGCCGCGTGACGACATCGACATCGCCGGTGTCGGCCCGGGTGTCGCGGCGCGCTTCGGCGAAGGCGACGAGCGTGCCCGGGGTGTCACCGGGCACCATGACCACGGCCGGTATACGGAAGGTGTGGTAGCCGCCGGTGCCGGACCGGAAGACCACGGACGACTCGCAGTCGTCCGCCTCGCCCGCGGAACGTTCGGCCGGGCGGCCCGGATCGACGCAGCCGGACAGCAGGGCGGCCAGGCCCACCAGCATGGTGCCGCGCATGAACAGAGAGGGCACCGACGACTCCCGGAAGGTTATGAGGCGTGCTGGGGTTCAGGAACGCGTTGTGGGCCGGTGACCGTCACCGATGGCGTACGTGACCGGCCGCGGACCTGCCATGAAACATGATCGAGCCGTACGTTCCGGTGAACATGTGGGGAACGTGACGCGACTGTCCGTCGGCGATTTCGAAGATCACGGGCTCTGCCGGGTCCACCAGGCCGGAGCGGCGGAACTCACGGCCTCGACCAGTTCGCCGCGGCTGACACCCTCGTCCGACAGCCAGGCCTTGAGCGCTCCGGCGAAGCCGTGCGCGAGGAACTGCGCCACGATCCGGTGGTTGATCCCTTCGGGCGGAGCGTGCCCCGACGTGCGCATGAACGCGAGGCTGTAGTCGGTGAAGTGCTCGGTCAGCGCGTCGAAGACTCCCCGGTCCGCCGGATCGTGCCGCGCGTGGCGGTAGATCTCGCGGTAGCGCTCGACGTGGTCGACGATGTCGCCGGTGGCCAGACGCAGGTCGACGCCGGGCGGCGCGGTGCGGGCGGCCCGGCGTTCCTCGTCCTCGGCGCGCCTGGCCCGGAGGTCCCGGCGGAGCACGCGGGTGAGTACGTCGAGCGGTGTCGTGTAGCGGTTGTAGAACGTGGCGCGGCTGACGCCCGCCGCTTCGGCCAGCTCGGAGACGCTGATCCGGGAAACGGGCCGGGTGGAGGCGAGCGTGATCACGGCTTCCTCGGTGGCGCGCTCCGTCCGGGTGATCCGTGGATCCACCATGCGGCCGTCTCTCCTCCCCGCGGTCGGCGAGGCCATCGTGCCATGTCAGCGGCTCGGCCTGCGTCCGCGGTGCCCCGGTCCGACCCCGCG
>NZ_MAUD01000244.1 GCF_001700515.1 Streptomyces lushanensis
GCTCCCGGTGCCGCGACAGGCAGCGGGACGGTGCGTGCGCTGTTGGCCACCGGTCCGTGCTGCGGCGCGAGGGTTCGGCGCTCATGGCTGTGAGCGTCCAAGCCGGTCCGTCGCAGGGTGAGCCGCGGGTACGGCCCGATCCCGCGGCCGTGCTCTCCGCCGTCCACGGCTGGCTCGACACCCGCCCGAGCCCGGCCCCTGCCCTCCCCGCGGTCCTCGACTGCGTGGTCGGGGGCCGCCCGGTGCGCGCCCTGCTGACGTACGCGACACAGGCCGACGCGTCCGCCGAGCTGTGACGGTCCGCCGGTCAGTCCTCGTGATCCGACTCGATGCCCGCCTCGGCACGCAGCTCACGGGCGCGGGCACGGTGCCGCCCGGCCGCCTCCGGATCGCCCGACTCCTCCGTCACCGCGGCGAGTTCGTCGTGCAGCGCGATCTGATCGTGGACGGATCCCCGCGCCCGCTCATGGACCAGAGCCTCCTCGTACGCGGCGACGGCTTCGGCCGTACGGCCCAGTGCGCGGTGGGTGCGGGCCAGTTCCGCCGCCGTCCGGCCGATCATACGAACCCGGTCCTGGTCCACGGCCAGTCGGCGCGCGGCCTCCAACTCCGCCTCGGCCTCGGCCGGCCGGCCCGCGGCACGCAGCGTACGGCCGGCCAGAAAGCCCTGGAGCAGCACGCCGTAGGGGTTCCCGATGGTGAGATGGATGTCGCGCGACCGCTGGAAGTACGGGACGGCCTCGTCCGGCCGGCCGTGCCAGGCGAGATACTTGCCCCGGAACTCCAGGGCCGAGGCATGGAGCTTCTCCCCGGGCACGACCGACTCCGCCGAGAGCACCGCCTGCCGTGTCTCCGCGTCCGCGTCCGCCGCCCGGCCGGCCTTCCAGAGCGCCTGGGCGAGCTGGCAGCGCATCCGGATCAGCGCCTGAGCCGCGCCGTCGCGCTGTGCGCAGTCCCGGCCGGTCTGGAACGCGCGGATCGCGTCCTCGTGATGGCCGTGGTCCTCGTAGTGCTTCCACAGCGGCTCGCAGAGGGACCAGGCGTGCGTGTCCTCGCCCAGATCGCCCGCGATCCGCACGAGTCCGTACAGCGCCTTGCGCTCCGTGTCGAGCCAGGCTCCGGCCTCCGCCGCGCTCGCGAACGGCACATCGGGAGCGTACGGAAGCTCCGGAACCGGTTCGGCCATACGCATCCTCTCCGCCCCGAGCGTCCGGTCGGCGCGCTCCGCCTGCCTGCGGTACCAGAGGAGCAGCCGGCGCATCCCTTCCTCGGTCTCGGCCGGATCGCCGTACCGGTGGGCGCAGCGGACGGCGTGGGCACGGAGCAGGCTGTGCGTCCGCCACCGGCCCGCGCGCGGCGAAAGGGCCAGCAGCCCCGCGTTCGTCAGTCCGTCGAGCCCGTCCTCCCCGTCGTCGAGTCCCGTCCCGAGCAGGGCCGTGGCGGCGTCGAGCGTGATGTCGTAGCCGGGGTGGTGCGGCATCAGCCGGTAGAGCCGGGCCGCGGGCGGGTCGAGCGTGGCGTACGCCGCGTTCCACACCGCTTCGACCACGGGCAGCCCCTTCTCGTAGAGGTCCGCCGTGAGGTCCGCGACGATCCGTTCCAGCCGTCTGCGCGGGTATGTGAACAGCAGCTGGCCCGCGACCTGCAAGGCGATCGGGAAGCCGTCGCAGAGCCGGGCGAGTGGTACCAGCGTCTGTGCGGACTCATCGGGCCGTACACGCTCGCTGAGTCTGCGGAGGACCGCCGAGCCGTGCTCGGGTGACAACGGTCCCAGGGCGAGTTCGTGCGTGACGTGCGACTCCAGTCCGGAGAGCCGCTCCTGGCTCGCGACCAGGACCACCGCTTCGGCCGACACCGGCAGCAGGGTCCGGATCTCGTCGGCGGACCAGACGTTGTCGAGGGCGAGCACCAGCCGCGCCCCCTGGGTCTTCCCCCTGTACTGGCCCACCAATTGCCGGTACTCCGACGAGGGCCGGCCGTCCCGTACCCCGAGCCAGCGGAGCAGGTGCCTCAGCAGTGCCTCGTGGTCGACGGAGCCGTCCGTGCGCCATTCGTCCAGGTCGATGTAGGCCGCGCGGAAGCGGTCCTTCATCTGGTGGGCGAGGTGAACGACCAGAGCCGTCTTGCCGATTCCGCTCACCCCGGTGAAGGTGACGACCAAGGGGTGTTCGAGCGGGGCGGACTTCGCCCGCTCATCGAGCTCCCGCCACACCCGGTCGGTCTGCGCTCTCCTGTTTTCGAACACACCGTTGTCCAGGGGAAGCTGATGCCCCGGGTCCGTGTCGTCCTGGCCGCCGAAGTGGAAATACTGGTTCACCTCGCCGATCCGGCTCGCCTGCACCAGGCCGTGCTGAGTGCCCCCGCTGACGCTGTTTCCCCCCTCGGCCATGCCCTCAGCCCTGTCCGCTGATGTGCTGTACGCCGACCTGGATCGTTCCGTAGTGGGTGCCTCCGCTGATCGTGTTGTACACGTCCCGGAATTGCTGGGCAGCGGGCGCCGGGGTCAACTCGTCCACGAGGGCACGCAGTTCGGCGGCGGACTCGGGGTCGGCACGCAGCGTGCGGCGCAGCCGGTTGCGCCATTCCGCGCGGAGGTCATCGTCGATCTGCTCGTCGCCCTCCTGCCGCGCCGCGGTCAGTTCGGCGCGTGCGGTCTCCAGTTCGGCCTCGATCGACTCCGGGGACGCCGTGCCCCGGCCGGCGAAGAATCCGACCACCCGGTCCCGTACCCGCATCCAGCCGTCCGTCGCCATCTGCTCGACGAGCGCCGTCGCGCCCGCTGTCGCCAGTGCCACCAACTCGGCTTCCACCGTGCCCCCTTCGGCTGTCGACATCACGGACATCCGAGCCTACCGGTCACCTGCCGAGCAGGGCGGTGAGCGCGCCGACCGGATCCGCGTCGGGGGTGCCGCGCGGCCACCAGTCCTCGCGGTCGCGGTCCGACTCGTATCCGTACCAGAGTCCGTCGCGGCCGAAGCGAAGCTGGAGGGAGGGTGTGGAGAGCTGGTTGCGCCAGGGCCGGAAGTGCGGGAGGTCGGCGGCGGCGAGAGCGGGCCTGGCCCGGTCGAACGGTCCCGCGGGCGGGTCCCAGGGCTCTTCCAGTACGGCCAGTCCGGCGAGGCCGCCCTGGCGCCAGGCGGCCACGGCGCGGGCGAGATCGGTGGGAGTGCGGTCCAGGGCGCCGGCCAGATCGCGGTAGAGGGCGCGGGAGGAGGCGGTGAGTCCGGAACCGGGATGGGCGGCGGCCAGGCGCACCGCGTCCTGCCAGGGAGTGAGAGCGCCGACCGGATCGAGACCGGTGGTCAGGAACGTGTGCGCGCGGGCCGCCGCCTCGGTGGCCAGGAGGTCGAGCGCGAGCGGATCGGGCGCGCCGGGCACCTGTGGATAGACCGGCGGGCGGCCGGGCACCGCGGGCACCGGGAACGGCGGTGGAAGCGCGGGGAGCGACCTCGGCCGAAGGGCTGCGCCGGCCGGGACCGTGGGCATGGGCGGTGCGGCCGAGGTCCGCTCGGCGGCGGAGCGGGTGGCGTTGCGGCGGGTCAGATCGGCGAGGACCTCGCTCTCACCACGGCCGCGCATCAGAAAGAGGACAAAGGGATCCTGGTCGAGGAGCCGCGCCGTCTGATAACAGAGAGCGGCGGCGTGCTTGCACGGGTAACCGTCGTCCGGGCAGGAGCAGTCGGGGGTGAGATCGCCCGCCGACGGCAGGAGGTCGGCCGACGCGGCGAGTGCGTGCGGCATCTCCTTGTCCAGGAGGGCCGCGATGTGGTCGGGACGGGCCGCCGCGGCGTCGAGGAGTTCCTCCCAGTCGGACTCCCCGAGCACACGGAGCCGGATCTCCGTACGGTACGGCCGCGGCCTGGTCCCGTGTACATAGGCCATGACCCGGCCGGGCGTGACGGTGATCGCGTCGACGAGACCTCTGCCCGCGTAGGCACGGCCGCGCTGGAGACGCGCCGTGTCCAGCGCGGTGTCCTCCATCGACCCCACCCAGGCGTTGCCCCACCAGGTCGCCGCGAAGTCGCCCGCGGTGCCGGGCACGGGCGGCAGGGCCGGGAACGTACGGCGCCGGTCGTCGTGCCGAGCGGCGCGCGCCGCGGCCGTACGGGCGTCGCGGCCGGCCCGCGCGCCACGCGGGGCCCTGGACGGGCGCGCGGTGCCGGTGGCCTCCGGTGCGGGCGGAGCGCCCGGGGCCCGGGGGTCCGGGCGCGGAGCAGGAGATGTGTCCCGGGCGTGGGGAGCCGTCATGACAGCCTCCTCAGCGAGACCAGATCGGCCAGTTCACGGTCGGTCAGCTCGGTCAGGGCCACCTCGCCCGAGCCGAGGACCGCGTCGGCCAGCGCCCGCTTGGACCTCAGCATCTCGGCGATCCGGTCCTCGACCGTGCCCTCCGTGATCAGCCGGTGGACCTGGACGGGCTGGGTCTGGCCGATGCGGTACGCGCGGTCCGTCGCCTGCTCCTCCACGGCCGGATTCCACCAGCGGTCGAAGTGGACGACATGCCCGGCCCTGGTGAGATTGAGACCGGTGCCCGCGGCCTTGAGGGAGAGGATGAAGACCGGGATCCCGCCCGACTGGAACCGGTCCACCATGCGCTCGCGCTCGGCCACGGGAGTACCGCCGTGGAGGAGCTGGGAGGGGACGGCACGCGAGGCGAGATGGGCGGAGAGCAGCCGCGCCATCGAGACGTACTGCGTGAAGACCAGCACCGAGCCGTCCTCCGTGAGGATGGTGTCCAGCAGCTCGTCCAGAAGTGCGAGCTTGCCGGAGCGGCCGGTCAGCCGGGCCGTGTCCTCCTTCAGATACTGCGCGGGATGGTTGCAGATCTGTTTGAGCGCGGTGAGCAGCTTCATCACCAGACCCCGGCGTGCGATGCCCTCCGCCTCCTCGATGGCCGCCATCGTCTCGCGGACGACCGCCTCGTAGAGCGAGGCCTGCTCCCGGGTGAGGGCGACGGGATGATCGCTCTCCGTCTTGGGCGGCAGCTCGGGCACGATGCCGGGGTCGGATTTCTTTCTGCGCAGCAGGAAGGGGCGCACGAGCCGGGACAGACGCTCCACCGCGTCCGCGTTCTCCATGTCCTGGACGCCCGCGCTCCTCGCGGCCGCGGTGTTCGCGACGTTGGCGGCGTTCTCCACGAGTCGGGCGTGGCGCGACCGGAACGCCTTGAGCGGGCCGAGCAGACCGGGAGTGGTCCAGTCGAGCAGCGCCCAGAGCTCGGAGAGGTTGTTCTCCACGGGGGTGCCGGTGAGCGCGACCCTGGCGGGCGACGGGATCGTACGGAGCGCCTTGGCGGTGGACGAGAACGGGTTCTTGACGTGCTGGGCCTCGTCGGCGACGACCATCCCCCAGGTGTGCCCGGCCAGCGCGTCGGCGCTGCCGCGCATCGTGCCGTAGGTGGTCAGTACGAACCCGCCCGCCACCTCGTCCAGGCTGCGCCCCGCGCCGTGGTAGCGGTGCACGGGCACTCCGGGCGCGAAGCGGGTGATCTCACGCTGCCAGTTGCCGAGGAGGGAGGCGGGACAGACGACCAGCGTGGGGTCCTTGCGGGCCCGGTGGAGATGCAGGGCGATGACCGTGACCGTCTTGCCGAGGCCCATGTCGTCCGCCAGGCAGCCGCCGAGGCCGAGCGAGGTCATCAGATCCAGCCAGGCGAGACCGCGCAGCTGGTAGTCGCGGAGCGTGGCGGCGAGGGCCGGTGGCTGGGGAACGGTGCCGTGGTCCCCGACGAGCCGGTCGCGCAGGGCCGCCAGCGCGCCCGTCGGGACCGCCTCCACCGTCTCGCCGTCCACCTCGGCCGTGCCGGTGAGGGCGACGGCCAGTGCGTCGACCGGTTCCAGCAGCCCCAGCTCACGCTTGCGCGCCTTGCGGACGAGCGCGGGATCGACCACCACCCACTGGTCGCGCAGCCGCACGATCGGGCGGTGCGACTCGGCGAGCGCGTCCATCTCCGCCTCGCTCAGCGGATCGCCGCCCAGCGCCAACTGCCAGTTGAACGTGAGCAGTTCCTCACTGTCGAAGAACGGCGTGCCGTCCGTGGCCGAACCGGGCGCGGGACGCACGACCGCGGCGGCCGTGAGCGTACGGGCCAGCTCCCTGGGCCAGTGGAGGGCGACGCCCGCCGCCGCGAGAGCGGCTGCACCCGGGCCGAGCAGGTCGTACAGCTCGTCCTCGGAGAGCGCCAGCACATCCGGGACATCACGCTCCAGCAGCCGGGCGAGTGGTGTCCACACCCGCGCGGCGCGGCGCAGGGCGAGCATCGCGTCGATCCGGGCGCGTGGACCGAAGCTCTCGTCACCGGCGCCCGCCCAGAGCCCGGCCGCGTCGATGACCAGGGTCGGGTCGGCCAGGCTGTGGATCTGGACGAGGGCGGTCCCGGCCCGCCGCACGACACCGTCCCGCTCGGCGCCGGCCCGCACACCGGAACCGGAGCCTGCGCCCGTGCCGGAGCCCGAGCCCGTCTCCGCGTCGACGGCGGCCTCCGTACCCACGCCCACGCCCGTGTCCCTGTCCGTGTCCGTGTCCGTGTCCGTCTGGTCGAACAGGTCGAACGCGGAAAGATCCAGCCGCAGCGAGACCCGCACTCCCGCGTCCATCCCGGCCGCCGCCTCCGCCGCCCATGTACGAGCGCGCGGCAGATGCTGGGCCGCGCGGGCGGCGAACGGCGCT
The DNA here is from genome assembly GCF_001700515.1 of Streptomyces lushanensis. Taxonomy (GTDB): domain Bacteria; phylum Actinomycetota; class Actinomycetes; order Streptomycetales; family Streptomycetaceae; genus Streptomyces; species Streptomyces lushanensis. The sequence continues at coordinate 6,670 of NZ_MAUD01000244.1, forward strand.
CCCGCCGCGTACGCGGCGGCCG
>NZ_MAUD01000245.1 GCF_001700515.1 Streptomyces lushanensis
ACCTCGGCCTCCGCGAGGCCGGCCTCGACCGCGAGGCGCACCAGGTTCTCCTGGTCGTAGACGGAGCGCTCCTCGGCGAAGTTGGCCCTGTACACGAGATCCAGCAGCGCGTCCTGCCGGCCCTGGGCCTTGGCGAGATGGAGCACCCGGTGGATGTCGAACGTATTGCCGTGGTCGCGCCCCTCGGCCAGGTAGTCGAGCCCCTCGGACCGCGCGTTGGAGGCCACGTGGTCCTCCATGGCGAGCGCCTCCGCGCGGGTGCGCCCGTACTTCTCCGCCAGCATGTCGACCACCAGCCCGACATCGCCCTTGGCCCGCCCGGGATCCAGTTCGAACGACCGGTGCACCACCTCGACGTCGTCCCGGTGCGCGAAGGCGGCAAGCCCCTTCTCGAAGCGGGCCTTCCCGATGTAGCACCAGGGACAGGCGATGTCACTCCAGATCTCGACGCGCATGGTCCGCTTCTCTCCGTTTCCGTGTCCGTACGGGCGAAGACCCCCTCCGCCCGTACGGGAACGTCCGTGCCCGGCAGCCCATTCCCGCCCCCGGACACGGTCCCGGGCCCGTGCGCCGGGCGTCAGTCGCGTACGGGGATCTCCGCGCGGCCGTCCACCTGCCGGGGCACGCCCGACGGGTTGGCGTCGGTCAGTTCCGGGGGGAGCAGCGCCGGTGGTGTGGACTGGTACGTCACCGGGCGCAGCCAGCGTTCGATCGCCGTCGCGCCGACCGAGGTGGAGGTGGAGGTGGTCGCCGGGTACGGGCCGCCGTGGTGCTGGGCCGGGGCCACGGCGACGCCGGTCGGCCAGCCGTTGACCAGGACACGACCGGCGAGCGGTGTCAGTTCGGCGAGCAGTTCGCCGGCCGCGGGCACGGTGCCCGCGCTCTCCGCCTCG
>NZ_MAUD01000246.1 GCF_001700515.1 Streptomyces lushanensis
CCTCAGCCGCCCCCCGTGATCCCCGCCACCAGTTCGTCCGCCGCCGCGTACGGATCCAGGCCGCCCGCGACGATCCGTTCCGCCAAGGCGGTCAGTCTGCGGTCGCCGTGGAGGTCGGCGATGCGGGTACGGAGCGCCGTGACCGCGATCGCCTCCACCTCGCGCGCCGCGCGGCTGACGCGGCGTCGGGTCAGTACGTCGTGCTCCTCCATCCACGCGCGGTGCTTCTCCAGCGCCTCCACCACCTCGTCGATGCCCTCACCCCGCGCCGCCACCGTCTTGACGATCGGCGGGCGCCAGTCGCCCGGCCCCCGGGACTCGCCCAGCCCGAGCATGTGGTTCAGCTCGCGGACCGTCGCGTCGGCGCCGTCGCGGTCCGCCTTGTTGACCACGTACACATCGCCGATCTCCAGGATTCCGGCCTTCGCGGCCTGGATGCCGTCGCCCATGCCGGGCGCCAGCAGCACCACCGAGGTGTCCGCCTGGGAGGCGATCTCGACCTCCGACTGGCCGACGCCGACGGTCTCCACCACGATCACGTCGCAGCCCGCCGCGTCCAGCACCCGGATGGCCTGCGGAGCCGCCCGGGCCAGACCGCCGAGATGGCCACGGGTGGCCATCGAGCGGATGTAGACGCCCGGGTCCGAGGCGTGTTCGGACATCCGGACGCGGTCGCCCAGCAGCGCGCCGCCCGAGAAGGGCGACGAGGGGTCGACAGCCAGCACCGCGACCCGCTTGCCCGCCCGCCGGTACGCGGTGACCAGCGCCGAGGTGGAAGTCGACTTGCCGACACCCGGCGAGCCGGTGAGCCCGACGACGTACGCCCGGCCCGCGAGCGGTGCCAGCGCCGCCATCACCTCCCGCAGTTGCGGGGACGCCCCCTCGACCAGTGAGATCAGCCGGGCCACGGCCCGCGGCCGGCCCTCACGCGCCTGAGCCACCAGCTCGGGGACGTCCTGCATCACAGCTCCAGCTCCGTCGTCACAGTTCCAGCTCCGTTACCCGGACCACCCGGCCGCACGGCCGCACGGCCCGCACCACCACGCCGCCCGGCTACACGCGACGTACGGGCGGCGTATTAAACGTACGTACGACGGACTACTTCGCCACCCGCACGATCAGCGCGTCCCCCTGGCCCCCGCCGCCGCACAGCGCCGCCGCGCCGATCCCGCCGCCGCGCCGCTTCAGCTCCAGCGCCAGATGCAGCACGAGCCGCGCGCCGGACATCCCGATCGGGTGACCGAGAGCGATCGCGCCGCCGTTCACGTTCACCTTTTCCGGCGACACCCCGAGGTCCTTCATCGACTGCACGGCGACCGCCGCGAAGGCCTCGTTGATCTCGATCAGATCGAGGTCCTCGACGGCCAGGCCCTCCTTCTTCAGGGCGTGCTGGATCGCGTGGGACGGCTGGGACTGGAGCGAGTTGTCCGGGCCCGCCACATTGCCGTGGGCGCCGATCTCGGCGATCCACTCCAGGCCCAGCTCCTCCGCCCTGGCCCTGCTCATCACCACGACCGCCGCCGCGCCGTCGGAGATCTGCGAGGAGGTGCCCGCCGTGATCGTGCCGTCCTTGTCGAAGGCCGGACGCAGCCGGGACAGGGTCTCGACCGTGGTTTCCGGGCGGATGCCCTCGTCCTGGGAGAAGACCACCGGGTCGCCCTTGCGCTGCGGGATCTCGACCGGGGTGATCTCGGCCTCGAAGACGCCGTTCTTCTGCGCGGCGGCGGCCCGCTGGTGCGAGAGCGCGCCGAACTCGTCCTGCTCCGGGCGCGCGATACCGAGCCGGGTGTTGTGCTTCTCCGTCGAGGCGCCCATGGCGATCTCCTCGAACGAGTCGGTCAGCCCGTCGTACGCCATCGAGTCGAGCAGCTCGACCGCGCCGTACTTGTAGCCCTCACGGGACTTGGGCAGCAGATGCGGGGCGTTGGTCATGGACTCCTGGCCGCCCGCGACCACCACCTCGAACTCACCCGCCCGGATGAGCTGGTCGGCGAGCGCGATCGCGTCGAGGCCGGAGAGACAGACCTTGTTGACGGTGAGCGCCGGGACGTTCATGGGAATGCCGCCCTTGACCGCGGCCTGGCGTGCCGGGATCTGCCCCGTCCCGGCCTGGAGCACCTGGCCCATGATCACGTACTGCACCTGGTCGCCGCTGATCCCCGCGCGCTCCAGCGCGGCCTTGATGGCGAAGCCGCCGAGCTCCGCGCCGGAGAAGGACTTCAGCGAACCGAGCAGCCGTCCCATCGGGGTACGGGCGCCCGCGACGATCACGGAGGTGGTGGTGTTCGTATCCGACATGAGACGCGATCCCCTTTGCTGGAGCGTGAGGAGTGAACGAGGGTTTACTCCAATGTACTGAGCGGTACGCGCCGGGGTCATCCGGCCGTGCGTGTGATCGCGCGCACGTTGCGTAACCGGCGCCATGACGCTCCACACTGTGTCCATGCTGACGCGAATCGACCACATCGGAATCGCCTGTTTCGATCTCGACGCGACCGTCGAGTTCTACCGGGCCACCTACGGCTTCGAGGTCTTCCACACCGAGGTCAACGAGGAGCAGGGCGTCCGCGAGGCCATGCTCAGGATCAACGGGACGTCGGACGGCGGGGCCTCGTACCTCCAGCTCCTCGAACCCGTACGGGAGGACTCCCCCGTGGGCAAGTGGCTCGCGAAGAACGGCGAGGGCGTGCACCACATCGCCTTCGGCACCGCGGATGTCGACGGGGACGCCCAGGCGGTCCGTGACAAGGGCGTACGGGTCCTCTACGACGAGCCGCGCCGGGGCTCCATGGGCTCGCGCATCACTTTTCTGCATCCCAAGGACTGTCACGGAGTCCTCACAGAACTCGTCACCTCCGCCCCGGAGCACTGACCTTAAGGATTCCCGGCCCGGTAGAGTGGGGCGCTCCGGGCCGGGGCCGGGCCGGGGCCGCGCCCCTGCCGTTGATCTGACACCATTCCCCGGGGGGCCGTTCGCCGAGAACGGTGCTCGATTGGGCAGTTGCGACCAGGGGACGGATGGGACCGCGCAGTGCGGGGCTACGAACGCCAGGAGAGCCACCGAGCTGACGACGACCACCTCTCGCGGTTCGAAGCCGAGATGGAACGGCTGAAGACCGCGCGGGAGAAGGCCGTCCAGCACGCCGAGGACCTCGGTTACCAGGTCGAGGTATTGCGCGCCAAGCTCCACGAGGCACGCCGCACGCTGGCCACGCGCCCGTCGTCCTACGACAACGGCGATCTCGGCTATCAGGCCGAGCAGCACCTGCGCAACGCCCAGATCCAGGCCGAGCAGATGCGCGCGGACGCGGAGCGCGAGCTGCGTGACGCCCGCGCCCAGACACAGCGCATCCTCCAGGAGCACGCCGAGCACCAGGCCAGACTCCAGGCGGAGCTGCACGCGGAGGCCGTCCAGCGCCGCCAGCGGCTCGACCAGGAGCTCGCGGAGCGCCGGCAGACCGTCGAGTCGCACGTCAACGAGAACGTCGCGTGGGCCGAGCAGCTCAGGGCCCGTACGGAGTCCCAGGCCCGGCGGCTGCTGGACGAGTCCCGCGCCGAGGCCGAGCAGTCCCTGGCCGCCGCCCGCGCGGAGGCCGTCCGGGTCACCGAGGAGGCGCGCCGCAGGCTGGGCTCGGAGGCCGAGGCGGCCAGGTCGGAAGCTGAAGCGATCCTGCTGCGGGCCCGCAGGGACGCCGAGCGGCTGCTGAACGCCGCGTCCGCGCAGGCCCAGGAGGCCTCCAGCCACGCCGAGCAGCTGCGTACGTCCACGACCGCCGAGGCCGAGCAGGTCCGCCAGCACGCCACCGAGCTGAGCCGCGCGGCCGATCAGCGGATGCACGAGGCGCAGGAGCGGCTGCGCGAGGCCCGCGCGGAGGCCGAGAAGGTCACCGCGGAGGCCAAGGAGAGCGCGGCCAAGCGGCTGGCCGGGGTCGAGTCGCAGAACGAGCAGCGCACGCGTACGGCCAAGTCGGAGATCGCCCGGCTGGTCGGCGAGGCCACGAAGGACGCCGACGCCACCAGGGCCGAGGCCGAGCAGGCGCTCGCCGACGCCCGCGCCGAGGCCGAGAAGCTGGTCGCGGAGGCCGCGGAGAAGGCCCGTACGGTCGCCGCCGAGGACACCGCGGCCCAGCTCGCCAAGGCGGCCCGTACCGCCGAAGAGGTGCTGACGAAGGCGTCGGACGACGCCAAGGCCACCACCAGGTCGGCGAGCGAGGAGGCCGACCGGATCCGCCGTGAGGCGGAGGCGGAGGCGGACCGGCTGCGCGGTGAGGCGGCCGAGCAGGCCGACCAGCTCAAGGGCGCGGCCAAGGACGACACCAAGGAGTACCGCGCCAAGACGGTCGAGCTCCAGGAGGAGGCGCGCAGGCTGCGCGGCGAGGCCGAGCAGCTCAGGGCCGAGGCGGTCGCCGAGGGCGAGCGGATCCGCGGCGAAGCCCGGCGGGAGGCCGTCCAGCAGATCGAGGAGGCGGCCAGGTCCGCCGAGGAGCTGCTGACCAAGGCCAAGGCGGACGCCGACGAGCTGCGCTCGGGCGCCACCGCCGAGAGCGAGCGGGTCCGCACGGAGGCCATCGAGCGCGCCACCACGCTGCGCCGGCAGGCCGAGGAGACGCTGGAGCGCACGCGCGCCGAGGCCGAGCGGCTGCGCGCCGAGGGCGAGGAGCAGGGCGAGGCCACCAGGGCCGCCGCGGAGCAGGCCGCGGCCGAGCTGCGCGAGGAGACCGAGCGCGGTGTCGAGGCCCGCAGGACCGAGGCGGCCGGCGAGCTGACGCGGCTGCACACGGAGGCCGAGCAGCGGCTCGCCGCGGCCGAGGAGGCGCTCACCGACGCGCGCGCCGAGGCCGAGCGGATCCGCCGTGAGGCCTCGGAGGAGGCAGAGCGGCTGCGCGCGGAGTCCGCCGAGCGGGTACGTACGCTCCAGGCGCAGGCCGAGCAGGAGGCCGAGCGGCTCCGTGACGAGGCGGCGTCCGACGCCTCGGAGTACCGCGCCGAGGCGGAGACCGCGGCGGTACGGCTGCGCGGCGAGGCCGCCACCGAGGCCGAGCGGCTCAAGGCCGAGGCGCAGGAGAGCGCCGACCGGGTCAGGGCCGAGGCGGCAGCCGCCGCCGAGCGGGTCGGCGGCGAGGCGGCCGAGGCGCTGGCCGCCGCGCAGGAGGAGGCGGGCCGCCGCCGGCGCGAGGCCGAGGAGACCCTGACGGCCGCCCGTACGGAGGCGGACCAGGAGCGCGAGCGCGCCCGCGAGCAGAGCGAGGAGCTGCTCGCCTCGGCCCGCAACCGGGTCGAGGAGGCGCAGACCGAGGCGCACCGGCTGGTCTCGGAGGCGGACTACCGCGCCACCGAGCTGGTGGCCGCGGCCGAGCAGACCGCCCAGCAGGTGCGGGACTCGGTCGCCGGGCTCCAGGACCAGGCCGAGCAGGAGATCGCCGGGCTGCGCTCCGCCGCCGAGCACGCGGCCGGGCGGACGAGGACGGAGGCGCAGGAGGAGGCCGACCGGGTACGCGCGGACGCGTACGCGGAGCGGGACCGCGCCTCCGAGGACGCCGGCCGGATCCGTGCCAGGGCCCAGGAGGAGGCCGACGCCGCGCAGGCCCTGGCCGAACGCACCGTGGGCGACGCGATCGCGGAGGCGGAGCGGATGCGCGCCGACACCGCGGAGTACGCGCAGCGGATCAGGACGGAGGCGTCCGACTCGCTGGCCGCGGCCGAGCGGGACGCGGCCCGCGCCCGCGCCGAGGCCCGGGAGGACGCGAACCGTATCCGCGGCGATGCCGCCGGCCAGGCGGACCGGCTGATCGCGGAGGCCACGGGCGAGTCCGAGCGGATGCGCGCCGAGGCCGCCGAGACGGTGGGCGCGGCGCAGCAGGCCGCCGAGCGGCTGCGTGCCGAAGCCGAGAAGTTCAAGGCGGACACCGAGGCCGCCGCGGAGCGGCTGAGGAACGAGGCCCAGGAGGAGACGGACTGGCTGCTGGACGAGGCGCGCAAGGACGCGGCCAAGCGCCGCACCGACGCCGCCGAGCAGGCCGACCAGCTCATCAACAAGGCCCAGGAGGAGGCGCTGCGCGCCGCCACCGAGGCCGAGGCCCAGGCCGACATGATGGTGGGCGCCGCCCGCAAGGAGGCGGGCCGCATCACCGCGGACGCGACCGTCGAGGGCAACTCCCTGGTCGAGAAGGCCCGTACGGACGCGGACGAGCTGCTCGTCGGCGCGCGGCGGGACGCGACGGCCATCCGGGACCGGGCCGAGGAACTGCGGGTACGGGTCGAGAGCGAGATCGAGCAGCTCCACGAGCGGGCCCGCCGGGAGACGTCCGAGCAGCTCAAGACCGTCGGTGAGCGCGTCGACAATCTGATGAAGGCCGCCAACGACCAGCGGGCCGAGGCCGACGCGAAGGCCAAGCAGCTCGTCGCCGACGCCGGCTCCGAGGCGAGCAGAGTACGGATCGCCGCGGTGAAGAAGGCCGAGGGGCTGCTCAAGGAGGCCGAGCAGAAGAAGGCCGAACTCATCAGAGAGGCCGAGGAGTTGCGCGCGGACGCCGCCCGGGAGGCCAAGCGTACGGTCGACGACGGCAAGCGCGAACTCGATGTCCTGGTGCGCAGGCGCGAGGACATTCAGGCGGAGATCTCCCGCGTTCAGGATGTACTCGAAGCTTTGGAGTCGTTTGAGGCACCCGCCGGTCCGACGAAGGACACCCAGGTCAAGGCGGGCGCCGCGGCGGGAACAACCCGTTCGAGTGGCAAGTCGTCCGATAGCTAGCCACTCAAAAGGCTGGACATTCTCCAGATCAAACCGGCATCCGCTCGATGACACGCCGCTTAGGCCCCTAGGATTCCCCCTATCACCTCACCGGTCTCATTCGACAGGAACCCCATGAGCGACACATCCTCCCCATTCGGCTTCGAGCTCGTGCGGCGTGGTTACGACCGCGGTCAGGTGGACGACCGCATTACCAAACTCGTCGCCGACCGTGACAGTGCTCTGGCCCGTATCACCGCGCTGGAGAAGCGCATCGAGGAGCTCCACCTCGAAACGCAGAACGCCCAGGCCCAGGTTTCCGACGCGGAGCCGTCGTACGCCGGACTCGGCGCCCGGGTCGAGAAGATCCTCCGCCTCGCCGAGGAGGAGGCGAAGGACCTGCGCGAGGAGGCCAGGCGCGCGGCCGAGCAGCACCGCGAGCTGGCCGAGTCGGCGGCCCAGCAGGTGCGCAACGACGCCGAGGCGTTCGCGGCGGAGCGCAAGGCCAAGGCCGAGGACGAGGGCGTCCGGATCGTCGAGAAGGCGAAGGGCGACGCCTCCACCCTGCGTACGGACGCGCAGAAGGACGCGCAGTCCAAGCGCGAGGAGGCCGACGCGCTCTTCGAGGAGACCCGCGCCAAGGCCGCCCAGGCCGCCGCGGACTTCGAGACGAACCTGGCCAAGCGCCGCGAGCAGTCGGAGCGCGACCTGGCCGCGCGCCAGGCCAAGGCCGAGAAGCGCCTGGCGGAGATCGAGCACCGCGCGGAGCAGCTCCGTCTGGAGGCCGAGAAGCTGCGTACGGACGCGGAGCGCCGCTCCCGGCAGACCGTCGAGACGGCGCAGCGCCAGGCCGAGGACATCGTGGCCGACGCGAACGCCAAGGCCGACCGGATCCGCAGCGAGTCGGAGCGCGAGCTGGCGGCGCTCACCAACCGCCGCGACTCGATCAACGCCCAGCTCACCAACGTCCGCGAGATGCTGGCCACGCTGACCGGCGCCGCGGTGGCCGCCGCGGGCAGCCCGGCGGACGACGAGCCGATCTCCCGTGGTGTGCCGGCCCAGCAGACCCGCTGAGCCGCCCACTGAGCCCGTCGCACAGGGCCGGAGCCCGATCGGCCGGGGCCCGCGACGGTGGTCGAACGGATCGGCGTAGGTAACGATCGCGCAAGCCCCCTGTCACTCCAGTGGCGGGGGGCTTCGCGCGCCTCTAGGTTGTCCGCATGATCGAGGTCGAGGGGCTCACCAAACACTTCGGCCGCAAGGTCGCGGTCGACGATCTCTCCTTCCAGGTCAGGCCCGGAGTGGTGACGGGCTTTCTCGGCCCCAACGGCGCGGGCAAGTCCACCACGATGCGGATGATGCTCGATCTGGACATCCCGACCGGTGGGTCGGTCAGGATCGACGGCAGGCGCTACCGCGAACTCGCCGAGCCGCTCAAGCACATCGGGGCGCTGCTGGAGGCGAAGGCCGTGCACGGTGGCCGCAGCGCCTACAACAATCTCCTCTGTCTGGCACAGAGCAATCGCATTCCCGCGAGCCGGGTGGACGAGGTGCTCGACATGGTCGGGCTGACCGCCGTGGCGGGAAAGAAGTCGAAAGGTTTCTCCCTCGGTATGGGACAGCGGCTCGGAATCGCCTCGGCGCTGCTCGGCGATCCCGAGATCCTGATGTTCGACGAGCCGGTCAATGGTCTGGACCCGGAAGGCATCCACTGGATCCGCAATCTGATGAAGGCGCTGGCCAATGACGGCCGGACGATCTTTGTCTCCAGCCATCTCATGAGCGAAATGGCCCTGACCGCTGATCACTTGATCGTGATCGGTCAAGGCAGACTGCTGGCGGACACGTCGATGGCGGACTTCATCCGGGAGAATTCACGCAGTTATGCGCGGCTGCGCTCACCGGACCGGGAGCGGCTGAAGGACGTACTGCACTCGGCGGGCTTCACCGTGGTCGATTCCGACGGCGGAGCGCTGGAGATCGACGGGGCCACCACCGAGGAGCTGGGCGAGCTGGCGGCCCGTGACGGGATCGTGCTGCATGAGCTGAGCGCCCAGCGCGCCTCGCTCGAAGAAGCGTTCATGCAGATGACGGCCGAGTCGGTCGAGTACCACGCCCACACGGGCCCCGAGGGCGATCGGCCGCGTCCCGCGTGGGGCCTGGGCGGCCGGGACCACCAGGGCGAGGGAGCCTGAGCATGACATCGGTACCCGCGGTCCTCCGCTCCGAGTGGACCAAGATCCGTACGGTCTCCTCCACGGTCTGGACCCTGATCAGCGCCCTGGTGGTGACCGTGGCCCTGGGCGCGGCCCTCTCCGCGGTGCTGAACTCGACCTTCGCCGAGCTGCCGGAACCGCAGCAGGCCACCTTCGACCCGACCTACACCAGCTTCTCCGGGAGGGTCCTGGGCCAGCTCGCGATGGTGGTCTTCGGGGTGCTGGTGGTCGGCTCCGAGTACAGCTCGGGCATGATCCGTACGTCGCTGGCCGCCGTACCGCGGCGCGGCACCTTCTTCTTCGCCAAGGTCCTGATGGCCGGGGTGCCGGCACTGGTGGTGGGGCTCGTCACCAGCTTTCTGGCGTTCTTCCTCGGCCAGGCACTGCTCGGCGACCACGGCACCGGCATCGGCGAGCCGAATGTGCTGCGCGCGGTGATCGGCAACGCGCTCTACATGACGCTGATCGCCCTCTTCTCGATGGGCGTGGCCGCGATGCTGCGCAGTTCGATCCTCTCGCTCGGCATTCTGGTGCCCTTCTTCTTCCTCGTCTCCCAGATCCTCGCGGCCGTCCCGGGCGCGAAGGAGGTCGCCCACTACTTCCCCGACCAGGCCGGCTCCAGAATCCTGCGGGTGGTGCCCGACGCCATGAATTCCGACGCGGCTCCGTACGGTCCCTGGGGCGGCCTCGGGATCATGGTCCTGTGGGTGGCGGCGGCCCTTCTGGGCGGTTTTCTGGTGCTGAGGAAGCGGGACGCGTAGCCCGTTCGTCACCGACTCTCCGCCTGAACGACTTGGCCGCAACCGTCAAGGCCCGGATATCCTCCTAACTCTTACGGGGGTTTTCAGCCGGGAACGGCGACAGCCCCGACGACCTGACCTGTCGATGGGGCTGGAGAATGATCGAGGCAGTCGGCCTGACGAAGCGCTACGGCGCCCAGACGGCCGTGTACAACCTTTCCTTCCAGGTACGGCCCGGATCGGTGACCGGGTTCCTGGGCCCCAACGGTTCCGGCAAATCGACCACCATGCGGATGATCCTCGGCCTCGACCAGCCGAGCGCGGGCCATGTCACGGTCGGCGGACATCCCTTCCGGCAGTTGCCGAACGCACCACGTCAGGTGGGCGCGCTGCTCGACGCCAAGGCGGTGCACGGCGGGCGCAGCGCGCGCAATCATCTGCTCTCGCTGGCCCAGCTCTCCGGGATACCGGCGACCAGGGTCGACGAGGTGCTCGGGGTCGTCGGCCTCCAGGATGTGGCCAGAAAGCGTTCCAAGGGCTTCTCCCTCGGTATGGGCCAGCGGCTCGGCATCGCGGCGGCGCTGCTCGGCGATCCACAGGTGCTGCTCTTCGACGAGCCNNCGGTCTTCGTCTCCTCGCATCTGATGAGTGAGATGGCGGTCACGGCCGACCATCTCATCGTGATCGGACGCGGTCGGCTCCTCGCCGACATGAGCGTCAAGGACTTCATCTCGGCCAATTCGGCGGACTTCGCGCGGGTGCGGGTCGCGC
>NZ_MAUD01000247.1 GCF_001700515.1 Streptomyces lushanensis
GCAGGCGGGGCCGTGGGGCCGGACAGGCGGGCCGGGGACGGGCGATCGCGGGAGCGGTCGGCGCCGCCCGATGGCGAGCCGACGCCGTTCATGAGATCAACGTACGGACGATGTCCGGTGGTTGTCCGCCTCCCTGGTCAAGGGCGTACCTCTGACGAAAGGAAGAGGTACAGATACGGTCAAAAGTGCTGCCGTTGAAGGTCGTTCCGGGACGATGATCCGTAAAACTTGCCGGGAGGGGCGGCATATGGGGCGGGAGTTGGCTCTGAACTCTCGTACAGTTTGCGCCGTGGGATCTTTGCGCAATCCGGTCGGGCCGCTTCCCTCCACCATCTACTGGCGACGGAGGGTGGTAGCGGCGACGCTGGCCGCGCTGCTCGCGCTGCTGGTCGTGTGGTTCGTCAGTTCCAGAGGGGACGGCGGCAAGCCCGAGGGCGACACGTCCGACGGCGCCAATCCGGCGACGTCCATCACGCCCGGGCCGTCCCCGTCAGGACCGGCGATAAGTGAACAGCCTGGCGGGCGTGACGAGTCGGACGGCACCGGCGACGGCGGTGGCGGGGACGGCGGTACGGACTCCGGCGCGGACGGCGGCAAGAACGGTGATCCCGCGCAGACCGCGGGCGCGGGCGGCACGGCGGACACCGGTGCCGGAGGCGCGGCCGGTACGGGCGGCGCGGGCGGCACCGCGGGCGTCGGCGGTACCGGCGGTGCGGCGAACGGCGGCGCGGGCGGCGGAGGCACGGGCACCGGCGGCGACGGTGCCACCGCGGGCCGGGCGGTCGGCGCGGGCTCCGGGCTCCCGGACTGCGCTCCCGGCTCCCTCGCGCTGACGCTCGCCACCACCAAGGTCGCCTACGCCCCCGGCGAGAAGCCCGCGTTCCGTCTGGCCGTCAAGAACACCTCAAGTACCACCTGCAAGGCGGACTTCGGGCCGAAGTCGATGGTGCTGACGGTCACCGACGCCGAGGACGACGAGGTCTGGTCCTCCGCCCACTGCCCGAAGACCGGCGCGCAGTACTTCGAGGTCCCGGCGGGCCGGACCGTCACCCGTACCGTGCGCTGGGACCGCAGGCAGAGCGCGCCGCAGTGCGCCACACCACCCGCGGGGGCCGTCGGCCCCGGAACGTATCTGGTGGAGGCCGCGACGACGCGCGCCTCGGTGAAGCAGGGCCAGCAGTCCATCCGCCTGGAGAAGGACTGAGCCGGCGGCGGTGTCCCCGGACGGTGAACGCCCCGGTCCCCTCGGCCGGGGCGTTGTCGTCGCCGATCCCGATCCCGATCCCGGTCCTGTTCACGTTCTCGTCCGTACGGGCGCCCGCGCGCGTACGGACGGCGGTGCCCCCACGGGTCAGACGTACCGCTCCAGGATCGAGGACTCCGCGAGCCGCGACAGGCCCTCGCGGACGCTGCGCGCCCGCGCCTCGCCGACGCCGTCCACCGTCTGGAGATCGTCCACGCTCGCCGCCAGCAGCTTCTGGAGCCCGCCGAAGTGCTCGACCAGCCGCTCGATGATGGCTCCGGGCAGCCGCGGCACCTTGGCCAGCAGCCGGTAACCACGCGGCGAGACCGCGGAGTCGAGCGTCTCCGGCGCTCCGCTGTAGCCCAGCGCCCTTGCCACGGTGGGCAGTTCCAGCAGCTCCGAGTGGCTCAGCGAGTCCAGCTCACCGAGCGCCTCGTCGACCGTACGGGCCCGCTTCGCGGTCGGCTCGGGCACATAGTCACGCGCGACCAGATCCCGCTCCGGCTCCACGCCCGCGATCAACTCGTCGAGCTGGAGGGAGAGAAGCCGGCCGTCGGTGCCGAGTTCCACCACGTACTCGGCGATCTCCGTGGCGATCCGGCGCACCATCTCCAGCCGCTGTGCCACCGCCGTCACGTCCCGGACCGTCACCAGGTCCTCGATCTCCAGGGCGGAGAGCGTGCCCGCCACCTCGTCGAGACGGAGCTTGTACCGCTCCAGGGTCGCCAGCGCCTGGTTCGCCCGGGACAGGATCGCCGCCGACTCCTCCAGGACCCGGCGCTCCCCGTTCACATACAGCGCGATCAGCCGCATCGACTGGGAGACGGAGACGACGGGGAAGCCGCACTGCTTGGACACCCGGTCCGCGGTGCGGTGCCGGGTGCCGGTCTCCTCCGTGGGGATGGAGGACTCGGGGACCAACTGGACACCGGCCCGCAGGATCTTGGTGATGTCCTTGTCCAGGATGAGCGCGCCGTCGAGCTTGCACAGCTCGCGCAGCCGGGTCGCGGTGAACTCCACGTCCAGCACGAACCCGCCCGTACACATCGATTCGACGGTCTTGTCCATCCCCAGGACGATGAGACCGCCGGTGTTTCCGCGCAGGATCCGTTCCAGCCCGTCGCGCAGGGCCGTACCCGGCGCGACCGCGCTCAGGGAGGCGCGCATGAGCGCTTCGTTGCCGGAGCCCGCGCCGGACTTTCCGGGTGCTGATGCCCGGTCGTTGGCTGCCACTGCACTCCTCCGGCTCGTACGGATGGGCGAGACCAGGGCAAAGTCTACCGGCGAGCGTTGTCCTCCCGTGGGGCCTCCGCACGACCCCGGCGCGGCAGCACCCTGAGAGCATCACCCATGTCGGCGACTTCTGTGACCTTCATACCGGCGGGGATCTTCCCCGGATCGGCCGGAACGAGGGCCTGGGTGAAGCCGAGCCGATGGGCCTCCGCCAGTCTGCGCTGCACGCCCGTGACCCGTCTCACCTCGCCCGCGAGGCCCACCTCGCCGATCGCGACCAGGTTCTTGGGCAGCGGGGTGTCGCTGGCCGCGGAGGCCAGCGCGAGGGCGATCGCCAGATCGGCGGCGGGCTCGGTGAGCTTCACACCGCCGACGGTGGCGCTGTAGATGTCCCGCTTGCCGAGCGCGCTGATCCGGCCGCGCTGCTCCAGCACGGCCAGCATCATCGAGACCCGGGAGGTCTCCAGGCCCGAGGTGGTGCGTCGGGGCGAGGGGATCTGCGAGTCGACCGTCAGCGCCTGCACCTCGGCGACGAGCGGACGGCGGCCTTCGAGCGTGACCGTGAGGCAGGTGCCCGGCACGGGCTCGTCACGCCGGGTGAGGAAGAGCCCGGACGGATCGGTGAGACCGGTGATCCCCTCGTCGTGCAGCTCGAAGCAGCCGACCTCGTCGGTGGCCCCGTAGCGGTTCTTGATACCGCGCACGAGCCGCAGCCGGGCGTGCCGGTCGCCCTCGAAGGACAGCACCACGTCCACGAGGTGTTCGAGCAGCCTCGGTCCGGCGATCGCGCCGTCCTTGGTGACATGTCCCACGAGCAGGGTGGCCATACCGCGCTCCTTGGAGGCCCGGATGAGCGCGCCCGCGACCTCTCTGACCTGGGCCATCCCGCCGGGCGCGCCGTCGATCTCGGGTGAGGCCACGGTCTGCACGGAGTCCAGGATCAGCAGGGACGGCTTGACCGCGTCGAGATGGCCGAGGACGGCGGAGAGATCGGTCTCGGCGGCGAGATAGAGATGGTCGTGGATGGCCTTGATCCGGTCCGCGCGCAGCCGGACCTGGCTCGCGGACTCCTCGCCCGTCACATAGAGCGTGCGGTGGTCCTCGCCGGCCGCCTTCGCCGCGACGTCGAGCAGCAGCGTGGACTTGCCGACACCCGGCTCGCCCGCGACCAGTACGACGGCGCCGGGGACGAGACCGCCGCCGAGCACCCGGTCCAGCTCGGCCACGCCCGTGGAGCGCGCGGTGGCGGTACGGACGTCCACCTGGCCGATCGGAAGCGCGGCGGTGGAGACCCGGCCGGCCGCGGTGGTGCGGACCGCGGGCGCGCCGTACTCCTCGACGGTGCCCCAGGCCTGGCATTCGGGGCAGCGGCCGAGCCACTTGGCGGTCGTCCAGCCGCACTCGGTGCAACGGTAGGACGGCCTGTCCTTCGCGGTTTTCGTACGGGCAGCCATGGCGTCACCGTATAGGGCCCCACCGACAACACGGCCGCCGACGACGATCCGGCCGGCGCTGCCGGCGCCGGCAGCGCCGAGAACCGCCGGCGCCGACCGCTCCGGAACTCGCCGAAGCGTGCTCCCGGTGTCCCCTTTTGAGCGATACATTCACCCGTATGAGTTAAATGTGCTCAAGGGGTGTGAAGGGCGTGGGCCCCGCTGTCTACCGTCGCCGGGTGATGAGCAGCAGCCCCGAATCCGCCCCGCACACCACCGGCGCACATCGTGCGGCGCGTCGTGCGCCCCGTTCGGTGGCGCGGCGCCCGCCCGCGCGCTACGAGCCGTATCTGGACGGCCTGTTCACGTACTGCCTCTCCGTGCTCTGCGACCACGACGACGCGACCGCAGTGCTCGGCGACACCCTGTCGATCGCCGAGCGCCAGCACGGCCGGTGCCCTTCGGAAGAGGGGGAGCGCAAAGCGTGGTTGTACGCCCTCGCCCGCTGGGCATGTCAGCGCAAGCTCACCGAACAGCGTCGTCACCGCCCCGGGGCGCACTCGGCGCACCGCGCGCCGGAGCCCGCCCCGGCGGCCGAGGTCCCACCGGAGACCGCCGCGCGCCACCGGCGCGAACTCGCGCTGCTGGCCTGGCCCGAGGCCGCGGGGACGACCCCGGAGCAGCGCGAGATCCTGGAGCTGGCCGTACGCCACCGGCTGGGCCCGCGCGAGGCCGCCGCCGTGCTCTCCCTGCGGCTCCCGGCCGCCCGCGAACTGCTCGCCTCCGCCGCCTGCGAGGTGGAGCGCACACGTGCCGCGCTGGCCGTCGTGGACAGCGGTGACTGCCCTTCCGTCGCCCGGCTCACCGGCGACAGCCAGGTTCTGCTGTCCGCCGCGCTCCGGCGTGAACTGGTCCGGCACGTCGACGACTGCCCGCGCTGTCGCCGTACCGCCGAGCGTGCCGAGGCCGCGGGCCCCTGGCCGGGGTCGCCCGCCGCGCCCGTCCCTCCCGCCGCGCCCGGCATGCCCGGCGTCGGCGTCCCTTCCGGCGCGGGCGCCGGTGTACCACCGCGTACGCCGGTCCCGCCGGGGTCCGGCAGTTCGGGCGGCTCCGCGGGCCTCTCCTCGTCACGCGCGGTCTCCCCGGCCGTCCTGCCGCTCGTCACAGCGCCCAGGACCGCCGCGTACGCGGCGATGACCCGTGTGCCACGGGCCCGTACGCCAGCGCCGCGCTTCGGCCGCGACGGATTCCCGATGGACCCCAAGGACCGGGCCGCCCGGCGCGACCGGCTGCGAGCACGTGCCGTGACCACCACGGTGGTGGCGACCGTCGTCGCCGCACCCGTGCTCGCTCTCTGGGCCGCCTACAGAGGCGCGCCGCCGACCGGGGAGGGCGGCGAAGGCTCCTCGGTCAGCGCGGGCGAGGCGGGTGAGGCCGGCGGGCGGCCGTACGACCACTACGAGAACACCGGAACCGCCGCGAGCGGCCCCGGCACGGGCTTCGGCAGCGACCGTACGTCGGACGTCTTCGTGGAGGTCGTCAGCGACGGTACGGCCGTGCCGTCCTCGCTGCCGGGACAGCCCGCTCCCGGCCGGATCACGGTCGAGGCGGCGCCGGCCGGTCCGGCGGGCGGTACGACGACGATCACGCTCCGGGCGTCCGGCGGCGCGCCGGTCGCCTGGACCGCGGGGACGACCGCTCCCTGGCTCCGGCTGAGCAGCCACTACGGCATGCTCGCACCCCGTGAGTCCGTCACCCTCCGGGTCTTCGTGGATCACCGGCGCGAACCGTCCGGGCCCTGGAGCGCGCGGATCGCGGTGTATCCGTCGGGTTCGACGGTGAAGATCCACGGCTACGGCGCCGGACCGCCGGCCTCCGGCCGTCCGCCGCTCCCCGGTCACCAGGGCCGTCCCGGTCATGAAGGCCGTCCCAGCGGCGAAGGCCGCCTCGGTCACCAGGGCCGTCCCGACCACCCTGGTCGCCACGGCCATTCGGGCCGCCCGCCGCGTCCCGAGGGCCCCGGTCGCCCAGGGCCCGGCGGTCCGGCCTCCCCGGCCTTCCCGGGCACCTCGGAGCCTTCCGGTCCCTCCCGCCCGGGTCCGTCCCGCCACACCGGTCCCGCGCCCTCGGTCCCGGGCGGTCCCGGGCCTTCCGACCCGGGGCCCGGTCCCGGATCCGGATCCGGATCCGGTGATCCGGGCCGGATCCCCGGCGACCCGGCCCCGTCGGATCCGGCTCCCCCGGCTCCACCGCCGGGCGGCGGACCGGACTCACCCGGCACTACGGGCTGACCGACGGCCTGCGAAGACCGACGGCCTGGAAGATCAGCGGCGGACGGGACCGGTGCCCGATGCCCGGAGTCCTGCGCCCGGCCCCGCTCAGGTCCCCACGGGATCCGCCGGATGCGGCGCCACCAGCGGAAGCTCGCTCGCCACCCGCCGTTCGCACAGCTCGGCCAGTTCGTCGTACGCCGCCTTGCCCATCAGCTCCGTCAGCTCCGGCCGGTAGGTCTTGTACACCGGCTCGCCCGCGCCGTGCGCCGATGTCGCCGACGTGCACCACCAGTGCAGATCGTGGCCGCCGGGACCCCAGCCGCGCCGGTCGTACTCACCGATCGACACCCGCAGCACCCGCGTGTCGTCCGGCCGCTCGATCCAGTCGTACGTACGACGCACCGGAAGCTGCCAGCAGACGTCCGGCTTCGTCTCCAGCGGTTCGCGCCCTTCGCGCAGCGCCAGGATGTGGAGCGAGCAGCCCGCGCCCCCGGCGAAGCCCGCACGGTTCTGGAAGATGCAGGAGCCCTTCCAGCGCCGCGTCTGGCGCTCGCCGTCCTCGTCGGTCTGCGTCCAGCCGCCCTTCGCGCCCTCGCCGTGGAACTGCCACAGCTCCGGAGTCAGACGCGCCACGTGCCCGGCGACCCGCTTCTCGTCGTCCTCGTCGGAGAAGTGCGCGCCCAGCGTGCAGCACCCGTCGTCGGCGCGGCCCGCCTGGATGCCCTGGCAGCCGCTGCCGAAGACGCACGACCACCGTGAGGTGAGCCAGGTCAGATCGCAGCGGAAGACCTGCTGTTCGTCGGCGGGATCGGGGAACTCGACCCAGGCGCGAGCGAAGTCGAGGCCCTTCTCGTCGGGGACCGGAGCCGCGTTCGCGGTGTCTCCGGCAGCCCGGGTTCTCCCGGTATCTCCAGGATTTCCGGCATTCCGCTTGTTCCGTGTATCGCGGACCTCCCGGACCTCCTCCGGTCGCTCCTGCTTGTTGGGTCCGTTGGCTTTGCCCGGCTTCGCCTTTTTCGTCTTTGGCACAGGTCCAGCGTATGCGCGCGCTCGCAGTAGCGTTCCGTTCATGAGACTCGGAGTTCTCGATGTCGGTTCGAACACCGTTCATCTGCTGGCCGTGGACGCCCACCGCGGCGCCCGCCCGCTGCCCGCGTACTCGCACAAGGCGGAGCTGCGGCTCGCCGAACTGCTCGAAGCGGACGGTGCCATAGGGGCCGAGGGCGTCGACCGGCTCGTGGCGACCGTCGCGGACGCGCTCCAGACCGCCGAGGACAAGGGCTGCGAGGCCGTGCTGCCGTTCGCGACCTCCGCCGTACGGGAGGCCAGCAACGCCGATCAGGTGCTCGGGCGTGTCAGGAGCGAGACCGGTGTGGACCTCGAAGTGCTCACCGGTGAGGAGGAGGCCCGGCTCACCTTTCTCGCAGCCCGCCGCTGGTTCGGCTGGTCGGCCGGGAAACTGCTGGTCCTGGACATCGGCGGCGGCTCCCTGGAGATCGCGTACGGACTCGACGAGGAGCCCGACGCCGCCGTCTCCCTGCCCCTGGGCGCGGGCCGGCTGACGGCCGCCTGGCTGCCCGGTGATCCGCCCGACCCGGTCGACGTGAAGGCCCTGCGCCGTCATGTGCGCGCCCAGATCGCCCGTACGGTCGGTGAATTCGCCCGGTTCGGCACACCGGACCATGTGGTGGCGACGTCCAAGACCTTCCGGCAGCTCGCCCGGCTCGCCGGTGCCGCGCGCTCCGCCGAGGGCCTGTACGTGCAGCGCGAACTGAGTCGTACGTCACTGGAGGAATGGGTCCCCAAGCTGGCCGCGATGACCTCGCTCCAGCGCGGCGGGCTCCCGGGTGTCTCGGAGGGGCGGTCCTCCCAGCTGCTGGCGGGAGCGCTGGTCGCGGAGGGTGCGATGGACCTGTTCGGGCTCGAAGTGGTGGAGATCTGTCCCTGGGCGCTGCGCGAGGGCGTCATCCTGCGCCGACTCGACCAGCTCCCGACGACCTAGAGGGTGCCCTTACGCTGTCCCCGTGGCAGAACCAGTGGTGCGGGTCCCGGATGCGAAGGTCGCCCTGTCGACGGCCTCCGTCTATCCGGAGTCCACGGCGACGGCTTTCGAGATCGCCGCGCGCCTCGGGTACGACGGTGTCGAGATCATGGTCTGGACCGATCCCGTCAGCCAGGACATCGAGGCGCTGCGCCGGCTCTCCGACTATCACGGGGTGCCGGTACTGGCCATACACGCGCCCTGTCTGCTGATCACCCAGCGGGTGTGGTCGACCGACCCGTGGGTGAAGCTCCAGCGGGCGCGGGCGGCGGCCGAGCGGCTCGGCGCCTCCACGGTGGTCGTCCATCCGCCCTTCCGCTGGCAGCGGCAGTACGCGCGCGACTTCGTCACCGGCATCTGGCGGATGGCGGGCGAGACGGACGTACGGTTCGCGGTCGAGAACATGTACCCGTGGCGGTACCGGGACCGCGAGATGCTCGCGTACGCGCCCGACTGGGATGTCACCAAGGACGACTACCGGCACTTCACGGTCGATCTCTCGCACACGGCGACCGCCCGTACGGATGCCATGGGCATGATCGACCGGATGGGCGACCGGCTCGGCCATGTCCATCTCGCGGACGGCAGGGGCTCGGCGAAGGACGAGCATCTCGTACCGGGACGGGGCACCCAGCCCTGCGCCGAGCTGCTGGAACGGCTGGCGGGCAGCTCGTTCGACGGTCATGTGGTGATCGAGGTCAATACCCGGCGGGCGATGTCCTCGGCGGAGCGCGAGGCGGACCTGGCGGAGGCGCTGGCCTTCACCCGACTGCATCTGGCGCGGGCCGCGGCGCGGCCCGGCGCGCGACCGGGAGTGCCGTCGGCGGGTCCGCCGGCGACCGCCGCGCAGGAGCCGCCGTCCTCCCCGGCGCCGACGGCCGCCTCCCCGGCGCCGTCCCGGGCGTCCTCCCCGGACTCGTCCCGGGCCGCGTCCTCCGCTCCCTCCCGGGACCGGTCGTCCCCGGACCGGTCCCGGGAGGGAGCG
>NZ_MAUD01000248.1 GCF_001700515.1 Streptomyces lushanensis
GCCTCGGCCCTGCGCCGGTCCATCGTGAAGGCGAAGCGCCTCCGCTCCTGGGCGCGCAGATGCACGATGTACGTGCTCAGGAGTACGGCCGGGACCGCCGGCGCCCAGAGGAAGCCGAGTCCGCCGACCGCCGCGACGATCGTGCCGAGCGTGAAGGCGAGGAAGAGGACCATGGTGGTACGGCGTCGGCGCGCCAGGACCTGGAGGCGCTGCGCACGCCGAGCGCGTTCGGCCGCGGCTCCCGAAGGGCGCGCGCGCCGGGCGGGCACGGAGGCGCGCGCCGGACGTGCCGGTGCGGGCCTGGCCGCCTTGCGCGACGACGCGGGGAGGGACCTGGCCGGTGCGGGGACGTCCGCGCGGATCTCCATCCGGGCTTCCGTACGGGCCGGGGGCGCGGCGAAGGCCCGGACGTCGACGGAGCTCATCGACTCCGTACCGGCGCCCGTTTCCCCGTCGGACCCCGCCTCCTCGGCGGCACGCCCCTGAAGCTCCTTGGCATAACGGCGCTCCATGGCCGCCCTTCCGGACAGCAGCCGGATGGCGGTACTGAAGCGCTCCGTCGGACGTGCCTCATTGAGCTCGTCCTGCCTGCGGAGCCACATCGGCACCAAGTAGGCGGCCCAGGCCCCGACGATGACTGCGTAGATGAGGCCGCTGCTGCTCACGGTTCACACCGTAGAGGGGTTCGCACGAGGGCATCGGCCAATTGAGCCGGTGTGTCGCACGATCTGGCTGATATCACGGACTTTTTTTGTGACTGTTCAGATCAGTTTATAGCCATATGTCGATCATTATCGAACAAGTATTTCATTTTCTGTGCGTTCCCGGTCGAGCCTGCCGCCACCGGCGCAGCAGTCCCTCGGGCACCTCTTCGGCCGTGAGCACGAACACGAGATGGTCCCGCCACGCCCCGTCGATATGCAGATAGCGCGGGCGCAGCCCCTCCTCGCGGAATCCGAGTTTCTCGACCACCCGGCGGCTGGGCCCGTTCTCCGGGCGGATGCAGATCTCCAGGCGGTGCAGTCCGACCATGCGGAAACAGTGGTCGGCGGCGAGCGCGACGGCGGTCGGCATGACCCCGCGGCCGGCGACCTCGCGGTCCACCCAGTAGCCGACATGCCCCGAGCACATCGATCCCCAGGTGATCCCGGCGACCGTGAGCTGGCCGACGAGCCGTCCCTGGTACTCGACCACGAAGGGGAGCATCCGGCCCGCTCCCGCCTCGGCGCGCAGATGGCGGACCATCTGACGGTAGGTGGGGCGCTGGGCGACCGGACCGCCCGGTGGCGGCGGCGGGATCGTCGCCTCCCAGGGCCGCAGCCAGTCGCGGTTCCGCCGGTTCACCTCACGCCACGCGCGCTGGTCGCGCAGCCTTATCGGGCGGAGGGCGACATCGCCGTCCACCAGCGTCACGGGCCAGGACGGGTTCATCCGGAGGTACGGGGGTGATCGGTGCGGGGCTGATCGGTACCACGGCGATCCGCGGCGGGATGATCGGCAGCGGGATGATCGGTGCCGGAGCCGTCGCTACGAGCGTGATCGCCGCCGTGGATCTGGTCCACGGCGTGGACGAGCAGCCGTTCGAGCACGGCGAGGCCGTCCCGCACGCCGCCGGTCGAGCCCGGCAGGTTCACGATCAGGGTCCGACCGGCCATCCCGGCCAGGCCGCGGGAGAGCGCGGCGGTGGGGACCTTCACGGCGCCCGCGGCGCGGATCGCCTCGGGGATGCCCGGGATCTCGTGGTCGATCACGCGCCGGGTGACATCGGCGGTGCGGTCCGTGGGCGAGATGCCCGTACCGCCGGTGGTCAGGATGACGTCGTACGCGGCGGCGACGCCCGCGCGCAGGGCCCGCTCGACGGGCTCCCCGTCGGGAACGACCTCCGGTCCGTCGACGGAGAAGCCCAGCGCGGCGAGGCCCTCGGCGAGGATCGGGCCGCCCGTGTCGGCGTAGACACCCGCGGCGGCACGGTTGGACGCGGTGACGACGAGCGCGCGGTAGGTCCTTCGCCGGGCGGGCGTCGCGATCGACGGCTCCGGCTCCTGTCCCGTACCGGACACGCCGGGTTCCCCGGGCCTCGTACCCGACGGTCCCCGTGCCCCCGGCCCGGCGGCGCCTGCCGCGCTTCCCTCGGCCGTGTTCCGCGGGCCCTCGCCCGCTCGCGCCGTCATGACCCGGCTCCGTCCGCCTCGCCCTGTGCCGCCTCGCCCGGTGGCCGCGGGCCGCGCGTCCAGTGGCCCGACCTGCCGCCGGTCTTCTCCTCGACCCGTACGTCCGTGATGACCGCGCCCTTGTCGACCGCCTTCACCATGTCCACCAGGGTGAGCGCGGCCACCGACACAGCCGTCAGCGCCTCCATCTCGACGCCCGTACGGTCCGTGGTCCTGACTGTCGCGAGGATCTCGACGGCGTCGTCCGTGACCGCGAGGTCCACCGTGACACCCGAGACGGCCAGCGGATGACAGAGCGGAATCAGCTCCGGGGTCCGCTTCGCGCCCATGATCCCCGCGATACGGGCGGTGGCGAGCGCGTCGCCCTTGGGCACTCCCCCGCCCCTGAGCAGTTCGACGACGCGCGGCGACACCAGCACCCGCCCACTGGCACGCGCGGTGCGCGCGGTGATCTCCTTCGCCGAGACATCGACCATACGGGCCGCGCCCGACTCGTCGACATGGGTCAAGCCGCCCTGCTGAGAGGGTCCGGGGGTCTCCCCCCGGGAAAACACAGTCATTCGCTGTGGCGCTCCCGGTCCGGGCCCGACAGGGCCTGTGTGGGCAGACACGGTACCGCCACACGGGCGCATCAGCCGATCAGGACCACATCGACGTCCGTACCGGGCTCGACCGAGACCGAGTCCTCCGGGACGACGATCAGCGCGTCGGCGTGGGCGAGCGCGGCGACAAGATGCGATCCGGCACCGCCGACCGGGGTGATCGAGCCCGCCTCGGCGTCGTAGGCGGCCCGCAGGAACTGGCGGCGGCCGGCCGGGGACGAGAGCGGTTCGTCCGCCACGAGCGTGGCACGGGCCTTCGGACGGTGCACATCCTCCAGGCCCATCAGCCTGCGGATCGCGGGACGGACGAACAGCTCGAAGGAGACGTACGACGAGACCGGGTTCCCGGGCAGGGCGAGCAGCGGGGTGTGCTCCCGGCCGATCGACCCGAAGCCCTGCGGCTTGCCCGGCTGCATCGCGAGCTTGCGGAAATCGACCCCGCCGCCGTCCTCGTCCTCGTCTCCCACGGAGGAGAGCGCTTCCTTGACGACGTCGTACGCGCCGACGCTGACGCCGCCCGTGGTGACCACCATGTCGGCGCGGATGAGCTGGTCCTCGATGGTGGCGCGCAGGGTCTCCGCGTCGTCCGTGACGGCGCCGACCCGATACGCGATGGCGCCCGCGTCCCTGGCCGCCGCGGTGAGCGCGAAGCTGTTCGAGTCGTAGATCTGGCCGTCGCCGAGCTGCTCGCCGGGCTGGACGAGCTCGCTGCCGGTGGAGAGCACGACCACGCGCGGGCGCGGGCGGACCCGTACCGAACCGCGGCCGATGGCGGCCAGCAGCCCGATCTGCGGCGGGCCCAGGACCGTACCGGCCTCCAGGGCCAGATCGCCCGTCTGCACGTCGCTGCCGCGCGCGCGGACATGGCCACCGGCCTCGGCCGGGCGGTACACCCGCACCTCGCCGCTCGCGCCGTCCGGCGCCTCGCCCGCCGGGCGCATCGAGGTGGCCGCCCCGCCGCCCGTACCGCCGTCGGTCCACTCCACCGGGACGACGGCCTCGGCGCCCGGCGGCAGCGCGGCACCGGTCATGATCCGGGCGGTCTGCCCCGGGCCGACCTCGGGCAGGGCACCGCTGCCCGCCGCGACATCGCCGACGACGGTCAGCACGGCGGGAAACTCCTCGGTGGCACCCGCGACATCGACCGTACGGACCGCGTAGCCGTCCATGGAGCTGTTGTCGAACGGGGGCAGCGCCACCGGCACCGTGATGTCCTCCACGAGCACGCAGCCCTGTGCGTCGAGCAGTTGCAGCTCGATGGGATCGAGCGGGTGCACCGCGGCGAGAATGTCCGCGAGATGGTCGTCGACCGACCAGAGCCGCTCGTGGCCGTAGGCCGCCGGTGCCGATTCCGCCGTGCTGCTCAAGTGCCGCATCCCCTCGTCACGTGCTACATCTCCTCCGCGACATAACCGCGGAGCCAGGTCCGGAAGTCCGGGCCCAGGTCCTCACGTTCGCATGCGAGTCTGACAATGGCACGGAGATAGTCGCCGCGGTCACCGGTGTCATAGCGGCGGCCCTTGAAGACCACGCCGTGGACCGGTCCGCCGACCTTCTCGTCCGCGGAGAGCTGCTGAAGCGCGTCGGTGAGCTGGATCTCGCCGCCGCGGCCGGGCCCGGTCTCGCGCAGTATCCCGAAGACGGCGGGATCGAGGACGTAGCGGCCGATGATCGCGTAGTTGCTGGGCGCGTCGGCGGCGTCCGGCTTCTCGACCAGATCGTGCACCTTGACCACATCGGCGTCGCGCGTGGGCTCCACCGCGGCGCATCCGTAGAGATGGATCTGCGACGGATCGACCTCCATGAGGGCGATGACGCTGCCGCCCTCGCGCTCCTGGACCTCGACCATCCGGGCCAGCAGCGGATCGCGCGGGTCGATCAGGTCGTCGCCGAGCAGGACCGCGAAGGGCTGGTCGCCGACGTGCGGAGCCGCGCACAGGACCGCGTGGCCGAGGCCCCTGGGATCGCCCTGCCGCACGTAGTGCATGGTGGCGAGGTCGCTGGACTCCTGGACCTTGGCGAGGCGTTCGAGGTCTCCCTTGCGGGTGAGCGCCTCTTCCAGCTCGTAGTTCCGGTCGAAGTGGTCCTCAAGAGGACGCTTGTTGCGGCCGGTCACCATGAGCACGTCGGAGAGACCGGCTGCCACGGCCTCCTCGACCACATACTGGATCGCCGGCTTGTCGACGACCGGCAGCATCTCCTTCGGAGTTGCCTTGGTGGCGGGCAGGAACCGGGTGCCGAGGCCGGCGGCAGGGATGACAGCCTTGCTGATCCTGGCGGAGCGGGCCCGGGAGGGCGACTGAGTCATACCGAACACACTATCTGCTGCGCATGGGCGGAAGATGATGCTCTGGTTAACTTTCGCCTCATCCGTACTCATACGAGAGATTTGTGATGTCTGATGGGTGATGAGATGCCCGAAAAGGACGCGCTGCGGAGCGAACTTCTCGCCGCGAGGAGCCTGCTGTCCGGTGAGGACGCGCGCAGAGCCGCGGCGGTTCTCGCGGAGCGCGCCCTGGAGCTGCCGGAGCTGGCCCGCGCGCGCACCGTCGCCGCGTATGTGTCGGTGGGGCGCGAGCCCGGGACGCGCGCGCTGCTCGACGCGCTGCGCACGCGGGGGGTACGGGTCCTGCTGCCGGTGCTGATGGCGGACAACGACCTGGACTGGGCACCGTACGAGGGCGCCGAGCGGCTGGTGCGGGCACGGCGGGGACTGCTGGAACCGGACGGCGTACGGCTCGGTCCCGACGCCGTGCTGGACGCGGAGGCCGTCCTGCTGCCCGGTCTCGCGGTGGACGGGCGCGGTATGCGGCTGGGGCGCGGCGGCGGCTCGTACGACCGGGTCCTCGGGCGGCTGGCCGAGGCGGGGGCCGAGCCCGCCCTGGCCGTCCTGCTGTACGACGACGAGGTGGTCGCGCGGGTCCCGGAGGAGCCGCACGACCGTCCCGTACGGGCGGTGGTGACGCCGGGGGGCGTCCTGCGCTTCGGCCCGCCGACCGGACCGACGCGGACCGGGCGGACGCACGACGGGCTGGTACGGGACGGGCAGGGCGGGCTGGTACGGGACGGGCGGTGCCGGCACGGAGGCTGACACCGCCCGGCGCCCGGGCTCGCGTTCACGCCCGCGCCGGCGCTCGCGTTCACGCCGGGACTCACGCTCACCGCTACGGCGTCAGCGTCAGGGTGTCGGTCGTGGTGCGCTCCACCGCGTTGACACCGTAGGACCAGTCGAGCAGCTCGCCCCGGGCCCACTTGCTCGTCTGGTCGGTGTAGTGCGAGCTGTACGCGTGCCCCGAGGCGCCCGTCAGGTTGATCCACCGGGACTTGTCCCAGTCACCGACGTTGACGACCATCCGCATCGACGGAACCCATATGACCTCGTAGCCGCCCGCTGCGTTCCAGCCCGTCGCGTTGACGGCCGCCTCGCCGCCGCCGAGATTCCACGGACCGCGGTTGAGCATCCGCTTGAGGAAGCCGGGGCCGCTGGTGCCGAGCGTCTGGTTGTCCAGCGTGAGCTGGTGCAGCCGGCCCCAGGTCCAGCTCGACACGTCCTTGCCGAGCTTCGCGGTCAGCTCCCAGCGGGCATCGGCCATGGCGCGCTGGAGCAGCTCGTCGCGGGTCGTGCCGGCCGAGTCCCTGCGGCTGGCCGGGATGCTCCACCAGGGATTGTCCTGGTCGTCGATGATGCGCCGCACCACCTCGTACCAGCGGTCCCCGCCGTCCGGCTGCGCGAGGTCGGGATCGCGCCGGCCGCACTCCCGCACCCGCTGGTCGAGATCGTCCAGCGGGCCGGTGCTGTCGGCGGGACGGACGGTGAGGCACTGGCCCTTGACGCGCACCTCCTTCGGCAGCTTGTTGCCGAAGGCGAGCTTGAGGACATTGCGCCAGACGGCATTGAAGTAGGCGGCGGCACCCGAGTCGGGCTCCTGGGTGTAGTCCCAGCCTTCGAGGAGCTTCTGCGCCTCGCGCACGGCCGGGTCCTTGACGTCGAGCTTGACCAGGATCGGCGCCAGCAGCTTGGCGATCTGGCTGCTGTTGTCCATCTGCATGGTCTGCATGTCGGCGGTGGAGATCTTCCCGCCGTCCTTGATCTTCGACTCGATCAGGTCGTTGATCCGCTGGCTGCGGGCGCCGTAGCCCCAGTCCTCGGTCAGCGGGTACGGGTACTTCTTCGCGTCGACGACGGCCTGGTTGGCGGTGACGATGTAGCCGCGCTCCGGGTTGTACTCGTACGGGAGCTGGTCGAAGGGGATGTATCCCTTCCACTGGTACTTCGGGTCCCAGCCGGGAGCGGGCATCCGGCCGTCGCCCTCGGCGCGGATCGGGATGCGTCCGGGCGCCTGGTAGCCGATGTTGCCCTTGACGTCGGCGTAGATCAGGTTCTGCGAGGGAACCTCGAAGTGCTCGGCCGCCTTGCGGAACTGGGTGAAGTCCTTGGCCTTGTTGATCTCGAAGACCGCGTCCATGGACTTGCCCGGCTGGAGCGCGGTCCACTGGAGCGAGACGGCGTATCCGTCGCCGCGGTCGGGAGCGACATCGCCGACCGGGGCCTTCTCGCCGACCTTCGCCAGCTCGGTGTCGCGGTCGGAGACCACCGGACCGCGGTCGGTGGAGCGGACGGTGATCTTCTTGCTCTTGCCGCCCGCGACCTTGATGGTCTCCTCGCGGAGCTTGAACGGCTTCTCGCTGTCGCCGTACTGGTACGAGTCGCCGTCGACCTTCTCCAGATACAGGTCGGTCACATCGGCGCCGAGGTTGGTGAAGCCCCAGGCGATGTCCTGGTTGTGGCCGATGATCACACCGGGCATTCCGGAGAAGGTGTAGCCCGCGACGTCGTACTGGCAGGTCTCCGAGACGCTGCGGCAGTGCAGGCCCATCTGGTACCAGAGCGAGGGGAGCTGCGGGGCCAGGTGCGGATCGTTGGCGAGCAGCGGCTTCTCGGTGGTCGTGTACCGGCCGGAGACGACCCAGGAGTTGGAGCCGATGCCGTCGCCGCTGGGGCCGAGCAGGGCGGGGATCTCGTCGAGGGTGCCGGAGAGGGCCGCGAGCTGGGAGTTGAAGCTCTCGGTGGCCCCGGCGGCGCTGGTGCCGGTCGTGCTCGTGCCGGTCGCGCTCGTGTCACCGGCGCTGTTCAGGACGGTGCCGGCGGAGCTGTCCGTGCCGGTGCCGGTATCCGTGCCGGTCCCCGTGTCGATGCCTGTTCCCGCGCCGATGCCCGCGTCGGTTCCCGTGCCGTCGGTCGTGCCGCCCGGCGCCGTGGCGCTGGGCTCGGCCTTCGGGTCGTACTTCCCGGTTATCGGGTCGATCCCGCCCTCGCTGACGACGGGCTTGTTCCGGTCGTACGGGTACGACGGGTAGAGCTCGTCCACCTGCTTCTCGCTGAGCCTGCTGGTCAGCAGTGAGCGGTCGATCTCGTCCTGCATGTTGCCGCGCAGATCCCAGGCCATCGCCTTGAGCCAGGCGACCGAGTCGACCGGGGTCCACTTCGCGGGCTTGTAGTCGTTGGTGAAGTTCAGCGCGGCGTACTCGACCGAGATGTCCTTGCCGTCGCGGCCTTCGAGATAGGCGTTGACGCCGTCCGCGTACGACTGGAGGTTCTTCTTGGTCTCGTCCGAGAGCTCGTTGTCGTACTCGCGCTGAGCCACTCCGCGCCAGTCGAGGGTGCGCAGGAAGGCGTCGGTCTCGACCTGGCCCGAGCCGAACATCTCGGAGAGCCGGCCCGCGGTCATATGACGGCGGACGTCCATCTCCCAGAAGCGGTCCTGCGCCTGGACGAAGCCCTGGGCGCGGAAGAGGTCCTCGTCGGAGTTCGCGTAGATCTGCGGGATGCCGTAGCTGTCCCGTCGTACGTCCACGGGTCCGGACAGGCCCTTGAGCTGAATCGATCCCGTGGTCTGGGGGAAGGAGGCACGGACCGTGCCGACGCCCCAGTACGCCCCGTAGCCGACACCCGCGACAAGCGCCAGCACCAGGACGATCACGATCAGACGGGCGCGTCGCCCCTTCTTTTTGACGGAAGGGGGGGCTGTGTTGGCGGGCATCGCTGTCCTTCGAGGGGCAGGGTGGTCCTGGAATGCTGGAGCAACCATAGGCGCAGGCGTTCCCCGCCCCCGACGCGGTGTCATGTAGTGCGACTCATCGGACGACCACACAGGCACACAAGCGGGGTTCCTGCGGGGTTCCGGCCGGGTCCCGGCTGGGTTCCTGCCGGGATCTTGCCGGAATTCGCGCGCTATGGCGACACAGATCACATCTGAGCTCGCACAGACGATCGAGCGCGTCAAGAAAACGTTAAAGATTAGGTAAGGTAACGAAGTACTGGCCGCCGGAGGAACGATCCGGCGTGCGCGAGGGGAAGGATCGGCCGCTGACTGTCCACCAGCTCAATGAACTCCTGCTCGTCAGCTCACTCGTGCTGCTGATCGCGGTCGCGGCCGTACGGATCTCGTCCCGGAGCGGCCTCCCCAGCCTGCTCCTGTACCTCGGCATCGGGGTCGTCATAGGGCAGGACGGCATCTTCCATGTCAAGTTCGACAACGCGGGCCTGACGCAGGTCATCGGCTATGCCGCGCTCGTGGTGATCCTCGCCGAGGGCGGTCTCGGCACCAAGTGGAAAGAAGTGAGGCCGGCGCTGCCCGCCGCCGCCGCGCTGTCGACCGTGGGCGTCGGCGTGAGCGTCGGGGTGACGGCCGCCGCCGCGCACTTTCTGGTCGGCCTGGAGTGGCGGCAGGCGCTGATCATCGGCGCGGTCGTCTCCTCGACGGACGCCGCCGCGGTCTTCTCCGTACTGCGCAAGGTGCCGCTGCCGCCCAGGGTGACCGGCGCGCTGGAGGCCGAGTCCGGCTTCAACGACGCGCCCGTGGTGATCATCGTGGTCGCGCTCTCCGCCTCCGGTCCGGTCGAGCACTGGTACGTACTGGTCGGCGTGATCGCCCTCGAACTGGCCATCGGCGCGTGCATCGGGCTGGCGGTGGGCTTCGCGGGCGCCTTCGGGCTGCGGCACGTGGCCCTGCCGGCCTCCGGGCTCTACCCGATCGCCGTGATGGCCATCGCGGTCTCGGCGTACGCGCTCGGCGCCACGGCGCACGGCAGCGGTTTCCTCGCCGTCTATGTCGCCTCGATGATCCTCGGCAACTCCAAACTGCCGCACGCCCCGGCCAACCGCGGCTTCGCGGAGGGGCTCGGCTGGATCGCGCAGATCGGTATGTTCGTCCTGCTCGGGCTGCTGGTGACACCGCACGAACTGGGCGACGACTTCCTGCCCGCGCTGATCGTCGGACTCGTACTGACCGTGGTGGCCCGGCCGCTGTCCGTGCTGATCAGCCTGCTGCCGTTCCGTATCCCGTGGCAGGAACAGGCGCTGATGTCATGGGCGGGGCTGCGCGGCGCCGTACCCATCATCCTGGCGACCATCCCCATGGTGTCGCAGATCCAGGGCAGCCTGCGGATCTTCAACATCGTCTTCATCCTGGTCGTGGTCTACACGCTGGTGCAGGGTCCGACGCTGCCGTGGCTCGCGAGGGCCCTGCATCTCCGCAGCACCTCCGCGGCCTCCGATCTGGGCATCGAGTCGGCTCCGCTGGAGCGGCTGCGCGGCCATCTGCTCTCCGTGGCGATTCCGGAGCGGTCGAAGATGCACGGTGTGGAGGTGGGCGAGCTGCGGATGCCCTCGGGATCGGCGGTGACGCTGGTCGTACGGGACGGCAAGAGCTTCGTGCCGTCGCCCGCGACCGTGCTGCGCCGGGGGGACGAGCTGCTGGTGGTGGCCACGGATCCGGTACGGGACGCGGCGGAACGGCGGCTGCGGGCGGTGGCGCAGGGCGGCAAGCTGGCCGGCTGGCTGGGGACGGGCACGTCTTCCGGAACAGGTACGGCCTCCAGTGGCGGGAACGGCTCGGGTACGGGTGCGGGAACCGGCGCGGGGATCGGCGGACGGTCGGGGTGAGTGAGCGGGGCAGCCGTCGTCACGGGCGCCCGGCGGGCGGGCAAGGGAGCTCGTGCAATCCCAGGCGTGCGTCGGCGGTGCTTGGGATTCCGAGGGCATGTGATGTTCGTACCTGTACGATGAAGGCGCACCTGACTGATCGAACCACTTCTGCCTGACGCAGTGCTGGCGCGACCGTATGGCGGCCGTGGCGCTTCCCGTAGTGGGCCCTGGTATCTACCGCAGTTCCGCGCGCAGAGGACAGCTCTCGGCTGCCCCCGTGACCGCGGGGGCGCGCTACCAGGCGGCAGAAAGGCAAGGGCCGTGTCCCGCAACACGGTCGGCACCGACGCGCCCGCCGGCACCCGGAACAGACGGCGGACACGGGGGACGCGGCGCACGCGGAACGCTCCGCGCCGTCCCGGATACGGGCGGCTGCTGCGTACGCCCGGTGCCTGGACATTCCTGCTGCCCGGCTTCGCCGCTCGGCAGCCCTTCGCGATGCTGACGATCGGCATCGTCCTGCTGGTCCAGCACACCACCGGTTCGTACGGCACCGCCGGGGCCGTCGCCGCCGTCACCGGTGTCTCCATGGCCCTCTTCGCCCCGCAGAGCGGCAGGCTCGCGGACCGGTTCGGACAGCGCGCGGTACTGATACCGGGCGTGCTGACGCACACCGCCTCCGCCGCCGCGCTGATCGCGCTCGCGCTGACGGACGCTCCCCTGTGGGCGCTGTTCGTCGCGGCCGTGCCCACCGGCGCCTCCGTCCCGCAGATCGGCCCCATGGTGCGCTCGCGCTGGGCCGCCCTGCTGAGCGGTCCGTCCGGAACCTCCTCCCTGCTGCCGACCGCCGCCGCCTTCGAATCCGTGACGGACGAGTTCACCTTCGTCATCGGGCCCGTGCTCGCGACCGCGCTGTGCACCGGCGTACACCCGGCGGCCGGACTGATCGCCGAGGCCGCGCTCACCCTGGTCGGCGGTCTGCTCTTCGCCGCCCGGCGCGCGACCCAGCCCCGGCCCGGCCGACAAGGCACCGCCGGCCCGGGAGAGCCGGGAGAGCCGCGCACGTCCGCGCTGGCCGTGCCCGGCGTACGGGTACTGGCCGTGGCCTTCTTGGGCATCGGCTCGGTCTTCGGCGGAATGCAGGTCTCCCTCACCGCGTTCGCCGAGGAGATCGGCGCCCCCGGAGTGAACGGTGTGCTGTACGGGATCTTCGCCGCCGGCAATATGCTCGCCGGGATCGTCTGCGGCGCCGTCGCCTGGACGATCGGTCCGCGACGCAGATTGCTGTTCGGATACACGGCACTGACCGTGGTCGCCTCCACTCTGTGGGCCGTGAACTCGGCGCCGCTGCTCGCCGGGCTCGGACTGCTGGTCGGGCTCTGCATCGCACCCGCGCTGATCACGGGCTACACACTGGTCGAGTCGCTGGTGCCCGCCTCGGCCCGTACCGAGTCGTTCACCTGGCTGACCGGCGCGGTCGCGCTGGGCCAGGCCATGGCGGTGACCGCCGCGGGACAGCTAGCCGACGCACATGGCGCGAGCGCCGGATTCCTGGTGCCGCTCGTTGGTACGGTGCTGGCGCTCACCACCCTGGTGGTACTGCGCTCCCGACTGGCCCCGAAGGCCTCGGGGCGCGTCACCGCGCGTGGGATGGGTCACCGCGAGCCGGTGGCAGTGGACTGATCGCGCGGAATACGTCACTATGGAGCGTCGTTAGCACTCATTGAGTGAGAGTGCCAGGAGGAGCAAGTGCCGACCTACCAGTACCAGTGCACCGAGTGCGGCCAGGGCCTTGAAGCGGTGCAGAAATTCACCGATGACGCCCTGACCGTATGCCCGAATTGCGAGGGACGCCTGAAGAAGGTGTTCTCCGCGGTCGGCATCGTCTTCAAGGGCTCGGGCTTCTACCGCAACGACAGCCGTGGCTCGTCGTCGAGCAGCGCGCCCGCCTCGGCGAACTCGTCGGGCTCGGCCTCCTCGGGTACGAAGTCGTCGTCGGAGTCCAAGGCCGGGGCGTCGGCCTCCTCCTCGGCCTCCGGTTCCTCCGCGTCCGGTTCGAGCACCGGCTCCGGATCGAGCTCGGGCTCCGGCTCCTCGACGTCGAGCAGCGGCTCCAGCGGCTCTTCCGCCGCCTGATCGGCGCCCTGCTGCCGCGTTGTTCCTCTCTTCGCCGGGACCCCGCCGTTCTCCTACG
>NZ_MAUD01000025.1 GCF_001700515.1 Streptomyces lushanensis
GACCAATATTGGTCTCCACCACTGGCGTGACCTGGGACCTCGTAGGGTGGGCGGATGACCGACCTGACCGAGGCCGCCGCCCTCCTGCGCGCCCTGCCGCCCTCCTGCGGGCCCGTCCGGCTGATCGCCGTCGACGGCCACGCGGGGTCCGGCAAGAGCACCTTCGCCGGGCGCCTCGCGGCGGCGCTCGGCGGCGCGCCCGTACTGCGTCTGGACGATCTGGCCTCGCACGAGGAGCTGTTCGCGTGGACGGAGCGGCTGACGGCACGGATCATCGAGCCGCTCACGCGGGGCGCGACGGCGCACTACGAGGCGTACGACTGGACGCTGCGGCGCTTCACCGAGCCGCGCGCGCTGCGCCCCGATCCTGTCGTACTGATCGAGGGCGTGGGAGCCGGGCGCCGGGCGCTGCGGCCGTATCTCGCCCGGCTGCTCTGGATGGACCGGCGCGCCGAGGAGTCCTGGGAGCGGGGGCGGCGGCGCGACGGCCCCGGGCTGTCCGAATTCTGGGACGGTTGGACAACGGCGGAGACTCGCCATTTCCTGGCGGACCCGTCCCGGCCCTTCGCGAACGCGCTGGTGCGGGAGGTGCGAGAGGGATATGTGATGCTCCCGGGGCCCGTTTCGACCGCTATCCAGGACCGGACCATCACCCACGGTGATCACTTTCGGCCGCCATACTGAGCAGTCGGAAATCGACCCCGGACGAGTGTCCAACTGCGCTTGACCGAGGGGCCGGACAGGTCTTACGTTCTCAATGTGCGGCTTTTCGGAGTCGCCGCAGACGCGAAGCCCCCGGTTGTTCCCCCGTGATCGGGGGCTTCGTTCTGCCCTCCTCGCCGGTTTCCGGCTGTCCCGCCTCCCCGCCCGCTCACCCTCGGTCACCACGGTGGCCTCTGAGTGGTGCCCTTAGTCGCACACCCTCTGCGCAGGTACGATGCCTCTCGGTACGGTCAATTCCCGTCTGCCAGAGGGTGGTTCAGCACGCTGCCGACGGGCGCCCGCCCGGCGGGACAATCCGGGAGCAGGGTTTGTTGTGGGGGAAGCCTGATGGAGAGCGGCAGCGGCATCGGCACACAGGGCGGCGGCGCCGCTCCCGCCGACCTCGCCTGGGCGCGCGGCGTGGACGCGTACACGATGGGGGCCTATCCCCAGGCCGAGGAGGAGTTCAGGACCGCCGTACGGCTCGATCCCGGGATGGCCGACGGCTGGCTCGGGCTGCACGCGCTGCGCGTCGACACCACCACCGCGCTGCTGCACATGTACCGCCACCGCGACCGCTTCGGCGAGCAGCGCGCCCGCCATCGCCGTACGCTCAACTCATGGTACTGGCTGGGCTGGTGGGTCCAGCCCGTGCTGGAGAACGGGCGTGACCTGCTGCTCGCCCACGCCTCGCACTGGCTGGACGGCCGGCACGTACCGGAGCTGGACCGGGCGCTGGCCGGACTGCCGCCCGTGGACGCCGATCCCCAGGTGCGGTTCCTGCACGCCTGCCGCGCCTATCTGGTCAAGGACTGGGACCAGCTCGTTCGCCACACCGAGCCGCTCGTCAACGATCCGCTGCTGGGCATCGAGGCGGGCCTCTTCGGCGGGATGGCCCGGGTCCGGCTGGAGATGTACGGACAGGCCCTGCCGCTGCTGTCCACCGCGCTGATGCGCTGCCGCAGCGAGCAGCCGCAGCGCAAGGAGCTGCGGTACTGGCTGGCCCGCGCCCACGAGGGCACCGGGCGCAGCGCCGCCGCCTTACCTCTCTACCGGGCCGTGCACCGGCTCGATCCGGCGTTCATGGACACGGCGGCCCGGCTGGCCGCGATCACCGACTTCGACGGCTACGAAGGACCGGACGACCCGGTGGGACTGGCCTCGGTGGCGCTGACGGGCTTCGGCCAGGACGCGGCGGACGCGCAGGGCGAGGGCGAGGAGCCCACCGGCTCGGACGTGCTGCTCGGACGGGAGACCCCTGCCGCGATGGGCGGTTCGGTCCCGGCGCCGTCGCCGCCGCGCGACGACGTACGGGAGAAGGTACCGCCGCCCACCCAGGCGGCCCAGCCGAGGTTCCCGGAGGGCCCGACCGATCCGGCACTGCTCGCCGAGGCGCTGGCCGAGCTGGAGCGGATGGTCGGTCTGGAGCCGGTGAAACGCCAGGTCAAGGCGATCTCCGCGCAGCTCAAGATGGCCCGCCTGCGGGCAGGGGAGGGCCTGCCCGTCCAGCCGCCGAAACGTCACTTTGTCTTCTCCGGCCCCTCCGGCACCGGCAAGACCACCGTCGCGCGCATCCTCGGACGGATCTTCTACGCCCTCGGGCTGCTCGGCGGCGACCATCTTGTCGAGGCCCAGCGGGCTGATCTGGTGGGCGAGTTCCTGGGGCAGACCGCGGTCAAGGCGAACGAGCTGATCGACTCCGCGATCGGCGGGGTGCTCTTCGTCGACGAGGCGTACAGCCTCTCCAACTCCGGATACACCAAGGGCGACGCGTACGGCGACGAGGCCCTCCAGGTGCTGCTGAAGCGCGCCGAGGACAACCGGGACCACCTCGTGGTCATCCTGGCGGGTTACCCGGAGGGCATGGACCGGCTGCTCGCCACCAACCCGGGCCTGTCCTCCCGTTTCACCAGCCGTGTCGACTTTCCCAGCTACCGTCCGCTGGAGCTGACCGCCATCGGCCGCGTGCTGGCCGCGGAGAACGGCGACCTGTGGGACGAGGAGTCCGTGGACGAGCTGCTGTCGATCAGCGGCCATGTCGTCGACCAGGGCTGGATCGACGAGCTGGGCAACGGCCGCTTCGTGCGCACGCTGTACGAGAAGAGCTGCGCGTACCGGGATCTGCGCCTCTCGGGCTACACCGGCACCCCTACCCGCGACGACCTGGCCACGCTGCGGCTGCCGGACCTGATGCAGGCGTACGGAGAGGTGCTCTCGGGACGCGGCACGACGCCCCCGGGAGGCACGTCTCCCGGCTAGGGCCGCGCGGCGTGCGCCTGGCGGCGCGGGGGCCGGTGGCGGGTACGGGTGCCGGGCGCCTGTCCAGCCCGTCCGGCGATGAGGACGGAACGGCCCGCCCGGTGCCGGGCTCCCCGACGGTCGGGACGCCCGGCCGCGGGCCGTGTTTCCAGCCCGTCCGGCGATGGAGGACCGGACCCGGCGGACGGGCCCCCGCCGGGAGGCCGTCAGTGGGTGAGGACCTGCGGCTGGTCCGTGCGCTGGCCGCCTACCGTCGGTCCCTTCTGCGCGCGTTCACGGTGGGACGGGTCCCGTACCTCGCCCACCAGCTTCTCCAGCACGTCCTCCAGCGCCACCAGGCCGAGCACCCGTCCGGACGCGTCCGCGACCTGGGCGAGATGGGTGGCCGCGCGGCGCATGACGGTGAGCGCGTCGTCCAGGGGGAGCTCCGCCCGCAGCGTCGCCATCGGGCGCCACACGTGCTGCGGCACGGCGCGCTCCCCGGCCTCCAGATCGAGCACGTCCTTCACATGCAGATAGCCCATGAAGACGCCGCCGCTCTCCGCGCAGACCGGGAAACGCGAGTAGCCGGTGCGCACGGTCAGCTCCTCGATCTGGCGCGGGGTGACCGCGGGCGTCACCGTCACCAGTGAGGCGTGCGGGAGCAGTACATCGGTGACCGGGCGGCTGCCCAGTTCCAGCGCGTCCTCCAGCCGCTCCTGCGCCTCGGGTTCCAGCAGGCCCGCCTGGCCCGAGTCCTCGACCAGCCGGTTGAGCTGCTCGCTGGTGAAGACGGCCTCCACCTCGTCCTTGGGCTCGACCCGGAAGGCCCGCAGCACCAGCCGGGCACAGGCGCCGAGCCCGGCGGTCACCGGGCGGCAGAGCCGGGCGAAGCCGACCAACGCCGGGCTGAACCAGAGCGCGGCCTTCTCCGGCGCGGCCATGGCGAGGTTCTTCGGCACCATCTCGCCGATGACCAGATGCAGCGAGACGACCAGCGCCAGGGCGATCACATAGCCCAGCGGATGGATCAGGCCCTCGGGCACCCGGGCCGCGTGGAAGACGGGCTCCAGCAGCTGTGCCACGGTCGGTTCCGCGACCGCGCCGAGCGTCAGGGAGCAGACGGTGATGCCGAACTGGGCGGCTGCCATCATCTGCGGCAGATTCTCCAGGCCGTGCAGCACCTGCCTGGCGCGCGCGGAGCCGCGCGCGGCGTGCGGTTCGATCTGGCTGCGGCGTACGGAGACGAGGGCGAACTCCGCGCCGACGAAGAAGCCGTTGGCCAGGACCAGCACCAGGGCGAAGACGAGTTGCAGGGCGCTCATCGGGCGCCCTCCGCCATCGCGGGGGCGCCGGCCGGTATGTCGGCCACCGTCACGGACGGCACGTCCGCCGTGGGCGCGGGCGGCGCGTACACCGTGGTGCCCGGCGGCGCGTCGGTCGTGCGTACCAGCCGGACCCGTTCGGCCCGGTAGCGGTCCACCTGGCGCACCGACAGCCGCCAGCCCGGCAGCTCCGCCCTGTCGCCGGGGGCCGGGATGCGTCCCAGCAGATCGGCGACCAGGCCGGCCAGGGTCTCGTACGGCCCGTCGGGTACGTCCAGCCCGATCCGCCGCAGCGTGGGGACGCGGGCGCTGCCGTCCGCGTCCCAGGCCGGGCGGCCGTCCTCGGAGGCGACAGGAGCCAGTTCCGGCCGGCCGTCGCCCTCGGCGTCGTGCTCGTCGCGCACCTCGCCGACCAGCTCCTCGATGATGTCCTCCAGCGTGACGACACCGGCCGTACCGCCGTACTCGTCCACCACGACGGCTATCGGCTGCTCGCTGCGCAGCCGCTCCAGGAGCTGCTGCACGGGCAGGGTCTCGGGTACCAGCAGCGCCGGTACGGCGATCTCTCCGGCCGGCGTGCGCAGCCGGTCCTCCACGGGCACGGCGAGCGCGTCCTTGAGATGCACCATGCCGACGATCTCGTCGATGCGCTCCCGGTAGACGGGGAACCGGGACAGACCGGTGGCACGGGTGAGGTTGAGGACGTCCGCCGCGGTGGCGTCGCTCTGGAGTGCGCTCACCTTCACCCGGGGCGTCATGACGTGCTGCGCGGTGAGCCGTCCGAGCGAGAGCGTCCGTACGAACAGGTCCGCGGTGTCCTGTTCGAGGGTGCCCGCGCGGGCGGAGTGGCGGGCCAGGGAGACGAGTTCGCCGGGAGTGCGGGCCGAGGCGAGTTCCTCGGTCGGCTCCACGCCGAGCACCCGGACCAGCCGGTTGGCGACGGTGTTGAGCAGGGAGATCACCGGCCGGAACACGGAGGCGAAGAGATACTGCGGGCCCGCCACGAACCGGGCGACCTGGAGCGGCCGGGAGACCGCCCAGTTCTTCGGTACGAGTTCGCCGATCACCATCTGGACGGCGGAGGCGAGCAGCATCCCGATCACCACGGCGACACCGGAGACGGCGCCTTCGGGCAGTCCGGTCGCCAGGAGCGGCCCGTCGAGCAGCCCGGCGAGCGCCGGCTCGGCGAGCATGCCGACGACGAGCGAGGTGATGGTGATGCCGAGCTGGGTGCCGGAGAGCTGGAAGGACAGCTCCCGCAGGGATCTGACGACGGCGCGGGCCCGGCGGTCACCGAGGGCGGCGGCGCGCTCGGCGTCCGGGCGGTCCACCGTGACCAGGCCGAATTCGGCGGCCACGAAGAAGCCGTTGGCGAGGATCAGAAGGAACGCTGCGGCGAGCAGCAGAAGGGGGATGGTCATGCCGCCGCCTCTTCAAGGGGGGCGGCGCAGGTACTACCGGACGATCCGTCCATTGCTGGAGGGAGTCACTCCTCGGGTCGCAGGTGCCCCACGGGCCGACACGGCCGTGAAATGCGGGGCGGGGGCGCACTGGGCGCCTCCGCCACCAGAGTAATCAAGAGAGGGCGTGCGGGGGCAGTGGCGTACGGCGCAGCGGCGCGCCCGCGGACGGCCCGGCTCCGCCGCGCGGGCTCACTTCTTCTCCGTACCGGTGCCGTGCGACTCGGCCAGGGCGCGCAGGGCGCGGGCGTCCCGGATGGCGTGATCCTTGGCGATACCGGGCTGAATGCCCAGCACGGGCAGGCTGCTGCCGTCGCTCAGGTCGAGGAAGACCCAGGGGTCGCCGGAACGCAGATTGACCCGGAGGATCTCGGCCCACTCCAGTCGGCGCGTACGGGTGAGATTGACCACGGTCACTCCGGTGGCGTCCGCAACGACCTTGGGACGGCTGAGCATCGCCAGTACGCCGAGGAAGATCAGGGCCGTCAGGACGAAGCTCGCCCGCTCCCCCGGGCCCAGCTTCTCCAGCAGCAGGGCGACCAGCGTGATGACGGTGAACATGACCACCCCCACGGTCAGCAGGACGATCCGGGTCCTGGTCGGCCGGAAGGTGACCGGGAGGACGGGCTCCGTGGCCCCGGGCCGGGGACGGCCCGGGGCCGGCGCGCCGGACGGATCGGACGGATCGGACTGGGGCGCGGGAGCGGACATCGGTTCCTGGTCTTCCCGTGGTGGCGTCGGAGGGGCGTCGGAGCGGCTTGGCAGGCGCTGACGTCAGAGACGGCAGGCGTGGATCGCCGTGGTCAGAATGGCACGGGCGCCCAGTTCGTACAGATCGTCCATGATCCGCTGCGCCTCCTTGGCCGGGACCATCGCGCGGACGGCGACCCAGCCCTCGTTGTGCAGCGGGGAGACGGTCGGCGACTCCAGGCCCGGCGTGAGGGCGACGGCCCGCTCCAGGTGCTCGGCGCGGCAGTCGTAGTCCATCATCACGTACGTACGGGCCACCAGGACGCCCTGGAGCCTGCGCAGGAACTGCTGCACCTTGGGCTCGTTCGCGCCCGCGCCGGTACGCCGGATGACCACGGCCTCGGACGTCATG
This sequence comes from Streptomyces lushanensis, assembly GCF_001700515.1. GTDB lineage: Bacteria > Actinomycetota > Actinomycetes > Streptomycetales > Streptomycetaceae > Streptomyces > Streptomyces lushanensis. The sequence continues at coordinate 6,828 of NZ_MAUD01000025.1, forward strand.
ATCGGTTCGCCGACCACTTCGAGGCCGGCGTTCCGCAGGGAGGTGCCGGTCTCCACCACGTCGGCGACGACCTGGGCGACACCCAGTTCGATGGCGGTCTCCACCGCGCCGTCGAGGTGCACGACGGAGGCGTCGACGCCGTTGTCCGCGAGGTGCTTGGCGACGATGCCCTCGTAGGAGGTGGCCACGGTCATCCCGCCGAACCCCTCGACACCGGCCGCCGTGCCCGGCTTGGTGGCGTACCGGAAGGTGGAGCGCGCGAAGCCGAGCGGAAGGATCTCTTCCGCGTTGGCCCCGGAGTCCAGCAGCAGATCACGGCCGGTGATGCCGATGTCGAGCCGGCCGGAGCTCACATAGATCGCGATGTCCCGGGGCCGGAGGTAGAAGAACTCCACCTCGTTGTCCGGGTCGACCAGGACGAGTTCCTTGGACTCCTTGCGCTGCTGATAACCGGCCTCATGGAGCATCGCCGACGCAGGTCCGGACAGTGAACCCTTGTTGGGAATGGCGATGCGCAGCATGACGGCGGATTCCTTTGTGCGAAGGGATGGTTGTGCTCGGAGCCGGTCAGAGATGGGCGTAGACGTCGTCGAGGGAGATTCCGCGCGCGACCATCATCACCTGGATGTGGTAGAGGAGCTGCGAGATCTCCTCGGCGGCGGCTTCCTTGCCCTCGTACTCGGCGGCCATCCACACCTCGGCCGCCTCCTCGACGACCTTCTTGCCGATGGCGTGAACGCCCTTGTCCACCAGTTCGGCGGTACGGGAGGTCGCGGGGTCGCCGGTGGCGGCCTTCTGCTGAAGCTCGGTGAAGAGCTCCTCGAACGTCTTCTTGGACATGGTGGGAGTCACTTTACGCGGCCCGTGGAGGCCCTCAGCGCCAGGGCTCGGCGAGGGCGCGCAGGGTGGCCGCGGTGGCGACGGCGGCGGTGACCGCCTCATGGCCCTTGTCCTCGCGCGAGCCCTCCAGCCCGGCCCGGTCGAGAGCCTGTTCCTCGGTGTCGCAGGTCAGTACGCCGAAGCCGACGGGCACTCCGGTGTCGACGGAGACCTGGGTGAGGCCCTGGGTGACGCCCTGGCACACGTACTCGAAGTGGGGGGTACCGCCCCGGATGACGACACCGAGGGCGACGACCGCGTCGTAGCCGTGTCCGGCGAGCACCTTGGCGGCGACGGGCAGTTCGAAGCTGCCCGGGACTCGCAGGAGGGTCGGCTCGTCGATGCCGAGCTCCCCGAGGGCGCGCAGGGCGCCGTCGACGAGGCCGTCCATGATCTTCTCGTGCCACTGTGCCGCGATCACGGCGACCCGGAGGTCTCCGCCGTTCTTCACACTCAGTTCGGGTGCGCCCTTGCCGCTCACGTCTCTCCTTGAGGCTGTGCGTATTTGCCGGTCGTTGGATGTGCGTCGGTGCGGGAGCCGCTCGGGCTCCTACTGGTTGCCGCAGGCGGACGCGCCGACGGCGGCGTCGAGCCAGGGCAGGTCGTGTCCCATCCGGTCGCGCTTGGTGCGCAGATAGCGGAGGTTGTGCTCGCCCGCCTGGACGGGCATCGGCTCGCGTCCGGTGACCCGGAGTCCGTGGCGGACCAGCGCGGCGGTCTTGTCCGGGTTGTTGGTCATCAGCCGCAGACTGCGCACGCCGAGGTCGTCGAGGATCCGCGCGCCCGCCGCGTAGTCACGGGCGTCGGCGGGCAGGCCGAGTTCCAGATTGGCGTCGAGGGTGTCCCGGCCGCGCTCCTGGAGTTCGTACGCGCGCAGCTTGGAGAGCAGCCCGATGCCCCGGCCCTCGTGACCGCGCAGATAGACGACGATGCCGCGCCCGGCCTCGGTGACGCGCTCCATGGACGCCTGGAGCTGAGGGCCGCAGTCGCAGCGCAGCGAGGAGAAGATGTCACCGGTGAGGCACTCGGAGTGGACGCGTACGAGCATGTCCTCGCCGTCGCCGATGTCCCCGTGGACGAGGGCGACATGCTCGACGCCGTCGACGGTGGAGCGGTAGCCGTACGCCGTGAACTCGCCGAAGGCCGTGGGCAGCCGGACCTCGGCCGCGCGGTGGACGGTCGGCTCGGTGGTGCGGCGGTGGGCGATCAGATCCTCGATCGAGATGATCGTCAGACCGTGCTTGCGCGCGAACGGGATCAGCTCGGGCAGCCGCAGCATCACCCCGTCCTCGCCGGCGATCTCCACGATCGCGCCGGCCGGACGCAGTCCCGCGAGCCGGGCCAGGTCGACGGCCGCCTCGGTGTGGCCGTTCCGTACGAGCACACCGCCCGGCTTGGCGCGGAGCGGGAAGACATGGCCCGGCCTGACGAAGTCGCCGGGCTCGGTGTCGCCGGCGGCGAGCAGGCGGAGCGTGGTGGCCCGGTCGGCGGCGGAGATCCCGGTGGTGACGCCGTGGACGGGCGCCGCGTCCACGGAGACCGTGAAGGCGGTGCGCATCGACTCCGTGTTGTGGTCGACCATCTGCGGGAGTTCGAGCCGGTCCAGCTCCGGCCCCTCCATCGGGGCGCAGATCAGTCCGCGGCACTCGCTCATCATGAAGGCGACGATCTCGGGCGTGGCCTTCTCGGCGGCGATGACGAGGTCGCCCTCGTTCTCGCGGTCCTCGTCGTCCACGACCACGACCGGCCGGCCGGCCGCTATGTCGCGGATGGCCTGCTCCACCGGGTCGAGGGAGAGGTCCTCGGCATTGTCCGCGGAGTACCAGACGGGCGGAGTGGCGGAGTGCGGCGCCTCGTTGAGGGCGGTGACGGCTGCCGGGCGGGAGGTCGCCGACGGGTGGGTGGTCATGCTGCTGCTCCTTCCAGGGACGGGGCGCCGGCGCGGGAGCGCAGCCACCAGTCACGCATTCCCCACAGGACGAGGACGAGGTAGATCACATAGACGAGGCCGGAGAAGGCGAGTCCGCTGCTGAACGCGAGCGGTACGCCGACGACGTCGACGAGCAGCCAGGCGAACCAGAACTCGACGAGCCCGCGCGCCTGGGCGACCATCGCCGCGAGCGTGCCGACGAAGATGTACGCGTCGGGCCAGGGGTTCCAGGACAGTGCCGGGAAGGCGGCGAAGAGGCCGCCGACGGCGAGGGTGCCCAGCGCCGTACCGCCGAGGAGCGCGGCGCGCTCGGTCCGGCTCGCGAACCGTACGGCGACGGAGCCGTCCCGGGCCTGTCCCGTACCGCGCTGCCACTGGCGCCAGCCCCACACCGCGACCCCGATGACCAGCAGCTGCTTGCCGACGCCACCGCCGAGTTCGGCCGAGGCATAGGCGCCGACGAGGATGATCCCGGAGAGCAACTGGGCGGGCCAGGTCCAGATCGAGCGCCGCCAGCCGAGCGCGAGCGCGGCCAGCCCGATGGTGTTGCCGATCATGTCGGACCACAGGATGTGCTGGCCGAAGGCCGTGAATGCCTCACCGTTCAGCCAGGACAGCGCGCTCACAGGACGGGCTCCTCGGCCTCGGCCCCGGCCCCGGCGCCCGTTCCCGCGCCGAGCAGCCGCTCGACGTACTTCGCGATGACGTCGACTTCGAGGTTGACCGGGTCACCGGGCGCCTTGATGCCGAGCGTGGTCAGGGCGAGCGTGGTGGGGATGAGGCTGATGGTGAAGTAGTCGGGTCCGGCGTCCACGACCGTGAGGCTGACCCCGTCGACGGTGACCGAGCCCTTCTCGACCACATAGCGCGCCAGCGTGGCGGGCAGCGAGATCTTGACGATCTCCCAGTGCTCGGACGGCTCGCGCTCGACGATGGTGCCGGTGCCGTCCACATGTCCCTGGACGATATGGCCGCCGAGCCGGCCGCCGACCGCCATGGGACGCTCCAGATTGACCCGGGAGCCGGTCTTCAGGGCCCCGAGGCTGGACCGCTTCAGGGTCTCGGCCATCACGTCCGCGGTGAACTCGCCGTCGCCGAGGTCCACGACCGTGAGACAGACTCCGTTGACGGCGATCGAGTCGCCGTGCCTGGCGCCCTCGGTGACGACGGGGCCGCGGAGGCGGAAGCGTGAGGAGTCGCCGAGGTTCTCGACGGCAGTGACCTCACCCAGTTCTTCGACGATTCCGGTGAACACTCAACGCTCCTTCGTGGTGGTGGTGCCCTGGACGGCGGGTACGGGGGCGGCTGCGGGGCGGGCCGTGGCGGGTACGGGCGCGGTCACCGGTTCCGGGACCGCGGTGATCCGCAGATCGGGACCGATCCGTACGCTCTCCGTCATCCGCAGTCGCAACGCCTCGGCGATGGTGGTGATTCCGGCGTCGGCGAGGGCGGCGGGACCCGCGCCGAGGAGGACGGGGGCGAGATAGCCGACGACCTTGTCGACCGCTCCGGCGGCGACGAAGGAGCCGGCCAGGACCGGACCGCCTTCGAGCAGTACGGAGCGGACGCCGCGTTCGTACAGGGCCGCGAGCAGGGCGGGGATGTCCAGACCGCCGCGTACGCCGCGCGGCAGCCGTACGACCTCGGGGAGATGGCCGGCGTCCGTGAGATCGGCGTCCTCGGCGACGGCGATGAGGGTGGGCGCGGCGCCGTCCAGGATCCGGGCGCCGGGCCGTACGGCGGTGGCCTCCGTGTCGACCACCACCCGCAGCGGCTGGACGGCGCCCTCGATGTCCCGTACCGCGAGATGCGGATCGTCGGTACGCGCGGTGCCCGAGCCGACCACGACCGCGTCGGCCTCGGCGCGCAGCCGGTGGACATCGGCGCGGGACTCGGCGGAGGTGATCCAGCGGCTGGTGGAGTCGGCGGCGGCGATCCGGCCGTCGAGTGTGGCCGCGTACTTCCACAGGACATGGGGCCGGCCGCGCCGTACGGAGGTGAGCCAGGCGGCATTGCCCGCCTCGGCCTCTTCGGCGAGCAGCCCCTGCTCGACGGTGATCCCGGCCGCGCGCAGCGTCTCCGCCCCGCCGGTGGCCCGTGGATTCGGATCGGCCACCGCGTAGCTGACCCGGGCGACACCGGCCTCGACGAGCGCCCGCGAGCACGGGCCGGTACGGCCGGTGTGATCGCAGGGTTCGAGCGTGACGTACGCCGTGCCGCCGCGCGCCCGTTCGCCCGCAGCGCGCAGGGCGTGGATCTCGGCGTGCGGTCCGCCCGCGCGCCGGTGGTGTCCCTCACCGGCGGGGCGTCCGGCGGCGTCGAGGATCAGGCATCCGACCACGGGATTGGGGCTGGTGGAACCGAGCCCGCGCGCGGCCAGCGCGACGGCCCGACGCATGGCGTCGGCATCTGTCATGGCCTGGGCTTCGGTGGCCACCGGGTCCTCCTGCCTCTTCGGGCACGGACTCCGGGGCCTGTCGATGACGACAGAGAAGCGGGAACGCGTACGGGGACGCCGAGGCCGGTGGTCCGGATCGTCCGAGGACGACCCGCCGACGGCGGCGTACCGTGACGGCCCGCCGCGCACTGCCTCCCATCCGGACTTTCACCGTCGGTCCAGGAATTTCACCTGATCAACCGGCCGCTGGCTGCGGACGGGTCGCGGACTGTTACCGCCGGTTCGGAATTACACCGACCCCGGAGTGCGCTGCTTCTGGTACGCGACCAGTGTGCCACGCCCGCTCGTCGGCCATCCGGGCGATATCTGTGGCCTGTCTCACAGGCACGGGAGCCGTCTCATATTCCGGGCACAGGTCCCGTCCGGGTCGATCGGCACCGGCGGGCCGCTCCGCCGGGCGCGGACCGGACCGAATCACCCCGGCTCGGGGGTCAGTTCGGTTCCGGGGCGAACAGCTCGTCCTGGGCGGCGTCGCGTGCCGTCAGCAGGGCGCCCCGCAGCACGGCCGTACCACCCAGGGTCCCGGCTCTGACCTCCGTGTGCAGCGGCGACATCGCCGCCAGCCGGGCCTCGACCCGGGCCGCCAGCGCCGGGCCGCCCGCGTGGCCGACCTCGCCCGCCAGCACGATCCGGCCGGGATCGAGCACCGCGCCGACCGCCGCCGCGCCGACCGCCAGCCGGTCGGCCAGCACACCCAGAAACGTGTCGGCGGCCTTGTACCCCGGCGTGGCCGCGCCCCTCTCCTCCGACGCGCCCCTTCCCTCCGCCGTACCCGCCGTGCCCACCGTCTCGACGGCCGCGCGCACAAGGGCCGCGGCGGGCGGTTCCTGCGCCGCGGCGAGCGCCGAGACGCCGTACTCCTCGGCGAGTTCGGCGATCCCCGCCGAGCCGACGAGGCTGTGGAAGCCGCCCTCGCAGCCGAGCGCGGACGGCAGCCGCGAGGTGCCGGGCACGGGCAGGAAACCGATCTCGCCCGCACCGCCGGAGGCGCCTCTGCGCAGCTTGCCGTCGAGCACGACGGCCGCGCCCACGCCGTGGCCGAGCCAGAGCAGTACGAACGTGTCCTGGCCGCGGGCCGCGCCGAGACGCTGCTCCGCGAGCGCGGCGAGATTGGTCTCGTTCTCCACCAGAACGGTGGCCGGCAGCCGCTCATGGAGCGCGGCGACGAGCCTTCGGTGCCAGGCGGGCAGTCCGGTGGTGTCACGGAGCTCGCCGGTGCCCGGCGTGACCAGGCCGGGCGCGCCGATGCCCACGCTGTGCAGCCGTAGCGCGCCGGCCTCCTCGGCCGTACGTTCCAGCAGCGCCGCCGCCCGTTCGACGGCGGCCTCCGTGGCCGTGTCGCTGCCGATGGGCAGATCGGCCTCGGCGAGAGTCGCGCCGAGCAGATCCGCGACGACGACGGCGACGCTGTGCGTCCGTACGTCGAGGGCCGCGAGATGGGCCAGGTCGGCGACGATCCCGTACAGCCGGGCGTTGGGCCCCCGGCGCCGGTCACCGGTCTCGCCGACGACCCGGACCAGCCCCGCGTCCTGGAGCCGCTCCACCAGATCGGCGACGCTGGGACGGGAGAGTCCGGTCAGCGCCTTGAGCTGTCCTGCCGTCAACGGGCCCTCCTGCTGGAGCAGTCGCAGGGCGAGCCGGTCGTTGATGGCCCGTGCGGTACTCGGGGATGCGGCCATGCCGGAATCCTTCCAGATCGCGAGGGCCCTAAATTCTCTATTTATCAGGCAGGGTTCCTGATAGTTTACTCCGGCACCGAGCACCGGTGTGTCCGCGGTGCGTCGGAGGACGGCACCTCACAGGAGGGGGCAGGACAGGATGTCGACCGAAGTGGTCTACGACAAAGGGAGGTTGCGGCGCGCGCGGATCGCCGTCGCCGCCGTCTTCTGTGTGCACGGCGCGGTCACCGGCAGCTTCGCCACCCGTATTCCCTGGATCCAGGATCACGCGGGCGTCAGCGCGGGTCAGCTCGGTCTCGCGCTCGCCTTTCCCGCGATCGGCGCCTCGGTCGCGATGCCCCTGGCCGGTACGGTCAGCCATCGCTTCGGGGCGCGCACCGCGCTGCGCGGACTGCTCGCCCTGTGGACCCTGGCGCTGACCCTGCCGGCGCTGGCGCCGAATCTTCCCGCCCTGTGCGTCACCCTGTTCCTCTTCGGCGCGACCGCGGGCATGTCGGACGTGGCGATGAACGCGCTCGGGGTGGAGGTCGAGAACCGTCTCGACAAGTCGATCATGTCCGGCCTGCACGGGATGTGGAGCACGGGCGCGCTGATCGGCTCGGCGGCAGGCACCCTCGCCGCGCATCTCGGCACCGACGCGCGGCTGCACCATCTCCTCGCCGCGGCCGTGCTCACCGTACTGGGCCTGGTCCTCTGCCAGGGCGTACTGGATCTGCGCAGCGCACCCGACGAGGAGCCGCCGCCGCGGTTCGCGCTGCCACCGCGGTCCGCGGTGGTCATCGGGGCGATCGGTTTCTGCGCGGTCTTCGCGGAGGGCGCGAGCATGGACTGGTCGGCGGTCTATCTGCGCGACGTGCTGGACACCTCGCCCGGTCTCGCGGCGGCCTCGACCACGGCCTTCGCCCTGACCATGGCCGTCGCGCGGCTCGCGGGCGACAAGGTGATCGACCGGTTCGGCGCGGTGCGCACGGTGCGGACCGGCGGGGTGCTGGCCGCGGCGGGCGGACTGCTGGTCGTCGTCGCGCCCCGTCCGGCGCTCGCCATGGGCGGCTTCGGGCTGCTCGGGCTCGGTGTGGCGGTGGTCGTACCGCTCGCCTTCGCGGCGGCGGGGCGCGCGGGCCCGAACCCGAGCCAGGCCATCGCGGGCGTCGCGACCATCACCTACACCTCGGGGCTGATCGCGCCCTCGGCGATCGGCGCGGTGGCCGACGCGACGTCGCTGGTGGTGTCGTTCGGACTGGTGACGCTGCTGGCGTGCGGGCTGGTGGTCGGGGCGGGAGTACTCCGGCCGGGTGACCGGCGATCGACCGGGGCCGGGGCGGAGGTCG
>NZ_MAUD01000249.1 GCF_001700515.1 Streptomyces lushanensis
AGCCCCAACTCACCCATCGGGAGGACGGTATGGCCGGATTCGACGTCAACGCGGCCCGCGCCCAGCGCCTGGAGGCGCTCGGCAGGGACTGGACCTTCGAGCTGGACGGCGACAGCTTCCAGCTGCCGACGGAACTGACCCGCGCAACCGCGCGCACGCTGCGCGGCCTCGACGACAACGATGTGGACGGACTGCTGGAACTCCTCCTGGGAGAGAAGCAGTTCGCCCGTTTCGAGCGCCACGAGGTCACGATGCAGGACATCGCGGCGATTCTGGAGGCCTACGGCAAGGAGACGGGGCTGGGCCTGGGGGAAGACTGAGCCTCGGCGAGCTCGTCGAAGAGCACGCCGAGGCCCTGGAGGCGGACCTGCTCCGCCACTACGGGGTCGACCTGCTGGACTGGCACCGGGGCCNNACTGGATGTTCGCGACGGTCAACCGTGACGAGGACAGCGAGCCGCTGGACTACCCGGAGCCGGTACCCCGGCCCGGCGATCAGCCGGACACGCCCGGGAACCGCACGGGGGCTCCGACCTCGGAAGAGCTGATGCGTTTCTTCGCCTGAGAGTTGCCCCCTTCCGCGCGGACTCGCTGTCGCGCGATGGCCGGTGCGGTGCACCTGGTGACGTGCCAACATCGGATGAGAGTTCGTGACCAGGTGGGAGATCACGTGCCGTGCGTGAAGGGGGAGAGCGCGTGGGCGAGCGGACCGAGAGCACGTGGTCCGGCTGGCGGGACCGGGTGGTTCAGGTCCCGGGAGGTGGTTCCGGGACGCCGCTGCTGCTGGAGATCCGTGGCGGTGTCACGTCCAGTTTCGACATCGTCGCGGTCAGGGCCGGCGCGTACCACCAGCGGGCTCGGGCGCGGATCGCGACCATTCACGGGCACCGGCCCTGTCGTATCGTGCTGCCCGCGGACTGCGACGCGTTCGAGGTCCAGCGCATTCGGTAATCGCGAAGGGGCCGGCGGGTTGAGCCGGTGGCGCGCGCGGGTCATCGAACCGGACGCGCTTCCCCGGATCCCCTCCAAGGAATCGGAGGGAAGGGGCACGGAAACCTTCGGCTACTTCGAACCGAAGCGTTATTACGAGGACACGCGCTCCTTGTACTACGACTTCACCGATACGCCAGGAACCCTGATCTATTCCCCCGCGGACGGCCGGGAGCAGACGACGCGCCACACCTCGGCGGTGGATCAGAAGGGCGTGCTGCGGCTGCCGCATCACGGATACGTCACCGTATCGAGCAACGGCAGATGGACGGTGTCGGTCACCTGACTCCGTACAGAACTCCGGCCGGCGTCGGTGATCGATCGGCTCGCGGAGGCGGACTGGATGTTCGCGACGGTCAACGGCGGTTTCGACGCCGGAACGTCCCGGCGCCCCGGCTCTCGCTCAGTTCTTCCGCTGAGGGCGGGTTCTGCTCCAGCGGACGAACGGCTTCAGTACCCCACGGAAGAAGAGGTACTCGGGCGTCATCTCGATCGGGTCCCACCCGCGGTACAGGTTCACGTTGGTGATGTGCGGCGCCTCGGACCGCAGTTGGTCGAGATCGTTGAGGACGGACTCCAGATTCGGGTTGCCGGCGAACTGCCAGAAGACGTTCGCACCCGACGCCGCCTCCAACTGGTCGGCCAGGGCGGTGCGCCCCGGGCCGGGTGCCCAGAGGTAGAAAAGCACCAGGACCGGGCCGTCTGCCTCCGGGACGCTCGCTGTGATCGTGTTGACCGCCTCGGCCGTGTTCTGACCGTTGAAGAGGCCGTACCGCTCGGCGTGCCGGGTGAGCAGGTTGCCCGATGCCGGTGCCGCGTCCCTGGTGAGCAGGGGCTCGGGTGGGAGGGCGGCCCAGTCCGCGATCCACTGCGCGGCGTGGTGCGGATCGAGCTCCGGCAGCCTGTGCGCCCGCGACGTGTATATCCAGGGCTGCACGGCCGTTCCGGGCGACAGGGCCCTGCCGAGCGTGGCGGCTCGGCGTGCCATGTCGGCGATGGTGCCGTTCTCGAACGGATGGCGATGTGCCCCCGGAAGAGCCAGCATCACACGTGGCGAACGCCCTTCGGCCCCGCTCACCCGGGTGGCCACGGAGGCGGCGAACCGTCCTTTTCCGGGTTTCCGGATCTTTTCCGGCAGATGTGTTTTGTTGGCAGTCATGGCCGCAGGTTACGGCGCTGCTGGACTGCGCTGCAATCAATTCGAATTGAAGAGTCATACGGGCTTCGACGTCGACAAGGATCCCTATTTCGTCAGCAAGAAAACGGAGGAAACCAAGAAAGCCCTGAACGGCATCAGCCTCACGGGCTCAGGGCGGAGCGGAACGTCAGTTCAGGCCCGTGATGCCAAACACGGCGGTAGCCCCACCTGCCAAGAATGCCAGGCAAGAAATGGGCCACAATCGGATCACCGGATATTTCCCGGCGGGATAGAAAAATGCCGAATATTCGGGATCGTAATCAATGGATATGATCTCTCCCACGGAAAAATCGCGGTTCCCGAATTTCTGCGGTGTGCCGGCGGTCCATTCCGCTTCTGCGCCGGGCCGGGCGGGGTGTGCGTCACTTCTGGTCGGTGAAAATCGATAGGAGAGTCCCGTCGAAAGCTCAAGGGAGCCCAGTATCTCGACCTCGCGGGTCACCTTCCTTCGATACCCCCGAAGGCCACTCAGGGCCAGGAGGGCGCCCCACAGCACAACACCGGAACCGGCGCATATGACAACCCATGTACCAAGAGTCCCCAAGTTCACAGGCGAATCGTAGCAAGATCGCGCTCAATGAGGGGGGAGTAATGGCAGAAAAGACGGCAGCTCAACTGGAAAAAGAGATCAAGGGGCTGAGAGATGATCTACGTCTAAAAGCTGACTCATCATCACTTGTCGACCTGGTGCGGATCGCCGATGTCAAGAGCGCCGCACTCAAGGGCGGCAAAGATGTGCTGGCCACCCAGGCGTGGGTCGAGGAGCAGACGAAAAGCAAAATCTGGGAGGAGATCAAGTCCCCGGAAGCCGTGGGTCTGGTCACTGCTCTGACCATCGCCAAGATCGAGTTCTCCCCCCTTCTCAGTCTGGAACCCGTTGTCGAGGCGTTCTTCAAGAGGAAGGGACTTGAACGCAACAGATTTGGTGTCATGTGGAAAGTTCAGGCCGAAGAACTCCAGCGACGCGCGCGGGAGATCGCTGATGCCGAGTCCCGGCTCACCCGGATGGAGCGGGGCATCGCAAGGCTCCAGGACTTGACCACCGGCGCGCACACTCGAATTCGGACGCTGGAGCGAAATGTCTCCCGCATGGATGCGGCGGCGAACACCTCCAGACAGCAGGTCCGGCGTATGGATTCATCACCCGACCTGGCCGGTACGACGAATCGCGTCACGCTGCTTGAACGACGGATCGGTCTGCTCACCGCCGCGCTGTCCTGATCACACATCTCCGGAGGGATTCACTGATGAATCTGAAGCAAGCCCTCACGAACGCCTCGACAGGAATGGACCAGCTGCGCGGCCGTACCTCGACGACGAGCGCGGCCATGGCCCATCTCAAGAACTCCGTGAACACAGGCACCGGCGCCATGGGCAAGCTGCGAACCGGGCTGACCGGCGCCGATGCGGCCCTTGCCAAGTCCAGGGGTGCCACCGACAAGTTCAAGTCGTCCCTGGACAAGCTCAAGTCGTCCGCCGACAGGACCAGGAATGCCTTGCGGGACGTGAAGCAGCAGGCGGACGCCGTGGAGAAGTCCGTGGGGAAGGCCGGCAAGAACGCCGACAAGGGCGAGAAGTCGATGGGGGGTCTCGGGAAGGGGCTCAAGGGGGCGAGCCTTGCTCAGAAGGGGCTGAACCTCGCCATGGCGGCCAGCCCGTTCGGGCTGATCATGACGTTGGTCGCCCCGCTCATCGCCCAGTTCGTGAACATGGACAAGGTCGCCGCCATGGTCCGCAAGGGACTTTCGGCGGCCTGGAGCCACATCAAGAGTTCCTCGCAGTCCGCCGCGAGGATCCTCGGCCCGCTCTTCATCGGCGTCGTGAACGGGTTCCTGTCGCCCACGCGGATGCTGGTCCGCGGGCTCAACGTACTGATCGGCGGGCTGAACCACGTCAAGTTCAAGGTTCCGGACTGGGTGCCCGTCATCGGCGGCAAGGGCTTCGCGTTCAACCTGCCGAGGATCCCGGTGCCGCAGCTCGCCCAGGGCGGTGTCGTCCCGGCCCGCACCGGCGGCACCCTCGCCGTGCTCGGTGAGGGCGGTGAGTCCGAGGCCGTCATCCCCCTCTCCAAGCTGGAGGGGATGCTCGGCTCCGGCGGCGGACTGCGCCGGCTCGCCGCCGCCGTCGAGCAGCTCGCCGAGCGGCCCGTGGTCGTCCAGGTCGACGCCCAGACCATCGCCCGCGCGGTATTCCTGGGGCAGCGTCAGCTCGCCCGGCGGTGAGGCCGGTCCGCCGCCCCCGTGCCGTCCCGTACCGCCCCGCAATACCTCGTACAGCCCACCCCAATACCTCATACAGCCCCGCACCACCCCGCATCGCACCCGAAACAGCCAGGCCGACGGCCCTCCGCCGTCGGCCTCTTCCATGTCCAGACCACCAAGGGAAGGGTTTCCATGGGCAACCTGTGGATCGGACCGCCCGGCCACCTCATCGAGATCGACCAAGCGGCCAAGACCTTCGAGCGCGCCGCCGACCTGGGCGTCAGTGAGTTCAAGGCGCTCTCGGGACGGGTCACCGTCACCCGCACCGCCGCCCCGGTACGGAGGATCAAGCTGAGCTGGGACATGCTGCTGCCCCAGCACGCGCGCGTCCTCGACCGGCTGGCCCGGCGCGTGGACGGGCCCGGACCGCACGTGCTGATCGACCCGGCGGCCGGCAATGTGCTCAGCCCCGCCCAGGCCGGCGGCACCGGCCCCGCCGGCGTCACCGGACTCGACCAGTGGTTCAAGGTGTCGGCGAACGGCTCGGTGGTGGAGGGCGCCCCGGGTGTCTTCGCGTTCACCGCCGCCGACGCGACCAGTGTCGTCGGCTGGCGCTGCGTACCGTGGAACGGCAACTTCCCGGCCGCGCCCGGTCTGCGGGTCTCCTTCCGCGCGCCGACCGCCGTCGCCGCCCTCGGCACCTGCGCGGTGGGCATCGACTTCAAGCGCGCCGACGGATCCTTCATCAGCGGCGTGAACGCCTCCGGTCCCTTCGTCGCGGGCACCGCCCCGGCCGGAACCACGCATCTGACGCCGACGGCCAGGCCCGGTACGGCGGGTACGTACGCCTTCGCGGGCGCCTGCCTCACCTACGGCGGCGACACCGCGGCCGACGACGTACCCGGCGACGACCTGCCGCCGATGTCCGTCACCGGCTACAGCGACACTCCGGGCCGCCCGCTGCCGTACCGCTCGGTCGGCATCGACCTCGTGGAGGTGTCCGGTGCAGCGGGCTGACGGCACCACCGAGGAGGCGCTCGCCGCCGGCGAGCGCACCATCACCCACACCACGCGCCTCGGCGGCACCGACGTCTCGGCACAGGTGCAGTCCTGGCAGGTGGAGCGGTCCTACGCGACCGATCTGCCGCCCGCGATGCGCGCCTTCTCGGGCAGTTCCGCGGCGCAGCTCACCCTCCAGCTCGGCGGTACGAAGGACACGGCGGCGCCCGGGCTGTACTCGCCGTGGGCCCCGCGGTCCACGGGTGACAGCGCCCGCCCCGGCCAGAGCGTGGTGCACGAGGCCGGGGTCGGCCCGGCCGCACTGCCCGCCTTCCGCGGCACCGTGCGCAACCGCAACGCCCAGTCCGGCACCGACTCGGTGCAGCTGACCGCGCTCGACGGAGCCGAGCGGCTGCGTGCGCCGGCCGAGCTGCCGCGCCCGTACGCCGGCCTGAACTGGGCGCGTCCGCTGGCGACGGCCACCTGGTGCGTGGACGAACTGCTGCGCCAGGCCGGGCTGTTCTCGTCACCGCCGCCGAGGGCCCCGCAGTTCGTCGCCGGGCAGCCGCTCAGCCTCGTCCACGCGACGCTGCACGGCGGTTTCGCGACGCCCTTCGGGATGCCGGAGGACCTGCCGGACCCGCGCCACTACACCTGGTCGCGCTCCGGCGCTCCGCACGAGATGGCGCTGGTCCCCAGGGGGCTGCCGTCCGGCCAGAGCGGGGTGACGGCCTCCTGGTTCCCCCGCAGCCGTGTCACCGTGCCGGGCAGCCGGCTGTTCGTCGAGGCCTGGGTCAACACCGCCGTCGGCATCGGGGACACGATCCGTATCGACCTGGAGCTGAACCGGACGGGCAGCGTCACCGGCACCCTCTCCATCGACGTCGACTTCGTCGAGGGCACCTTCGCCGCCTGGTCGCTCAGCACCGATCCCGCGGTGCCGGGCAGCGGTCTGGCCTGGGGCCACAACGCCGCGGCGATGAAGGCACAGCGCGGGGTGTGGCACATCGGCGCGTACATCGATGTGTTCGCCTCCACCGGCGGCCAGGCCCTGCCCGCCTTCACCCCGCTGATGACCGCGCCGAACGGCACCACCTGGACGGGCCCCACCGGCGTTTTCACGGCGGACAAGGGACCGCAGCCGGTGGCCGAGCTGCGCAAGGTACGGCTGGTCACCACCATGGCGACCGAAGGGGTCCAGGTCACCTCGGGGCTGACGGCGGTGCCGTCGGCGAGCGCGTTCGCGCAGTCCGGCTGGACCAAGACCGCCGAACTCGACGACGCGATCCTGCCGCTGCGCACGATTCCCAAGGTGTCGGGCTCGCAGTGGGAGGCGATCGGGCAGATCGCCAAGGCCGCCATGTCGACGGCCGAGCTCGACGAGGGCGGCCGGTTCCGCTGGCGTAATTTCACCCGGTTCGCGACCGTGCCGACCACTCCCGATCTGACGCTGACGTCCGTACGCGACATCGCGGCGCTCACCCTCACCGAGGAGATCGACGCCTGCCGCAACTTCTGCGCGCAGCCCGTCAGGGACTGGAACGCGGTACGGCTCGTGAGCGGGGAGCCCGTCGTGGACACCCAGGTGCGGGAGATCCCGGGGAACGGCACCCTCACCGTCTCGTACACCTTCGGCGAGGACGAGCTGGACGTGGGCCCGCCGGAGACGGACGACGACTCGGTGGCCACCCCCGGTTCCGCCTTCCGGGTCGCGACGCAGAACGCGGCGGGCGCGGCGGCCGTCAAGGGCTCGGTGGACGCGATGGTACGGCGCGAGGACGGCAGCATCGTGCTGCGCCTGACCAACCGCACCGCGACGCGGCTGTACACCGTCACCAGGACGGGCGAGCCGTCCATCACCATCGTCCCCCTCAAGCCGGACCGTGATCCGGTGGAGCGGCAGGCGGTGTCGTACGAGGCCCTCGGACTGAGCGAACGCTGGTACGGGCGCCAGGAGTTCTTCGGCGAGACCAGCGAATGGGTCCAGGACCTCGCCGCCGCACGGCAGTTGGCGGACGCCATGCGGGCGGCCGGCGAGTTCCCGGTGCCGGTGTTCGCGGATGTCCAGGTCCTCTACGACCCGCGTATCCAGCTCGGCGACGTGGTGAGGATCGTCGACACGACCGGGGCCGAGATCAGCACGCTCGCCTGGGTCGTCGGTGTCACCACGGCGGCGAACGCCGACGGCGCCGTGCAGCAGACGCTCAGTCTGCGCGGCGTGACGGCGAACGGAGTGCCCAAGGACGCGGGCCTCACCCCGGACGTCCCCGCCGTCGCGGCGCCCGTCGTCCGGGCCACGTACGCCAATGTCGCCGCCGCCCACCCGACCCTCGCCGACCTGTCGGCGGCGGGCGCCACCTGGAGCGATGTGAAGGAGACCGGCCTTGTCTGAGTCCGCGCCGGAGCCGGTCCAGCCGAGCCCGGAACTGCTGCGGGAGCTCGCCGAAGCGACATCGGCCGAGCCCGGCACCGAACCGCAGCCGACCAGCAGCGAGTTGCTGACGGTCACCGTCACCGACACACAGGAGGAGTCCGTATGACTGTCCAGTACACGCCGATGAGCAATCTGCCCTACCCGCAGCCGGCCGACCCGGCCGATCTGCCCGCGCATCTGAAGGCGCTCGCCGAGGCACTCGACCACCGTACGGTGCTGCGTTTCGCGGACGCCGCCGCGCGGGACGCGAAGGTGACCGCACCGATCGCCGGCATGCTCGCCTGGATCGGCACCCCCGGCCGGCTGATGTACTACACCGGCTCGGAGTGGGTGCCCGCCGCGCCGTCGCCGGTGTACAAGATCAATCTCACCTCGGGGAGCACGACGTCCACCACCTTCGTGGAGACCCTGTCGACCGGCGACCCCCTGACCGTCTCGTTCCTCGCTCCCGCCTCCGGCCAGCTTCTTGTCACCGTCGGCGGCTATCTGTGGTCGTCCACGGCGAGCACCACGTCCATCATGTCGGCGATCATCCGCAATTCCTCGGGCTCGGTCACCCTGAGCGCCAACGACAACCGTGCCGCGCTGGTCAACAGCACCTCCCGGGCCTCGGTGTCGTCGCAGTTCCTGGTCACGGGTCTCGTCCCTGGTGCCACGTACTCGGCGACCCCCGCGTACCGGTCGAGCACCGCCAGCAACACCGCCAACTTCGACAGCCGGTTCATCCGCGTCGACCCGATTCCGTAACACCCACGGGACGCCTGCCGTCAGCGGACGTCACCCGCACGCGACGTGACCCGCACCCGACGGCATCCGTCCGCACCCGACGTCACCCCTCACCAGCTGACAGATCGTCAACAATGTGCCAGGAGGAGCCTTCATGGCCACACCTCTCGGCGCCGACGCCTTCGCCCGCGCCCTGCGCGGCGAGGGCGTCGGCGTCCTCGAACACGCCAACTGGCGTACCCACTCGCGCGATCGCCAAGGGCCCTGGGGCCCTGTCCACGGTGTGATGCTGCACCACACCGCGGGTACGGACAGCCTCCGCCTCTGCCGGGACGGCACCGCGGCCCTGCCGGGCCCGCTCTGCGCCGGTCTGATCACCAAGGACGGCACGGTCCATCTGCTGGGCTACGGCCGTACGAACCACGCCGGTTCGGGCTCGGCCGCGGTCCTGGAGGCCGTACAAAGGGAGAAGTCCCCCCTCCCCGCCCCCGGCCCGGACACCGTGGACGGCAACGCGCGCTTCTACGGCTTCGAGATCGAGAACGCGGGGAACGGGCGTGACCCGTACCCGAGCGCCCAACTCGCCGCCGTGGAACGGCTGTCGGCGGCGGTCTGCCGCGCCCACGGCTGGTCGGCGGCGAGCGTGGTCGGACACGGGGAATGGACCCGCCGCAAGATCGACCCGTCGTTCTCGATGGATGGGATGCGCGCACGGATCGCGGCCCGGCTGGGTGTCCGGCCGGCCTCGTACGAACCGTTCCCGGGCGCGGCCTTCTTCGTGCGGGGCCGCCGCGACGAGCTGATCACCGCCGTCGGCAAGCGGCTGGTGGCCGAGGGCTGCGGCCGGTACTCGGCCGGTCCCGGTCCCGTCTGGACGGCGGCCGACGTCCTCTCCTACGCGGCCTGGCAGCGCAAGCTCGGCTACGTGGGCGCGGACGCGGACGGCGTCCCGGGCCGGGCGAGCTGGGACAAGCTGCGCGTCCGCCGATGACAGCGGCCGAGGCCGAGGCCGTCGCGCTGGAGCTGGAGCGGCTGCGCCGCTCGGTCGACGTGGGATTCGCCACCACCCGCGGTGACCTCGCGCTCCTCCTCCAGCGCGCCGACCAGACCGACAAGACCCTCGACGAGCACGAGTCCCGCCTCGACGCCCTGGAACGTGCCCGCTGGCCCCTCCCCTCGCTGGCCGCGGCCACCTCCTGCATGGCGCTGGCGCTGACGATCTGGCAGTCGCTCGGGCGCTGAGGAAAGCGGCGACGAGGGACGGGAGGCGGCAGAAGAAGGCAGAAGAAGGCGGAAGGAGGCAAATGGCGCCTACCCGAAAGAGGGAAGAGTAGTACTTTTCGAAATCGTTCGAGGCGCACGGTGGAATGCGTTCCGTGGCCGCGGTATCTCCGTGGCGCGTCGAACAAGGAGCCCCCTATGCGTCGAACTCTCGCATCCCTGGCCACGGTCGGCCTGGGGCTGTCCGTGGTCGTCGGTCTCGCGGGGACCGCCGCGGCGACTGTTCCCTCGCCGGCGGCTGCCGGTCCCGGAGATCTGGTGCTGGCCTACCAGTGCAATGCCGGCGGCGGCACGGTCGTGTTCCCCCTCGGTCCCGTCGCCAGATGTGAAGGCGGACGGTTCGCCGGTTCCATCGTGGTGGTGTAGCGGGCGCCGGGGGACGGCCGGCCTGCCGGCCCGTCCGCTCCGTACGACGGGAGAGACAGAGCGACGCGTGTCCGGTCATGGGCGCGCGTTTCCCAGGTACTCAACAGTGTGGGAGAGAAATATGCGTATCAGCAGAGCTGTGGCGGTCTCGGGTCTGGTCCTCGCGGGAGTCCTCGGATCCGCCGGGGCCGCGACCGCCGCCGAACACGAGGCGGACGCCCCCGTGGTGAGCATCGGACACATCGACGACTCGATCGAGGAGATTCTCCAGGCCGCCGTGGAGATCCTCGACTGACCGGGGCCGGGGCCCCGCGGGGCCTCAAGGTCCGGCACGTCCGGTCCGCTGCGTCCGGTCCGGCACGTCCGGCACGTCCGGTCCGGCACATCCGGTCCTGTCTGCTCCGTCCGGTTCGACGCGCTCCGTCCGGTCCGGCTCCGGCAGACGGAGTGCTCCGGCTCACGGAGTGCGGGTGCCCTTCCGCTCGGCTCGCCAAGGGCCGGGCGGGAGGGCCTCTCCGTTCCCGGGCTTCTTCCGCGAGGACGGACGGCTGAGGGAGGATCGGCGGGCGGTGCCCCTCGCACCTGCGATCCGCCGAGATCTCGGAGGCCCACGTGACGGTGATGGTCGGACTGGTCCACAAGGAACGTGTCCGCCCGCGAGGCGACGACGCGCCGCGAGGCGACGACGCGGTGGGTGTACGAGGGCGCACCCGGCTCGCGGCGGCACTGGCCGCCGCCGGCCGTCACCGTGCCGGCGTGTCCGCGCCCTGTCTCCACGTCGCCACCCCGCGCCCGTCGTGAACGGATCGGGTACGGGCGCCTCGGGCGCCTCGGGTACGTCCGGTGCCCCGGCCGCGTCAGGCACCTCGGGTACGGGAGAGCTCGTCCGGCGCCTCGGACTCTTCGACGCCGTGACCATCGGCCTGGGCGCGATGATCGGCGCGGGCGTCTTCGCCGCGTTCGCGCCCGCCGCTGCGGCGGCCGGCTCCGGGCTGACGGCCGGACTGGCGCTCGCCGCCGTGGTGGCGTACTGCAACGCGACCTCCTCCGCACGGCTCGCCGCCCTCCACCCGGCCTCGGGCGGAACGTACGTCTACGGCCGTGAGCGGCTCGGCCCGTTCTGGGGGTATCTCGCCGGATGGGCCTTCGTGATCGGCAAGACCGCCTCCTGCGCGGCGATGGCGCTGACCGTGGGCGCCTATGCCTGGCCGGGACAGGCGCACGCCGTGGCGGTCGCCGCCGTGGTGGCCCTGACGGCTGTGAACTGTGCCGGGGTGCAGAAGTCCGCCTGGCTCACCAGAGCCGTGGTCGCCGTCGTCCTGGCCGTGCTCGCCGCCGTGGTCGTCGTCTGTCTGACGGCGACGACAGCGACCACGGCGAGCACCGCGACCGGCGCGGGTCCCGGCGCCGGTACGGATGTCACCTTCGGCGGAGTGCTGCAGGCGGCCGGGCTGCTCTTCTTCGCCTTCGCCGGCTACGCGCGTATCGCCACGCTCGGCGAGGAGGTCCGTGATCCCGCCCGTACGATCCCGCGCGCGATCCCTCTCGCCCTCGGTGTCACCCTGGTCGTGTACGCCGCTGTCGCGCTCGCCGTGCTGCACGTCCTGAGCCCGGACAGGCTGGCCGACGCCACGGCCCCGCTCGCCGAGGCGGTGCGCGCGGCCGGTGTTCCCGCGCTCGCGCCGGTGGTACGGGCGGGCGCGGCCGTCGCCGCCGTCGGCTCGCTGCTCGCGCTCATCCTCGGTGTCTCGCGTACGACGCTCGCGATGGCCCGCGACCGTCATCTGCCGCACGCCCTGGCCGCCGTGCACCCGCGCTTCAAGGTGCCGCAGCGCGCCGAACTCGCCGTCGGCACGGTCGTCGCCGTCGCCGCGGCCACCGTGGACGTGCGCGGAGCGATCGGCTTCTCGTCGTTCGGGGTCCTCGCCTACTACGCCGTCGCCAACGCCGCCGCCCTCACCCTCACCTCCGCCGAGAAGCGCCCGCCGCGTGCCGTGCCCGTGGTCGGACTCGTCGGCTGTCTGCTCCTCGCCTTCGCCCTGCCTCCGTCCTCCGTCGTGTCGGGCGCCGCCGTACTCGCGGCGGGCGCCGCCGTGTACGCGGTCCGCAGGCGTACGAGGCGTACGGGCCAACGCACTCCGGTCAGAAGCTGATCGAAAGCCAAGCGAAGGTCGATCAAAACATATGACGAGTGTGATCAGAACGTAGCTTCCCAGCGGCTGCGCGGCGGGCGGGAAGGTCGCACTCTTGGCCCTATGAGTGATGCACCGATCGTCGTCCACCGGGCGTCGGGGACAGGCGGGCGGCGGGTCACGGTCCGTGGGCGGATCATGGGGCTCGCCCACTCCGACGACCATCTTGTCGAATTCCTGCGTCTGGCCGGTCTGCCCGACGCCTGGGACCTGCTCGACGACCCGGAGTGGGTGGAGTGGCAGGGCGGACCCGCCCACCAGTACAGCGTCGTATGACCCGCTGACCCGCCCATCAGTACCCCGCTGACCCGCCCGTCGGTACAGCGTCGTATGAGGGGATCGTCCTCTCGGTCCGGCGGGATCAGTCCGGCGGGATCGCCGCCGCGATCGAGGTGAGCTGCGTCAGGCTGTCGATCCGCCAGTCCGCCGCCTCCACCACCTCCGGGTCGTCCGCCCAGAGATAGCCCCAGGGACCGCGCCGCAGATGGGCGGTGCGCAGACCGGCGCGCTGGGCGGGGAACAGGTCGTACGCGGGATGGTCGCCCACGTACACCGTTCTGCCGGGCGCGGCCCGCGCCGCCTCGATGACATGGCCGAAGAACTCCGGGGCGGGTTTGGCCACGCCCCACTCGGCCGAGGTGGCCACCAGATCGGCGGGCAGATCGAGGCGGCGCAGCAGGTCACCGGCCTTGACGGTCTGGTTGCCCGCGAGCACGACACGGATGCCGAGGGACCGGAGACCGGCCAGGGCGGGCCGTACATCCGGGTAGAGGTCGGACTCGTCGAGATGCTCGCCGCGCCCCGCCGCCTCTCTGGCGCGGTTGGCCTCGCCGATGTCCATGCCGGGCTTGATCAGACGGAGGGCGTCGGCGTTGTCCTTGTTCTGGACGGTGGCGGCGCCCACCAGCGCGGAGATGGTGTGCCGGGGAATGCCCAGCCAGTCGGCCCAGGAGGCCCAGTACCGGTCGTCGCGCACGAGGGTCTCGCCGACGTCGAACACGATGGTTTCGATCACCGGTCCCAGCGTAGGTCCCGACCGGACAGCGCCCAGGGGGACACGCTCCGCCGATTGTCAGTGGCTGGCCGTAGCCTGTCTCCTATGTTCGCTTCCTCGTCCGCGCACTCCTCACGCCCTTCTCCGGCCTCCCCGGCTTCTTCCTCCGCCCCGGCTTCCGCTGCCGCGTCCCCGGCGCTTGGGTCCGCGTGCGGTCCCGTCCGGTCCGCCGCCGTGGTCAACGCGGAGATCCGCGCCCTGTGGGCGCGCGCCGGCAGCGCGCTCCCGCCCGCCGAGCAGGAGCGCTACCAGCGGCTTCTGGTGGAATGGGCCGCCGCCGTACGGGCCGATGTCGTCACGGCGGCCTAGGACCCTGTCCGGCAGGCGCCCCCGCCCCGCGTGGTGATGATCTTGCTCTGAATGGCGTAAGGTTGTGTTTACCGACGCGGGGTGGAGCAGCTCGGTAGCTCGCTGGGCTCATAACCCAGAGGTCGCAGGTTCAAATCCTGTCCCCGCTACTGAAGCAAGAACCGAAGGCCCGGATTCCCAGTGGATCCGGGTCTTCGGCGTTTTCGCGCTCGGTCTCCGCCCGCGCTCGGCTCCGTGCCGGGTCTTCCCCGCGCTCGGTCTTCTCCGCGCTGAGTCTTCCCCGCGCTCGGTCTTCTCCGGGCTTGACCTTTACGTAACGTCAAGTTCTACGGTCGAAGCCATGGAGTGGTCGATCCAGGAGATCGCGAAGAAGGCCGGGACCACGAGCCGCACGCTCAGGCACTACGGCGAGCTGGGACTGCTGATGCCCAGCAGGACCGGCGGCAACGGTTACCGCTACTACGACCAGGACGCCCTGGTCCGGCTCCAGCGGATTCTGCTGCTGCGGGAGCTGGGGCTCGGGCTGCCGGCGATCGCCCGGGTCCTCGACGGCCAACAGGACACGGCCGTCGCCCTGCGCACGCATCTCAGGCTGCTGGAGCAGGAGCGCGAGCGCGTCGAGCGGCTGATCGCCTCGGTGCGGACCACTCTCCACAAGACCGGGACGGGAGAGGAACTCATGGCCGAGGAAGTGCTCGACGGCTTCGATCACACGCGGTACGAGCGGGAGGTGACCGAGCGCTGGGGCCGGGAGGCCTACCAGAAGGGCGACCGCTGGTGGCGTGCCCTCGGCGAGGAGGAGCGCCAGGACTTCCAGGACCGGCACGAGGCCATCGCCCGGGACTGGGCGCGGGCGAAGGAGGCAGGGCTCGCCGCCGACAGCGACGAGGCCCAGGCCGTCGCCCGGCGTCACTGCGACTGGCTGTCGGTGACGGCCGAACTCACGAGGCAGTACGTCATCGGAGTGACGAGAATGTATGTGGATGATGAACGCTTCACAGCGGCCTACGACAAGTACGGTGAAGGGACAGCAGTGCTCGTACGGGACGCCATGAAGGTGTACGCCGAGCGCCACCTGACTGACTGACCGGTCGTACGGCCGGTCGGTCGGCCGGCTCAGCGGCTGACCGGGCGACCGGCCCGACGGCCGGCGCCACGACCGACCGACCGACCGGCCATCCGACCGACCGACCGTCCGGCTGTCTGACCTGCTGTGGAGCCGGCCGCGATCCGGCCCGCTCCATAGTCCACTCGGCCGACGGCGAGTCGCCGCCGGGGACGGCAGCGGCCAGCCTGGGTGGGGCGCGGTACCGTCCGTAGCCGTGACCCTACGCGGAACCGGGCAGGTGACCACTGGTGGGGAAGCTGAGCAAGCTCAGGGAGAACCTGGGCGGCAGAGGCCGGCGGGCCGATGACCTGGCCGGTCCGGTGTCCGCCGACGGGTCACCGATGCCGGGCAGCCGTGTCCGTACGAGCCGTCGGCTGGTGCGCTTTCTCCCTGTCCTGGTGATCGTCTGCGGAGTGGTCCTCGATCTCTCGACCCCGACGCGGGTCACCGCCGCCCCCCTGTACGCGGCTGCCCCCCTGGTCGCGGCGCCGTTCTACCCGCTGATCGGCACGCTGCTGATCAGCGTCGCCGCGATCATGGCCGAATTGTCGATGCATCTCTACAGCAGTTCGCTCAACACACTGGAGTCGCTGAGCGAACTGCTGACCGTGGTGATCGTCTCGCTCCTCGCGCTGTACATCAGCGGAGTGCTGCGCCGCAGCGGGCAGCGGCTCGCCTCCGCCCGGATCATCGCCGAGACCGCTCAACGGGCGGTGCTGCCGAGACCCGCCGAGCGGATCGGCGGGCTCCGTATCGCCGCGCGGTACGAGGCGGCCCAGGAGGGCGCGTTCATCGGCGGCGACCTGTTCGCCGTACAGGACACGCCGTACGGAGTACGTCTGGTGGTCGGGGACGTACGGGGAAAAGGGCTGGAGGCGGTCGAGGCGGTGGCCGTCGTCATCGGGTCGTTCCGGGAGGCCGCCGAGCAGGAGAGTTCGCTGGAGGGCGTGGCACAGCGGCTGGAGCGCGCGCTCACGCGCGACGGGAGCAGACGGGGCGGGCTGGACGCGTTCGAGGGGTTCACCACGGCCGTGCTCGCCGAGATCCCCCACGACGGAAGCCTGGTACGGCTGGTCAACCGGGGCCACCCCGATCCGCTGCTGATGTGCGAGAACGGCGCGGTACGGATGCTGGAGACGCGCGATCCCGCGCTGCCGCTCGGGATGAGCGAGCTGGGCGCGTGGCCGGACCGCGCGGAGCAGGCCGTGTACCCGGCCGGATCGACGCTGCTCTTCTACACGGACGGACTCTCCGAGGCGCGTGATGCCCATGGTGTCTTCTACGTGCCGCGCGACCGGCTCGACGGACGGATCTTCCAGGGGCCCGACGAACTGCTCCAGGCGCTGATCGACGACGTGCGGCTGCACACGGGCGGCGGGAGCCAGGACGACATGGCGCTGCTGGCGGTCAGCCGGCCCACCGAGATCCAGCCGGAACGGCGCAGGACGATACCCCTCGTCCCCTGACGGCCGTCTCCCGCGGCCTCTTCCTGAGGATGTTCCCCGACGGTGTTCCCCGACGGACGTCTCCCGCGCGTTCCGTGTGTGCCGCGCGTTCCCTGTCCTCCTTCCGGGCGTCACGCCTGTCCCGGACGTCCACGCGCGCGGTCCGTCGGGCCGTCACCACCGTCCGTGACCGACAGGTATCCCTCCGCATAACATTTGACATACCGTCAGGCGCGCCGGGTGGACTGAAAGACAGTCAGCTCGTCCGATTGCGTACGCATGTGCCCTGGTGTGTCCGATGCGAAGTTGTTAATGATCACCCGGAACGGCTTGGAATAAGGGCCCGGTCTCTATTAACGTTCGATAACGCAGCGCGGTCGTCCCAGCCGTCGTAAGAGTCGGCACCGTGCTCACGCGCCGAATCCCGCAAGGGAACCGGGGAACCACCAATTGGGGTGAATCGGAAGTTCTTTGCTGCCTCGCGCAGCTCAGGGCGACCGTAGGAGACCTTCCTGCTCCGAACCCGTCAGCTAACCCGGTAGGCGAGAAGGAAGGAAAGGAGTGCGCCTCAGTGGCGTCCAATCAGCCTGCCCCCACCGCCCCCTTCGAAACCACCTCCTTCGGCACCGAGCCGGAGCGGGCCTGGGGTGAGTGGAATCCCACCGAGGAGTCCGTACGCCCGGTACGCGGCAGGCATCGCGTCGGCAAGCAGCGCAACAACTTCGCCCGTAGCTCCACCGTCCTCGGCGTGGGTGTCATAGCCGCCGTCGGCGCGGGCGGTATGGCCACCGCGCAGGACAAGCCCGCGGTCTCCATATCCCTGCCCGACGCCATCACGGACAATCTTCCCGCCGCCGGTTCGCTCCCGGGCATGGGATCGCTGGCGGCGGACGAGGCCGAACCGGACCTGCTCGCCAGCGCACCGCTCACCACCGCCGGTATGACGGCCGCGGACGCGGAACAGGGCGCCACGGACGCCGGCGAGGCGCTGCGGGCCCGGATCCTCCAGCAGGCCGAGCAGCAGCAGAACGAGGCCGACGCCACGGAGAAGGCCGCAGCGGAGCGCGCGGCGGCCGAGCAGGCGGCGGCACTGGCCAAGAAGCAGCAGACCGAGGCCGAGAAGAAGATCGAAGAGGCGAAGAAGAAGGCCGAGGCCGAGGCCAGGGCCAAGGCGGAGGCGGAGCGCCTCGCGAAGCTGGCCG
>NZ_MAUD01000250.1 GCF_001700515.1 Streptomyces lushanensis
CTGGAGTCGGGGGCGGCGACGCCGACCACGAGCGGGCGTTCCTGCGGCTCGCGGTGCCCGCCGCCAAGTACTGGGTGACCAAGCGGTGCACGCCGGTGGCGGGAGAGGCCCTGGAGTGCCTGGGCGGCAACGGCTATGTGGAGGAGTCCGGTATGCCGAGGCTGCTGCGCGAGTCGCCGCTGAACTCGATCTGGGAGGGATCCGGGAACGTACAGGCGCTGGATGTGCTGCGGGCCCTCCAGCGTGAGCCGGAGGCGCTGAACGCCTTCCTCCAGGAGGTGGGCCGGGCGCGCGGCGCCGACCACCGGCTCGATGCCGCGATCAAGGACCTGCTGACCGAGCTGGCGGACCTGACCGGGATCGAGGCCCGTGCCCGCCGGCTGGTGGAGCGGCTGGCCCTGGTGCTCCAGGGCTCGCTGCTGGTGCGCTGGGCGCCGCCGGAGGTCGCGGACGCGTTCTGTGCCTCACGGCTGGGCGGGGACTGGGGCTCGGCCTTCGGCACACTGCCGCACACGCTCGATCTGGCGTCGGTGGTGGACCGGGCGCGGCCCGTCGGCTGAGCGGCCGGGGCGTCCTGCCGGGTCGGGCGCGGCCGTGCGGACCGCGGGAAGGCCAGAGGTGGTGCCGCGCCGACACGGCACCGCCTCTGACTCGTACTCACTTTCTTGTACGCGTCCGCCGCTCGCCAGAGTTGCAGGCCGTTGCAGAAGAACCGATTTGGCGCCACCGGTGGCTGGGGAGCCCGATGAAGAACGTTCCGCTCGGCGACACACCCCTCATCAGCGGCGGACCGTTCCGCGACGGCCCGCTCGACCTGGCGAGGCTCACCGCCATGGACGGCGGGCAGGGCACCCGTCTGCTCCACAGGATCCGGGACGCCGTCCTCGCGGGTGAGCCGCCGCCGGTGGCTCCGCGGCCGGTGATCGACGCGTCCTGGCGGCGGATGTTCCGGATGGGCGCCGATCCGGAGCGCCACGACTGCGGTGCGCTGCTGGAGCAGGACGAACTGGAGCACCGTCGGCGCACCTCCGCGCTGGGCCAGGTGCTGCGTACGCTCGTCGGATCCCTCAGCGAGATCATCGAGCCCTCGCTCCAGATCATGGTCGTCACCGACGACGAGGGATGGGTGCTGTGGCGCAGGGGCGGCTTCGGCGGGCTGCGGCAGTCGAACGGGATCCACCTCGAAGAGGGCGCGGCCTGGTCCGAGCACTCCACGGGGACCAATGCCATCGGTACGGCGCTGGCGGCGCGCCGGCCGGTACGGGTCCACTCCGCCGAGCACTTCGCGCGCACGCTGCACACCTGGACCTGCGCGGCCTCGCCCGTGCACGACCCGAGGGACGGCCGGATGCTGGGCGTGGTGGATGTGAGCGGCCCGGCGGCGGGCTTCCATCCGACGACGCTGGCGCTGGTCAGCTCGATCGCCCGGCTCGCGGAGGGCGAGCTGCGCGAGCGGCACGTCCGGACCATCGAGCGGTTGCGTTCGGTGGCCGCGCCGATCATGTGCCGGCTGGGCGGTGCCCGTGCCGTGGCGGTGGACGCGCACGGCTGGACGGCGGCCGTGACGGGGATGGCGCCGGTGGACCGGCTGCCGCTGCCCAAGTCCTTCCGGGCCGGCCGGGTGCTGCTGCCCTCGCTGGGCATGTGCACGGTCGAACCGCTGCCGGGCGGCTGGCTGGTGCGGGTGGACGGGAAACGGCCGCACGCGGAGACGACGAGCCGGGTCGTCCTGGATCTGAGCCGGCCCCGGCGCCCGTCCGTCGCGGTCTCCGGTTCGACGGGAAGCTGGACCCAGGAGCTGACTCCGCGCCACGCCGAGCTGCTCTATCTGCTGGCCGTGCACCGGGACGGCCGGAGCGCGGCGGAGCTGGCCGCCGACGTCTTCGGCGATCCGACCCGTACGGTGACGGTACGGGCGGAGATCTCGCGGGTCCGGCGCCATCTGTCGGGCGTGCTGGCGCACCGGCCGTACCGTTTCAGCGAGGGGATCGAGGTGGCCGTGGTGGGGCCGGAGGATCCGCTGGATCTGCTGCCGCACTCACAGGCGCCGGCGGTACTGAGCGCCAGACACCCGGCGGGCCCCTGAGAGACGGACGGCCGGGGTGTCCGGCCCGGTTCACGGCCCCGGTCCGCCGCCCCGGCGGCGCCGGGCACCACGGCCGGCGGACGGCCGGGGTCCTGGCCGGCGGCGTCCCGTCGGAGGTGGGGCGGGTTCCGGCCCGTTCCCGGCGCGTGATTCGCTGGCTCGTATGAGCATCACCGTGACCACCTGGTCCCTGGAGCAGACCTCGCCCGCCGATCTGCGGCCCGCCGCCGAGCCCTCGGGCGAGGTGCGGATCGTACGGGCCGAGATCCCCTCGCCCGAGTTCAGCCGGTTCCTCTACACGGCCGTGGGCGGGGACGTCCACTGGACCGACCGGCTGACCCTCTCGTACGCCGGCTGGCAGGAACTCCTCGCCCGGCCGGGCGTCGAGACCTGGGTCGTGTACGAGAAGGGCACTCCGGCCGGTTACATCGAGCTGGAGGCGCAGCCGGAGGGCGTGGTCGAGATCGCGTACTTCGGACTGATCCCGGCCTTCCGCGGCCGGCGCATCGGCGGCCATCTGCTCTCTTACGGGGTGGCGAGGGCCTGGGACCTCGCCGACCGCCGGCCCGCCGCCGGGCCGACCAAACGGGTCTGGCTGCACACCTGTTCCAAGGACGGTCCGTACGCCCTGGACAACTATCTGCGGCGCGGCTTCACGCTCTTCGACACCAGGACCGCCGAGGAACCCGAAACGCCGCCCCCGGGCCCCTGGCCCGGCGCCGGGGCGCTCGGCGCGCCCCGTGTCACGGCCAAACCCGCGAGCCCGGTGACAGGCGACACATCGTCTCGCGAAGTGGGACAGCATCGTCCGGATCGTGGATAGTGGTGGACTGGCCGGAGATACGCGTGACACGCTTCCGTCATGTCTAGAGCTGGAATAGCCTTGGTGAGTCGGCGGCACGTCGACCTCGGCCGCCTGTCCAGCGCCATCTGTCCGGCGGGCTGAGAGTCCCAGCAACCGCCGCGTTCCCCTGTGTGTTCCTGCCGCGCACCGCCGCGCCCGCGCGTGAGTGTGCGGCTCCGAGCCGCCCTCCTGCATGTCTCGAAGGACGTACCCGCCATGGCCGCCACCCCGGAAAAGCCGTCCACCGCCACGCCCCGCCGCAAGGTGAGCCGTCACCGCGGCGAAGGGCAGTGGGCCGTGGGTCACTTCACTCCGCTCAACGGCAATGAGCAGTTCAAGAAGGACGACGACGGTCTCAACGTACGGACACGTATTGAGACGATCTACTCCAAGGCGGGCTTCGACTCGATCGACCCGAACGATCTGCGCGGACGGATGCGCTGGTGGGGGCTGTACACCCAGCGCAGGCCCGGGATCGACGGCGGGAAGACCGCGATCCTGGAGCCGGAGGAGCTGGACGACGAGTACTTCATGATGCGGGTACGCATCGACGGCGGGCGGCTGACCACCGAGCAGCTGCGGGTGATCGGCCGGATCTCGCAGGAGTTCGCGCGCGGTACGGCCGACATCACCGACCGGCAGAACGTCCAGTACCACTGGATCCGGATCGAGGACGTGCCGGAGATCTGGCGGCGCCTCGAAGCGGTCGGCCTCTCCACGACCGAGGCCTGTGGTGACACCCCCCGGGTGATCCTCGGTTCACCGGTCGCCGGGATCGCCGAGGACGAGATCATCGACGGCACCCCGGCGGTCGACGAGATCCACCGCCGGATCGTCGGGAATCCCGACTTCTCCAATCTGCCGCGCAAGTTCAAGTCGGCGATCTCCGGATCGCCGCTGCTCGACGTGGCCCACGAGATCAACGACATCTCGTTCGTCGGGGTGAACCATCCCGAGCACGGCCCCGGTTTCGATCTCTGGGTGGGCGGCGGGCTCTCCACCAACCCCAAGATCGGCCAGCGCCTGGGAGCCTGGGTGCCGCTGGACGAGGTCCCCGACGTCTACACCGGCGTGATCTCGATCTTCCGCGACTACGGCTACCGCCGGCTGCGCACCCGCGCCCGGCTGAAGTTCCTGGTCGCCGACTGGGGCACGGAGAAGTTCCGGCAGGTCCTGGAGGACGAGTACCTCAAGCGCAGGCTGGTCGACGGCCCCGCGCCCGAGCAGCCCGTCCAGCGCTGGCGCGACCACGTCGGTGTGCACCGTCAGCGCGACGGCCGCTTCTACGTCGGCTTCGCGCCGCGTGTCGGACGGGTGGACGGCGCCACGCTCACCAAGATCGCAGAGCTGGCCGAGGCGCACGGCTCGGGCCGGCTCCGTACCACCGTCGAGCAGAAGATGATCGTCCTCGATGTGACCGAGGACCGGATCGACTCGCTGGTGGCCGGTCTCGAAGCGCTGGATCTGCGGGTCAAGCCGTCGCCGTTCCGGCGCGGCACGATGGCCTGCACGGGCATCGAGTTCTGCAAGCTGGCGATCGTCGAGACCAAGCAGCGCGGCGCGACGCTGATCGACGAACTGGAGCGCCGCATCCCGGACTTCGACCAGCCGATCACCATCAACATCAACGGCTGCCCGAACGCCTGCGCCCGTATCCAGGTCGCCGACATCGGCCTCAAGGGCCAGCTCGTCATGGACGGCAACGGCGAGCAGGTCGAGGGCTTCCAGGTGCATCTGGGCGGCGCGCTGGGTCTGGAGGCGGGCTTCGGCCGCAAGGTGCGCGGGCTGAAGGTCACCTCCGACGAGCTGCCCGACTACATCGAGCGGGTGCTCGGCCGCTTCCAGAAGGAGCGCGAGGAGGGCGAGCGCTTCGCCACCTGGGCGGCCCGCGCCGGCGAGGAGGCGCTGTCATGAGCGCTCACGCGAGCGCCGCCGGCACGAGCCGGCAGCGGACGGAGGCGCGATGAGCGAGCGCGCCGCTCCCTTCTACTGCCCGTACTGCGGCGACGAGGATCTGCGTCCCAGCGAGCAGGGCCACGGCGCCTGGGAATGCGCGGCATGCAACCGGGCCTTCCAGTTGAAGTTCCTCGGGCTGCTCGCCCGGGGACTCCGGCGTGACGACGGAGGGGAAGAGACATGACGGCACGGACGGAGACCGGCGATCCGAAGGCGCTCGCCGAGCGCGCGGGCCGCGAGCTGGAGGACGCTCCGGCGCCGGAGATCCTGCGCTGGGCGACGGAGACATTCGGGAAACGTTTCTGCGTCACCTCCTCGATGGAGGACGCGGTGGTCGCCCATCTCGCCTCCCGGGTGCGGCCCGGCGTCGATGTGGTCTTCCTCGACACCGGCTACCACTTCCCCGAGACCATCGGTACGCGTGACGCGGTGGACGCCGTGATGGACGTCCGTCTCATCACGCTCACGCCCCGGCAGACCGTCGCCGAGCAGGACGCCGAGCACGGTCCGAAGCTGCACGACCGCGATCCGGACCTCTGCTGCGCCCTGCGCAAGGTCAAGCCGCTGGAGGAGGGCCTGGCCGGCTATGACGCCTGGGCCACCGGGCTGCGCCGCGACGAGTCCCCGACCCGGGCGGACACACCGGTCGTCGGCTGGGACGAGAGGCGCGGCAAGGTCAAGGTCTCCCCGATCGCGCGCTGGACGCAGCAGGACGTGGACGCGTACGTCGCCGAGCACGGTGTCCTCACCAACCCGCTGCTGACGGACGGTTACGCCTCCGTGGGCTGCGCGCCCTGTACCCGCCGGGTGCTGGAGGGCGAGGACGCGCGCGCCGGACGCTGGGCCGGCCGGGCCAAGACCGAATGCGGGCTGCACGGATGACGGACCGTCGGGAAGCGCGCGTGGGCGCGGGTCGCACCGGCCACGGAAGCCGTGAAGGCGCGGACGGCGAAGGAAGCGCGAGAGTGACCGAGCGCGGCGCCACCGTCTGGCTCACCGGGCTGCCGAGCGCGGGCAAGACGACGATCGCGTACGAGCTGGCGGGCCGGCTCCGTACCGAGGGCCACCGGGTCGAGGTGCTCGACGGCGACGAGATCAGGGAGTTCCTCTCCGCGGGGCTCGGCTTCAGCCGCGAGGACCGGCACACCAATGTCCAGCGCATCGGCTTCGTCGCCGAACTGCTCGCGTCCCAGGGCGTCAAGGCGCTGGTGCCGGTGATCGCCCCGTACGCGGACAGCCGGGAGGCGGTGCGCACACGCCATCGGAGCGAGGGCACCAGGTATCTGGAGGTGCATGTGGCCACACCGGTCGAGGTGTGCTCCGTACGCGATGTGAAGGGGCTGTACGCCAAGCAGGCGGCGGGCGAGATCTCCGGGCTCACCGGCGTCGACGATCCCTACGAGGCCCCCGGGTCGCCGGATCTGCGGATCGAGTCGCACACCCAGTCCGTCGAGGAGTCCGCCGCCGCGCTCCACGCGCTGCTCACCGAGAGGGGTCTCGCGT
Source organism: Streptomyces lushanensis (assembly GCF_001700515.1). Classification (GTDB taxonomy): domain Bacteria; phylum Actinomycetota; class Actinomycetes; order Streptomycetales; family Streptomycetaceae; genus Streptomyces; species Streptomyces lushanensis. The sequence goes on from NZ_MAUD01000250.1 coordinate 6,390, forward strand.
GACCACGACCGTCGCAGCCGTCGCCGGGGGCACGGACGCCCCGTACGCGCTGAGCCATCTCGACGCCCTGGAGTCCGAGGCGGTCCATATCTTCCGGGAGGTGGCGGGAGAGTTCGAGCGGCCGGTGATCCTCTTCTCCGGCGGCAAGGACTCGATCGTCATGCTGCGTCTGGCGCTGAAGGCGTTCGCGCCCGCGCCGGTGCCGTTCTCGCTGCTGCATGTGGACACCGGACACAACTTCCCCGAGGTGCTGGAGTACCGGGACCGTACGGTGGCCGCACATGGGCTGCGGCTCCATGTGGCCTCCGTACAGGACTACATCGACCGGGGCGTGCTGCGGGAACGTCCCGACGGGACGCGCAATCCGCTCCAGACCCTGCCGCTCACCGAGAGGATCCAGGCCGAGAGGTTCGACGCGGTCTTCGGCGGCGGCCGGCGCGACGAGGAGAAGGCGCGCGCCAAGGAGCGGGTGTTCTCGCTGCGCGACGAGTTCTCCCAGTGGGATCCGCGCCGGCAGCGGCCCGAGCTGTGGCAGCTCTACAACGGCCGGCACGCGCCCGGTGAGCATGTCCGGGTCTTCCCGCTCTCCAACTGGACCGAGCTGGACGTCTGGCAGTACATCGCCCGCGAGGAGATCGAGCTCCCGGAGATCTACTTCGCGCACGAGCGCGAGGTCTTCAAGCGCTCCGGCATGTGGCTGACCGCCGGTGAGTGGGGCGGGCCCAAGGTGTCCGAGACCGTCGAGCGGCGCCGGGTGCGCTACCGCACGGTCGGGGACATGTCCTGCACGGGCGCCGTCGACTCGGACGCCACCACGCTGGACGCGGTGATCGCCGAGATCGCCGCCTCCCGGCTGACCGAGCGCGGCGCGACCCGCGCCGACGACAAGCTGTCCGAGGCCGCCATGGAAGACCGCAAGCGCGAAGGGTACTTCTAGCCATGACGAGCACCACCGGGCCCGCCCAGCCGTCCGCGTCGGCCGACCTCGCCGGCTTCGCCGAGCGGCTCTCGGCGACCACGCTGCTGCGCTTCGCCACCGCCGGCTCCGTCGACGACGGCAAGTCCACGCTGGTGGGCCGGCTGCTGCACGACTCCAAGTCGGTGCTGACCGACCAGCTGGAGGCCGTCGAGCACGCCTCCCGCAGCCGGGGCCAGGACGCTCCCGATCTGGCGCTGCTCACGGACGGGCTGCGGGCCGAGCGCGAGCAGGGCATCACCATCGATGTCGCCTACCGCTACTTCGCCACGCCCCGGCGGCGGTTCATCCTCGCGGACACCCCCGGGCATGTGCAGTACACCAGGAACATGGTGACGGGCGCCTCCACCGCGGAGCTGGCCGTCGTCCTCGTGGACGCCCGCAACGGTGTGGTCGAGCAGACCCGCCGTCATGCCGCGGTGGCCGCGCTGCTGCGCGTTCCCCATGTGGTGCTCGCGGTCAACAAGATGGATCTGGTCGGGTACGCGGAGCCCGTGTTCGCCGCCATCGCCGAGGAGTTCACCGCGTACGCCGCCTCGCTCGGCGTACAGGAGATCACCGCGATCCCGATCTCGGCGCTGGCCGGTGACAATGTCGTGGAGCCGTCCGCGCACATGGACTGGTACGGCGGCCCGACCGTGCTGGAGCATCTGGAGACCGTGCCCGTCAGCCGTGATCCGGCGAACAGCCCGGCGCGCTTCCCGGTGCAGTACGTGATCCGCCCGCGGACCGCCGAGCATCCGGACTACCGCGGCTACGCGGGCCGGATCGCCTCCGGGGTGCTGCGGGTGGGCGAGACGGTGACCGTACTGCCGTCGGGCCGTACCAGCACCGTCGAGGGCATCGACGCGCTCGGCGCGAGCGTGGACGTCGCCTGGGCGCCGCAGTCGGTGACCGTACGGCTCGCCGACGACATCGACGTCTCGCGCGGCGATCTGATCGTCCCGAGCGCCGGCGCGCCCGCGACGACCCAGGACGTCGAGGCGACCGTCTGCCATGTCGCCGACGCGCCGCTGGTGGTGGGCCAGCGGGTGCTGCTGAAGCACACCACCCGTACGGTCAAGGCGATCGTGAAGGACATCCCGTCACGGCTGACGCTGGACGATCTCTCCCAGCACCCCGATCCCGGGCGGCTCGTGGCCAACGACATCGGCCGGGTCAGGGTCCGTACGGCGGAGCCGCTCGCGCTCGACGCCTACGCGGACTCCCGGGGCACCGGCTCGTTTCTGCTGATCGACCCGGCGGACAGGTACAACGCTGACCGCCGGGTCGATCAGCAGAA
>NZ_MAUD01000251.1 GCF_001700515.1 Streptomyces lushanensis
CGTATGAGCCTGGCCAGGCTCGCCGAGCTGCACGGTGTCGCCACCTCGTACGCACCGTCGCCGGGCGTCGGTGTCGCCGTCCCCGACACCACCGTCGTCTCGGTGCTGGCCGCGCTGGGTGTCGACGCGTCCACTCCTGAGGCGGTGGACGACGCGCTGAGCCGCGCCGAGTCCGCCGCCGCACGCCGTCTGCTGCCGCCGACCCTGGTCCTGTGGTCCGCCCGGGGCGCGCCGGAGGGCGCGGCCGGTACGGAGCCCGTGCCGCCGCCCGCCCTGGCCGCGCTTCCGGCCGGCTCGGTGCTCCGGGCCGAGACCGAGTGCGGGCGGTCGGTGGAGCTGCCGCCGCCGGGGCCCGGCGCGTCCGCCGCCTGGGCGGAGCTGCCGCTCGGCGTGCACCGGCTGACCGTCCGCGCGCCCGCCCTCGGTGACAGCCCCCTCCGTGCCGAGCAGGCCGTCCTCGTCGTCGCGCCCGACCGGGTGCCCGGTCCCGAAGGCCGTACCCATGGCTTTCTGGTGCAGCTCTACTCCCTGCTCTCGGGCCGCTCCTGGGGCATGGGCGACCTCGGTGACCTCGCCGAACTGGCCGCGTGGTCCGGGCGGTCGCTCGGCGCCGGGTTCGTCCAGATCAATCCGCTGCACGCCGCCGTACCGGGCACGCCCACCGATCCCTCGCCCTACCGCCCCTCCTCGCGCCGCTTCCCCGATCCGGTCCATCTGAGGATCGAGGCCGTCCCGGAGTACGCGTACGTCCGCGGCGCCGACCGTGAGCGGCTCGACGGGCTGGCCCAACGGGCCGCGGCCCTGCGGGAGTCCGTGCTCGACAGGACACCGGGCGGTGCGGTCACGCCGGGCGGTGCGGGCACCTCGGGCAGGGCCGCGCTGATCGACCGCGACGCCGTATGGGCGCTCAAACGGGCCGCCCTGGAGATCCTGTACACCGTCGAGCTCGGCCCCGGCCGCCGCGCCGAGTACTGCGACTTCCTGGCCGAGCAGGGCCGGGCCCTGGAGGACCACGCCACCTGGAACGCCCTCGCCGAGGTGCACGGCCCGCGCTGGCGCGAGTGGCCCGCCGGGCTGCGCGATCCGCGCTCCGCCGAGACGGCGGCGGCCCGGCGGCAGCTCCTCGACCGGGTCGACTTCCACAGCAGGCTCGCCTGGCTGACGGACGGACAGCTCGCCGCCGCCGACCGCGCGGCTGCGGACGCCGGTATGGCCGTGGGGATCGTCCACGACCTCGCCGTCGGCGTCCACCCGGACGGCGCCGACGCCTGGGCCCAGCAGGACGCCTTCGCCGCCGGAATGTCGGTCGGCGCTCCGCCGGACGCCTTCAACGCACTCGGCCAGGACTGGGGCCTGCCTCCGTGGCGCCCCGATGTGCTGGCCGCCTCCGGCTACGCGCCGTACCGAGGGCTGCTCAAGGGACTGCTGCGGCACGCGGGAGCGCTGCGGATCGACCATGTGATGGGCCTGTTCCGGCTCTGGTGGGTGCCCCGGGGCCAGGATCCCACCCGGGGAACGTATGTCCGGTACGACGCCGAGGCGATGCTCGCCGTGCTCGCCCTGGAGGCCCACCGCGCGGGCGCCGCCGTCATAGGGGAGGACCTGGGCACCGTCGAGCCCGGTGTACGGGAGGCGCTGGAGCGCCGCGGGGTGCTCGGCACATCCGTGTTCTGGTTCGAGCGCGACTGGGACGGTACGGGCGAGCCGCTGCCTCCCGAGGCGTGGCGCGAGGGCTGCGTGGCCACCGCCACCACCCATGATCTGCCGTCCACGGCGGCCCGGCTCACCGGCGAGCATGTGGAGCTGCGCCACCGGCTGGGGCTGCTCACCCGCCCGCTGGAGCGGGAGCAGTCGGCGGAGCAGGCCGAGGTCGCCGAGTGGCTCGGCTGTCTGACCAGGCTGGGGCTGCTGCCCGGAGGCGACGAGGAGGAGCAGATCCGCGCGGTGTACCGGTTTCTGCTGCGTACCCCGGCGCGGCTGGTCGGCGTCTGGCTGCCGGACACGGTGGGCGACCGCCGGCCGCAGAATCTGCCGGGCACCTGGGACCAGTACCCCAACTGGCGCCTGCCTGTCGCGGACGCCGAGGGCCGCCCGGTGACCCTGGAGGAGCTGGCCGCCTCGCCCCGGCTGCACACGCTGATGGCGTTGTTCCGTACCGACGGGACGCCCGGCGCGGCAGGCGGTACGGCACCCCCGCCCGCGCGGCCGGTGTAGGCGTTCGCTACGTTTGCACCGTGGACAAGAAGAACGCTCTGCGCGCCGGCGCCCTGGCGGCCGGTACGACGCTGATGATGCTGCTCATGTCGTCCCCGGCGCTCGCGCTCACCCGGGACGACGGCGACGATCCCGGCCCCGGCCTGAGCATCGCCGAGACGCTCGGTCTGTATGTGGCGGCCCCCCTGGTGATCTTCGGAGTCATCGCGGGCCTGGTCATGGTTCTCGACAAGTCCCACAAGCACGTCTGACCGCCGGGCCCCACCGCCCGGCGAAGGCGCCGCCCCGCACCGCCGAGTGCGCCGGGCGGCGCCTCCGCGCGTTTCGGGCCGTACGTACGGACGAGGGTCGAGCCCGTCCCGTCCGTACGGTGTGCGATCGGCCCGGCCGGGTCGGGCCGGCGGGTTCGGCCCGGCCGGTCACAGACCGCCCTTCTCCCGCTCTCCCACCCACTCCCACTCCTTCTTCCGCAGCCGTAGCCGCGTCCACTCCTCGGGTGCGAGCTGCTCCACCACCTCGGCCAGCGTCTCGCACGCCTCCTCGATCTTCGTGTGGACGTTCTTCTGCTCGGTGACGATCGCGGTCAGCAGCAGCGAGGTCAGTGCCAGGGATCCGTTGAACGCCTGAATGCTGATCATCCGCTCCAGCAGGGTGTGATGGGCGAACGCTCCCGCCGGGTCGGTGGTCTCCCAGATCGCCCTGAGGGAGACGAGCAGCGCGAACGGCGCGCTCCCGGCGAGATGGAAGCGCAGCGCCGCCCAGATCAGCACGGGAAAGACGAGGAAGAGCAGAGTGAAGGGAGTCACGGTGGCCAGCCGGGTCACCACGGCGGCGGTCACCACCAGCGCCGACGCCTCGGCCCACCGGTGGAAGCGCAGCGGCAGCCGCAGCCGGCACAGCAGAAGCAGAAAGGGAGTGACGAGCAGCACGCCCATCGCGTCGCCCGTCCACCACGCCAGCCAGGCCGTCCAGAACCCCACCGGCAGATCGCCGCTGACCAGCAGGATCACCGATCCCGTGGTAGCGCTGACCAGCATCCCGGCCAGTCCGCCCAGGAAGACCAGCGCCACCCCGTCCCGCAGCCGGTCCAGCTCGGTACGGAAACCCGCCTTCCGCAGGAGCAGCAGCGAGCAGAGCGGTGCCAGGGTGTTCCCGGCCAGGACCACGGTCTGGACCCCGTTCATGGAGCCGAGCGTCGTGATGTTGGCGAGGGCGCCCAGGGTGATCCCCGGCCAGACCCCGGGGCCCAGGAGGAGCAGGGCGGTCAGGGCGATCCCCGTGGACGGCCACAGGGGCGAGATGCCCGTGGCGTCGGCCCTCAGGACCTCTTTCTGGAGGCCGAACCACGCGCCCGCGTAGTAGGCGACGGCGAGGCCAAGGATCCGGAGGGCGGCCAGGGACAGACGTCGGAGTTCCTCGGTGCGCACCACAGCGGCCATCAGACATCGCGTCCCGTCCGGTCCGGCCGTGACACGCACTGCGGCGGCGCACCTGTCACCCGGTGCCGCGCGCGTGCTGCGGTGCGCGTGCTGCGGTGCGGTGCGGTGCGTATGCGTACGACGACGGGGGGCGGCCCGAGCCGTCTGCCGGGCCCGGGCCGCCCCACGTCCGGTCGTTACGCCGTGGCCGCCGCCTCGTCCGCCGCCTGGGCCCTCAGCGCGCGCTCGACGCCCGACCTCGACTCCGAGATCAGCCGGCGCAGCGCCGCGTTCGGGCCCGCCGAGGCGAGCCAGGCGTCGGTCGCGTCCAGCGTCGAACGGGTGACCTGGAGGGACGGGTAGAGACCGACCGCGATCTGCTGGGCCATCTCGTGGGAGCGGGACTCCCAGACCTCCGCGACCGCCGCGAAGAACTTCTCCGTGTACGGCGCCAGCAGCTCACGCTGGTCGGTCTGGACGAAGCCGCTGATCACCGCGTCCTGGAGCGCGTTCGGGAGCTTGTCGCTCTCCACCACCGAGGCCCATGCCTCCGCCTTGGCCTCCGGCAGCGGACGCGCCGAGCGCGCCGCCGCCGCGTGGCGCTCGCCCGCGGCCGTCCTGTCGCGCTCGTACTCGGCCGCGATCTCCTCCTCGTCGTGCAGACCCACCGCCGCCAGCCGCTGGACGAACGCCCAGCGCAGCTCGGTGTCGACGGCCAGGCCCTCGATCGTCTCCGTACCGTCGAGCAGGCCCTGGAGCAGATCGAGCTGCTGCGGTGTGCGCGCGGTCGCCGCGAACGCCCGTGCCCACGCGAGCTGGTGGTCGCCGCCGGGCTCGGCCGCGCGCAGATGCGCCAGTGTCGCGTCCGTCCACCGCGTGAGCCCGGCCTCGCGCCAGGCGGGCGCCGCGTACAGGTCGAGCGCCAGCTTCACCTGGCGGTGCAGCGACTGCACCACACCGATGTCCGACTCCTTCGCGATGCCGGAGAGCACCAGCTCCAGATAGTCGCGGGTGGCCAGCTCGCCGTCCCGTGTCATGTCCCACGCCGACGCCCAGCACAGCGCGCGCGGCAGCGACTCCGTGAAGTCGCCGAGATGCTCGGTGACGACCCGCAGCGACTCCTCGTCCAGCCGGACCTTCGCGTAGCTCAGATCGTCGTCGTTGAGCAGGACCACGGCGGGACGCGGCGTGCCGACGGGGAACGGTACGTCCGTGCTCGCGCCGTCCACGTCCAGCTCGATCCGGCTCGTCCGGACCAGCTTGCCGCTCCCGTCCAGGTCGTAGCAGCCGATCGCGATCCGGTGCGGGCGCAGCACCGGCTCTCCCTTTGCGCCCGAGGGCAGCGCGGGCGCCTCCTGCCGCACGGAGAAGGATGTGACATGGCCCGACGCGTCCAGCTCGATCTCCGGACGCAGGACATTGATGCCCGCCGTCTCCAGCCATGCCTTCGACCAGGTCTTCAGATCGCGCCCGGAGGTCTCCTCCAGCGCGCCCAGCAGATCGGCGAGCCGGGTGTTCCCGAACGCGTGCGCCTTGAAGTACGCCTGGACGCCGCGGAAGAACTCGTCCTGCCCGACATACGCGACGAGCTGCTTCAGTACGGACGCGCCCTTGGCGTAGGTGATGCCGTCGAAGTTGACCAGTACGTCGTCCAGATCACGGATGTCCGCCATGATCGGATGCGTGGAGGGCAGCTGGTCCTGGCGGTACGCCCAGGTCTTCATGGAGTTGGCGAACGTCGTCCAGGAGTGCGGCCACCGCGAGCCCGGCGCGTCGGACAGGCAGGCGATCGAGGTGTAGGTGGCGAACGACTCGTTCAGCCAGAGGTCGTTCCACCACTCCATGGTGACCAGATCGCCGAACCACATGTGCGCCAGCTCGTGCAGGATCGTCTCGGCCCGCGTCTCGTACGCCGCGTCCGTCACCTTCGAGCGGAAGACGTACTGGTCGCGGATGGTCACCGCGCCCGCGTTCTCCATCGCGCCCGCGTTGAACTCCGGCACGAAGAGCTGGTCGTACTTGGCGAAGGGGTAGTCGTAGTCGAACTTCTCCTGGAACCAGTCGAAGCCCTGCCGGGTGACCTCGAAGATCGCGTCCGAGTCCAGGTACTCGGCGAGCGAGGGACGGCAGTAGATGCCCAGCGGCACGGACTGCCCGTCCTTCTCGTAGGAGCTGTGCACCGAGTGGTACGGACCGACGATCAGCGCCGTGATGTACGACGAGATGCGCGGCGTCGGCTCGAAGCTCCAGACGTTCTCCTTGGGCTCCGGCGTCGGCGAGTTGGAGACGACGGTCCAGCCCTCCGGAGCCTTCACCGTGAAGCGGAAGGCCGCCTTGAGGTCCGGCTGCTCGAAGGAGGCGAAGACGCGCCGCGCGTCCGGCACCTCGAACTGCGTGTAGAGATAGGCCTGCTGGTCGACCGGATCGACGAAGCGGTGCAGGCCCTCGCCCGTGTTGGTGTACGCGCAGTCCGCGACGACCGTCAGCTCGTTCGGGCCCTCCTGCAGATGCGGCAGCGCGATCCGCGAGTCCCGGAAGACCGCGGCGACATCCAGCGCGGTGCCGTTCAGTACGACCTCGTGCACGGCGGGCGCCACCAGATCGATGAAGGTCTCCGCCCCGGCCTCCGCGCTCTCGAAGCGCACCGTGGTCACGGACCGGTAGGTACCGCCCTCCTGGGCGCCGCTGAGATCGAGGTCGATCCCGTACGAGTCAACGGTGAGCAGGCGCGCACGCCGCTGCGCCTCTTCACGGGTCAGATTTGTGCCTGGCACCCGGGTCATCTCCTCGGTATGTGACGTTTCCCGCCATCCTTCCACGCGGACCGGCCCGTACGCCCGGGAGTAATGGGGGTACGGCAGAGGGTGGCACGGTTGTTCCTACCCGGGTAGCATTTGCGGTATGAAGATCAGTGTGAGCCTTCCGGAGGAGGATGTCTCCTTCGTCGACCAGTACGCCGCCGCCTCGGAATCGGCGTCCCGTTCCGCGGTGATCCACGCCGCGATCGAGCTGCTGCGCGCCTCCCGGCTGGAGGAGGACTACGCCGCCGCGTTCGACGAGTGGGACGCGAGCGAGGACGCGGCCCTCTGGGAGCAGGCGGCCGGGGACGGGCTGGCCGATGCGCAGAGGTGACATCTTCCTGATCGACTTCGAGCCTGCGCGCGGAAGCGAGGCGAACAAGGCACGGCCCGCCGTCATCGTCTCCAACGACGCGGCCAACCGCTCCGCGGACCGGAGCGGCAAAGGAGTCGTGACGGTGGTCCCAGTCACCTCGAACACCTCCCGTGTCTTTCCCTTCCAGGTCGTCCTGCTGGCGGGGGAGTGCGGGCTGGCCAAGGACTCCAAGGCGCAGTGCGAGCAGGTGCGCGCGGTGTCGCCCGACCGTGTGCGGCAGCGGCTCGGCGCCGTACCGAAGCCGCGGATGACCGAACTCGACGCGGCGCTGCGGCGGCATCTGGCGCTGTGACCGGCGTGGACACCGGCCGCCCGTGCTCTCGGTGGCCCTTCTGATCACCGGTCACTTCGCCGCGTACACCTGCATACGCCCGGCCCTGGAGCGGGTGGCGGGGCTCGGCGCGGGCGCGGTCGGCTCGCTCCTGCCGGTGTACGGCGTCGCGGGGGTCGCGGGCACTTTCCTGGGCGGTGCCGCCGCCACCCGCGATCCGCGCCGGGCGCTGCCGGTCGTCTCGGCGGTGCCGGCGGGATCGGTACCGCCGAGCGTGCCCGCGGGCGGCTCGCTGCCCGCCGCGGCGGCCCTGCTCGTCGTCCGGGGACCGGCCTACGGCGGGGTCGCGGTCGGCGCGCGGAAGGCCGAGCCCGTCCGGCGACTGAGGACATCGAACGGGCCGTCCGGCGACTGAGGGGATGGAACACGGCCCGCCCCGCGACTGAGGACACTGAACGCGGCCCGTCCGGCGACGGAGAACGCGGCGGGGAGCCCCTCCGGCGAGCGGCGGCGTCCCCGTCCGTCAGCCGGTCAGCTCCGCCGCCACCAGCTCCGCGATCTGCACGGCGTTGAGCGCCGCGCCCTTGCGGAGGTTGTCGTTGGAGACGAAGAGCGACAGCCCGTTCTCCGCGGTCTCGTCCTCGCGGATCCGGCCCACGTACGAGGCGTCCCGGCCTGCCGCCTGGAGCGGCGTGGGAATCTCGGACAGCTCCACACCCGGCGCGTCCTTGAGCAGTTCGTACGCGCGCCCCACACCGAGCGGACGCGCGAAGCGGGCGTTGATCTGGAGCGAGTGGCCCGTGAAGACCGGCACCCGGACACAGGTCCCGGAGACCTTCAGCTCCGGGATCTCCAGGATCTTGCGCGACTCGTGGCGGAGCTTCTGCTCCTCGTCGGTCTCGAAGGAGCCGTCGTCCACCAGATTGCCCGCGAGCGGCACCACGTTGAAGGCGATCGGCCGCCGGTAGACGACGGGCTCCGGGAAGTCGACGGCCCCGCCGTCGTGGGTGAGGCGGTCCGCCTCGTCGACGACCTTCCGCGCCTGGCCGTGCAGCTCGGCGACCCCGGCGAGACCGGAGCCCGAGACGGCCTGATAGGTGGCGGTGACCAGCGCGGTCAGCCCGGCCTCCGCGTGCAGCGGGCGCAGCACGGGCATGGCGGCCATCGTGGTGCAGTTCGGGTTGGCGATGATGCCCTTGGGACGGTTCCCGATCGCGTGCGCGTTGACCTCGGAGACGACCAGCGGCACCTCGGGGTCGCGGCGCCAGGCGGAGGAGTTGTCGATCACGACGGCGCCCTGGGCGGCGACCTTCTCGGCGAGCGCCTTCGAGGTGGCGCCACCGGCCGAGAAGAGCACGATGTCGAGCCCGGTGTAGTCGGCCGTGGAGGCGTCCTCGACCGTGATCGCCCGGCCCCGCCACTCGACGGCGGAGCCCGCGGACCGGGCGGAGGCGAAGAGCCGCAGTTCGGCGACGGGGAAGTTCCGCTCGGCCAGGACGCTGCGCATGACCGTGCCGACCTGACCGGTGGCTCCGACGATTCCGACCTTCACTGGGGCTCCTCACTCGCGACTGTCCCGGGGAACGCGTTCCCCATCATGCGTCTGTCCCGGGCCGGGTTGTCCAATCCATTGTCCAAAGGACGGAACGAGGAGGGGTCCGGACACCGAAGGGGCGGGCGTCCGCGTGGACGCCCGCCCCCCCATTACCGCACGAGTTACGGCGTGACGCTCTCGATGATCACACTGCCGGTGCCCGCGGCCGTACCGCGCGCGTTCAGCAGCTGCACCTCACCGAAGAACTGCCGGCCCTCCGGCGCCGCGCTCTGCACCAGCACCTCGGCCGCGACCTGCGCCGACGCACCGCTGTCGAGCTTGATCGCACCGTTGGCGCTGATCGTGCCGAGCGAGTCCGCGTAGTACACGTCGCGGTAGTCGTACGCCGTGGTCCCGGCCGGGACCGAGTAGGCGTCGACGAGGGCCGTGTACGTACCGGCGGCCGGGTTGGTCAGGCTGACCGTCTCGTCCGCGCTGGCGCTCGTGGAGGAGCCGATCAGCACACCGTTCCGGTAGACCAGCAGGTCCAGGTCGGCGCCGTTGTCCGAGGCACCGCCGATGGTGAAGTCGAGCTTCTTGACTCCCGCACCGATGGTGACCGTGGACTCGATCTGGTCGCCGTCCGCGATCGTCGGGCGCGTGACCTTCGCCGAGCCCAGCGAACCGCCGCCGAGCTTGCCGTCGATGGCGGCGGCGCTGTTGGTGACCTTCCACTCGACCGGGGCGGGGGTGCCGACCTTGGCCGAGGGGATCGTGGTGACCGCCGGCTCGAAGACGGTGCCGAGGATCGACACGTCCAGCTTGTACGGGTTGTCGAGCAGCGGCGACGTACGGCGCGACTCGACCTCGATCTCCCAGACGCCGGGCTGCGGGTTCTGGTACGACCGCAGATCCGGGCGGCAGGTGTTGCTCGGGTTGTTGTAGTTCGGGTAGCAGAAGATCGTGGAGCTGTCCTCCATCGCCACACCGTACGGGTGGATGGAGATGAACCGGGTCTGGCTGTCCTTGGCCAGCCCGCCCAGCGCCACTTCCAGCGTCTTCGCGCCCGCGGGCACCGTCAGGAAGTACGACTTCGAGCTGTTGCGCTGCACGGTGTCGGACGCCGAGAAGGCGTACGAGGGCTTGTCCACCGGCTTCGAGACGACCACGGTGGCGAGGATCTGCTTGTCCACACCCTCCGAGTCACGGTCGTCCACCTCCAGGATGGCGCTGTGCACACCGGCGGAACCGGGCTTCGCCTCCACGGCGACCGTGACCGGCTCGTTCAGCGGCAGCTCCACCCGGTGGCTGCCGAGCAGCCGGAAGGTGTCGTCGTTGTACTTCCAGTCCAGCCGGTGCTCCACCGGGCCCGCCGGGCCGGTGGTCCGGGTGATGGTGATGTCGTACTTCCTGCTCTGGCCGGCCTGGAGGCCGCCCTCGCGGTCGTACAGACCCGTGCCGAAGCCCGGGGTCTTCAGGAACTCGTCGATCGCGGTGTCGACCGGGGCCTTCACCGCGTACTCGTACGAGCTGGTGTCGCGCTGGATGGCCTTCCACGCCGCCACGACGTCGATCAGACCCGCGCCCTGCTCATGGGCCTGGAGACCGTCGATCTCCTCGGCGGTGCTGGTGAGCGCCGTCCGCAGCTTGGCCGGGGTGAGGTCGATGTGCTTCTGCTTGGCGGCCGAGATCAGCAGCGCGCTCGCGCCCGCCGCCTGCGGCGAGGCCATCGAGGTGCCCTGGAGCATGGTGTAGCCGGGCGGCAGCGAGTAGCCCGCCTCGGCGACCGGGCTGCCGGGCGCCCAGGTCTGCGTGCTGTTGATGGCCGCGCCCGGGGCGGTCAGGGTCGGCGTGAAGCCGCCGTCCTCGCGCGGGCCGCGGGAGGAGAAGGGAAGCAGCCCGTACTTCTTCGTCACACCGGAGCCGTAGTTGGCGGCCCAGGTCTCCTTGGAGATCGACGCGGCGACGGAGATGACCTTGTCGGCCAGGGCCGGGTCGCTGATGGTGTTGGTGCCGGGGCCGTCGTTGCCGGCCGAGATCACCAGCTGCACGCCGTAGGTGTCGATGAGCCGCGTGTACAGCTCGGCACGGGCGTTGTTGCCGTCGTTCAGCGGGGGCAGACCGCCGATCGACATGTTGACGATGTCGACACCGCGGTTGACGACGAGGTCGATCATGCCCTCGGTCAGCGCGATGCTGGTGCAGCCGCCGCTCCAGGAGCAGGCGCGCGAGGACACCAGCTTGGCGCCGGGAGCGGCACCGCTCATCTTGCCGCCGAAGAGCCCGTTGGCGGCGGTGATACCGGCGACGTGCGAACCGTGCGCGCCCTCGATGACACCGATGCTGACGAAGTCGGAGGTCGCGCCGGACGCGTTGTAGACGACGTTCTTGCGGATCTCGACCACGAACGGAATGCGCTCGGCCACCGGGGTGGCCGGGTTGTCCGTACCGAAATAGCCGACCTGGAAGCCGTCCTTGTACGGCTTCATCGCCACGTCGTTGGTGAAGTCGCCGTCGTTGTTCAGATCCACGCGGACGGTTCCGGCGGCCGGGTCGTAGAGCACGCCCCAGACATCGGTGGTGTCACCGTCACGGTTGAGGTCGCCCGCCATCTCGCCGCCGAGCGTGGCGTTCTCACGGAACAGGTTGAACTTGTACGAGCCGGCCGCGGCCGTCCACGTACGTCCGCCCGCCGTGAACGACGGGCCCGACACCGCGGCGTTCATGATGCGCCAGGTGCCGTCGCTGTCGGCGACCGGGTCCGTGGCCGTCACCCAGTCGACGATCTTGCGCTCGCCGGTGGTGGTCTTCTGGAGCGCGGGATGGCCGAGGTCGACGCCCGAGTCCAGGATGCCGATGGTGACACCGCGGCCGTCGGCCGTCGGGTTCTTCCTGACGAAGTCGACCGCACCCGTCTCGAAGGACGGGTTGTACGGGTTCTCCGCCGGCGTGCTGCTGTCCGGCCCCGGGTACTTCCCGGGCTCCGAAGCCTTGACCGAGCCCTTCGAGCTCTGGTCCGCGTCCGCCGCGGGCCTCGGGTCGTCGAGCTTGATCTCCTGGTTGAGATCGATGCCGTGGACGGAGGAGAGCTTCTGGGCCGCCCTGATCGCCGCGTCCGCCTTGGCGGTGGGGAGCGTCGCCCGTACGTAGCCGAGCTTGTCGTACGTCGTGCCGACCACGGCGCCGGGGACGGCGTCGAGCTGGGCGGCGACCTGCTCGGTCGCCCCGGGAGCGGTGGCGACCATCAGGGATATGTTCTTCTCGCCCGCGGCCTCGGCCTTGGCGAGCAGATCCGCGTCGGCCGACCCCAGCTTGTCTGAGGACGACTTGACGGGAGCGGGGGCGGCCGGGTCGTCGGCGCCAGTGGCGGAGAAAGCGGGCACCGCACCGGAGGCGATCAGCGCGGCCACCAGGCCGGCCGCGGCCGCGACCCTGGCCACGCGTCTCGGTCCGGATATGGAGCGCTCGGATTCGGAGGTCATCAGCATCCCTGCTTGTGAAAGAGACAGTCCGGATTTCGGTACCGGATGACCGCTCAGCTTTTCCTAAGTGACAGGGGTTTGTGGAGAGCTGTCAGGGACGCATTTCGGTCATGGCGTACATCCGCCACTGCGGCGATCGCGCCAACAAGGACCAATCGGGCACATCCTCCGGAGCCCCGGATCTCGTCGCCCTCCTGGTTCTACCCTCGCGGGATGAACCAGGAGCTACGAGTGGCCGCCTACGCCGTGTGCGTTCAGGGTGAACAGATCCTTCTCGCACGGTGGGTGGCCCGCGACGGCACCAAACGCTGGACGCTCCCCGGTGGCGGCATGGACCACGGCGAGGACCCCATCGACACGGCGGTCCGCGAGGTCGAGGAGGAGACCGGGTACGCGGCCGAGATGACGGCGCTCCTCGGTGTGGACTCCATCCGCCGCCACTATCCGCGCAAACTGGGCAGCTTCGCGGACTTCCAGGGTCTGCGGATCATCTACGAGGCCCGGATCACCGGCGGTTCACTGCGCCCGGAGACCGACGGCTCCACCGATCTGGCCGCCTGGTGTCCCCTCGACACGGTCCGGGACCTGGACCGCGTCGAACTCGTCGACACCGGTCTGGGACTGTGGCGCGAGCGACCGGCGCTCGGCCGCTTCCCGGCGGACGGCTGAAAGTAAGTCAACCCGTTCCGGGCGGAAAACCCTTTCGCCGCTTCGGGCGTCCTGCCTGCCGATCGCATCGGTACAACAGGGGAGTTCACATGGCAGTACGTACGGTCCGGACCGCGCTCACCGGCACACTCGCGGCGGCGGCCCTCGCGAGCACCGCCCTGGTCGCGCCCTCCGTGGCGAGCACGGCTCCGGACAGAACCGCCACCGGCCACCGCGCCATCCAGGAGGCCCTCGACGCCGCCGTCGAGGAAGGCGTACCGGGAGCGCTGGCCCGCGCCGACGGCCGCGAGGGCACGTGGAACGGCGCCTCGGGCGTCGCGGACCGTACCACCGGCCGGCCGCGCCTTCCGCAGGACCGTTTCCGCGTCGGGTCCATCACCAAGACCTTCGTCGCCACGGTGCTGCTCCAGCTGGAGGCGGAGGGCACGGTCGACCTGGACGACACCGTCGACAGCGTGCTGCCCGGCGTGGTGCGCGGCAACGGCCACGACGGGCGCAGGATCACGCTGCGCCAGCTCCTCAACCACACCAGCGGTGTCTTCAACTACACCCGCGACGAGGGGCTCCAGCAGAAGATCTTCGGGGACGGCTTCCTCGAGCACCGCTACGACACGTGGAAGCCCGCCGAGCTGGTCGACATCGCCCTGGCCCACCGGCCCGAGTTCGCGCCCGGCACAGGCTGGAGCTACTCCAACACGAACTTCATCCTCGCCGGGATGGCCGTCGAGAAACTGACCGGCCGCCCGTACGCCACCGAGATCGAGCGCCGGATCCTGCGGCCCCTGGGGCTGCGCGCCACCACCGTCCCGGCCACCGACCCCCGGATGCCCCGGCCGGCGGGCCGCGCCTACTCGACCCTCTCCCCGGACCCGGCGGCGCCGGTCCACGACGTCACCGAACTCAATCCGTCGGTGGCGGGGGCGGCGGGCGGGATGATCTCCAATGCGGCGGACCTGAACCGTTTCTACGGCGCGCTGATGAAGGGCAAGCTGCTGCCGAGGCAGCAGCTCAAGGAGATGAGGACGACGGTCTCGATGGGCGACGAGGCCCCGCCGACCCACCGCTACGGGCTCGGTCTCCAAGTCCAGGAGCTCTCCTGCGGCGAGACGGTGTGGGGGCACGGGGGCGGGATCAACGGGTCCGCGTCGGGCGCGGTGACGACGGCGGACGGCAGGCATTCGCTGTCGCTGAACTTCAACGGGGACTGGACGGGGGACGGGGGAGCGGTGGTCGAGGCCGAGTTCTGCGGCTAGGC
>NZ_MAUD01000252.1 GCF_001700515.1 Streptomyces lushanensis
GGCATCTGGGATCCGGCCGGGCATCACGCGATCCGTCGGCCCCCGGGCTCCCGGCCGGATCCCAGATGCCCCTGGCACCCCGGGCACCTCTGGGCCCGTCCTGGGCACGAACCGGAGCGGAGCTGAGGGCACGTGCGGGAACGGGCACCGGCGCCACCGGGGCCGGGGCCGCCGGCCGCACCGACAGCAGAGCCGCGAGGGCCACCGCCAAGAGCAAGAATGCCGACACCAGCACCAGCACCAGCACCAGCACCGAAAGCGGAAACGCCGTCGGCACGGACACCGACATCGGCACCGACGGCAAGCCGCTCACGGCCGAGCAGGCCTTCGACGCGCTGTACGCGTTCGCCGCGCCCTCGCTCCTGCTCCAGGCCTATCTGCTCACCGGGCGGCACTCCCTCTCCCAGGAGTCCGTCGAGCGCGCCTTCCGGCTCGCCTGGCAGCGCTGGCCCGAGGTCGCCGTCGACCGCGATCCGGTGGGCTGGATCCGGGCCGCGTCGCACGAGTACGCGCTGTCGCCCTGGCATCGGATGCGCCGTTCCACCAGGCGTCCCGAGCCCATGCCGGACGAGCAGGACCCGCCCGCCCGGAAGCTGCTCCGCGAGGCACTGCTGGCCCTCCCGCCGTCGTACCGCCGCACGCTGCTGCTCTACGACGGACTCGGCCTCGACCTGCCGGACACCGCGGCCGAGACCGAGGCCAGCACCCCGGCCGCCGCGGGCCGCCTGATGCGCGCCCGTGAAGCCGTCGCCGCCCAGGATCCCGA
This sequence comes from Streptomyces lushanensis, assembly GCF_001700515.1. Classification (GTDB taxonomy): domain Bacteria; phylum Actinomycetota; class Actinomycetes; order Streptomycetales; family Streptomycetaceae; genus Streptomyces; species Streptomyces lushanensis. The sequence goes on from NZ_MAUD01000252.1 coordinate 767, forward strand.
ACTGGCCGACACGGCGCTGCTGCACGAGCGGCTGAGCGCCCTCATCGTGGCCGAGGCACCGCCGAAGCTCATGGCGCCGCGCGCCGTACGGACCGGTTGCGAGCGCCGTTCCAAGCTCTGGACGCGGCTCGCCATCGCCTTCACCGCGCTGATCGTCGGCGCGACGAGCTTCACCCTGGCCACCGCTCCGACGCGGTACGAGGCGCCGCAGGCACCGGGCGAACAGATCGGCGACGTGCCGGTGCCCAGCGGTCCGCAGCGGCTGAGCAAAGAGGATCTGAAGCTGCGCGACAAGCTCCGCACCGAGCTGACGAACGGGCCGCCCCGGCTCGTACCGGAAGCGTTCTGAGCGCCACGCGCGTGG
>NZ_MAUD01000253.1 GCF_001700515.1 Streptomyces lushanensis
CGATGAGCACCGCCCCGGAACCGGTGGTCCCCGCGCCCGCACCTGCCGGGCCGGTGCGGGCGCGGGAGTCCGCCTCGGCTGGCTACCGCCGCGCCCCGGAAGCGGTACTCGCAGGGGTGGCGGTGCGACGAGCACCGGCAGCGCCCCTGCTCCGGATCCGGCGGCATGCGGGCGTGCGGCGGGTTCCACGTTCACTGGGACCTGCTGGCCCTGTGCCTCCCGCCGAAGCCGCGGTTGGACGTCGCGATCCACACCCTGCCGAACGAGCCGCGTCACCGTTCCGCCACGGCCGAAAGGCAGTTCCGACGCCTACCGGGTAACCGTCTGCAACGGCCTGCCCCGGGCCTCGTAGTCTTAGACCTCCTTGGCGAGCCGAGCCTGCGCGGCATCGACTTTCCCAAGGGCCAATTCCGGGTTCGGGAAGCTCCTGTCCTTGCAGTCAGCTCAACGACGGTGTTCTCGTTCGCCATACGCGCACGGCGGAACGCGAGCACACCGGCCGGAGCGGCGTCCGAGTGCTCAAGGTTGACGATCCCGCCCAGGCCGCCTACTTGCTCAATTCTGCGGGCAGATTCCCTGCTCGCCACCCACCCCTGTAATCAACTCCGTCTGCTTCATTGACATCTCACTCGGAAGACCTATCTTTGGGAGCGCTCCCAAAACAGCCTTGCAACTGGAAGGAGTCCCCCACCATGCGCAAAAAGAGTCCGTTAACCGGGCGTTCGCGAGCGTCCCTCCGCCGGCCTCTCCAGGCGCTCGTCATGCTGTTCGCCGTGGCCGTCGGCGCCCTCACCTGGTCGACCCCCGCCCAGGCCCACGGCACCGTCGTCGGCCCCGCCACCCGCGCGTACCAGTGCTGGAAGACGTGGGGCAACAACCACACGAACCCGGCCATGCAGACCCAGGACCCCATGTGTTGGCAGGCCTTCCAGGCCAACCCCGACACCATGTGGAACTGGATGAGCGCGCTCCGCGACGGCCTCGGGGGCCAGTTCCAGGCACGGACCCCCGACGGGACACTCTGCAGCAACAACCTCTCGAGGAACGCCAGCCTGGACAAGCCCGGATCGTGGAAGACCACCACCATCGGCAACAACTTCTCGGTCCACATGTACGACCAGGCGTCCCACGGCGCCGACTACTTCAAGGTCTACGTGAGCAAGCAGGGCTTCAACCCCAAGACCCAGACCCTGGGCTGGAGCAACCTCGACTTCATCACGCAGACCGGCCGCTTCGCCCCGGCACAGGACATCACGTTCCCCGTCCAGACCTCCGGCTACACCGGACACCACATCCTGTTCGTGATCTGGCAGGCCTCGCACCTCGACCAGGCCTACATGTGGTGCAGTGACGTGAACTTCGGCTGAGCCGCAAAGCACCGCACACGGCACCGGCCTCTGCCGGGCGCCGGTAACCCGCCGCCCGGCCGACCGAGCCCCGTCGGGGCAGGGGCCCCAATTGGTCGCCCTGCCCCGACGGGGCTTCCCGCGTTCCTCAGTTGGCTCTGAAGCTCCTATGGATCGTCAAGCGGCCGGAGATGTCGGGGACCTTGGACGGTCGGGCTCAACTGCCGGAGATCCGGCAGGACTTCGACCGGGGGATCTCGTTCTCGTCCAGGAAGGTCTGGAAGGCGGTCGGCGGTCTCGGCGAAGAGGGTTCCTCGTCGCTGAGAGATCGTTTTCTCTCGTTGCTTCATCCCGGTATATGTTTTTGATCCATTGATGTCGGGTCGCGCCAGGAGATGGTGGCCTCACCGGCGAGGCGGCGGGCCATCAGGTCGCTCATGGCGAGGTGGATCATGGCTTCGGAGCGGTGCGGGTGGGCTTCGTGGTCGCGGGCAAGGCGCCGGTGGAGCATCAGCCAGCCGTAGGTCCGCCGACCGCCCACCGTTTCGGTATCGGAATGAAGCCCCTGGTCCTGGGGGCTTCGTGTTCCGGCCCTCCTGCTGACGCACCAACTCCCGCAACAGGCCGTTGAGCTGGGCAAAGATGCCGCAGGCACATGCCGGAGTCGCACCGGGTACTCGGATACCCCTTCGCCATCGGCCTGATGACGGTTGTCTGCACCAGCCTGTTCGTCATCTTCAAGCGACGGAACTGGCTCTGAGCAACCCCTCCGGAGCCAAACACCTCTACTGGCGGGCGTCGACCTGGCCCGGCGGGCCCTACGGGCCGGGCTGACAGTTCTTACCGGCGCTACGGCAGTGCCCTGGTCTGTCATGGTCCGGTCTGTCATGGCCGGCTGGTGCTGTCGATGGCGTAACGGTTCGGGGTTGTCCGTCCGGGGGGTGCCGGGTGTGGGCTATCACCGGGGCATGGTGACTGCTGCTTCCCCTTCGTGGACTCATTGCGGGCAAGGCGCCGGCCCCGGCGATCGGGTCGGGTGCCGCGGGATTGCCATCCCGGGGTCTCTCCGTTGTCTGGCCCACGCCACCCCGGCCGAGCAGACCGCGTACCTGGCGTTCCTTTCCCCCGGCGCCGACCTGGACCTGCGGGGGACAACCGTCACGGCGGCGCTCCTCCAGCAGATCCACGTACGGACGACCGACCCCGCCACCGGGAGGGCGAGACTGGGGGATGTCCTGTTCGACCAGGCCACCTTCGACGGAGAAGTGGGGTTCTCGTCGACCGACTTCACCGGAAGCGTCTCCTGCGTGCAGTGCACCTTCGACGGCAACGCCTGGTTCGACGGGGTCGTTTTCGCAAGGGACGTCAGTTTCAAAGCGGCGCACTTCGCCGGGGACGCCCGGTTCGACCGGACCACCTTCGCCACTGACGTCTGGTTCGTCGAGACCGCCTTCTCCGGCGACGCCCATTTCACGGACTCCGCATTCGGAAGCGGCTGGTTCCACCGGGCCTCCTTCGACCAGGACGTCCTGCTCACCGGAGCGGTCTTCGCCAGGTACGCCGCTTTCAACGCGACATTCGCGCGTGCGTCATGGCTCGGGCCCCTGTCGTGCGGGGAAACACTGGACCTGGGCGACGCGTCGTTCGCGGCGCGGATGACCGTCCTGGCCGCCGCCCGCAAAGTGATGTGCCGCCGCACCCAGTGGGCCCAGCCGGCGACGCTGAGGCTGCGTCATGCCTCCGTCGACCTGACCGACGCCGTGTGCGAGTACCCGCTGGCCGTGGCCGGGCATCTGCGTCCCTTCGTCACCCCGACGGGACCGCTGGACGAGAGTGCGCTGGTCAATGTGCCGGAACAGCCGCGGGTGGCCTCGTTGCAGGGCGTGGACGCGGCTCAATTGCTCCTGACGGACCTTGACCTGACCGGGTGCCTGTTCGCCGGCACGATCCACCTGGACCAGGTGCGCCTGGAAGGCGACTGCTCCTTCGCCGAGGCCCCTGCCGGCCTTCACCGGCAGGGCTGGCGCCCGGTGCGCCTCACGCGCCGCAGCACCCTGGCCGAGGAGCAGCACTGGCGCTCGACCCGGCCCGCTTCGTTACCCGGGTGGCAACTGCCCCTGCCCGGTGCGGACATCGTGCAGCCCAGCGCACTGGCGGCACTGTACCGGGCGCTGCGCAAGTCCTACGAGGACTCCAGCAACGCACCGGGCGCCGCGGACTTCTACTACGGAGAGATGGAGATGCGCCGCGTCGATCCGCACACCGCACCGGCCGAACGCGGCCTGATCACCGCGTACTGGGTCCTGTCCGGCTACGGCCTGCGCGCCACGCGCGCACTCGGATGGCTGCTGCTCGCGGTGATCCTCACCATGCTCGTGATGATGCTCTGGGGCCTTCCGGAACGGGACACTCCTTCGCTCAGCACCGGCACCCTCACCAGCCACCGCATCACGATGACCACCGACAGCCCAGACCCCGAGAACCCCACCGGACCGGTCACCGAGCGCCTCACCAGCGAACGCTTCGACAAGAGCCTGCGCGTCGTGGTCAACTCCGTCATCTTCCGTACCAGCGGCCAGAACCTCACCACCACCGGCACCTACACCGAAATGGTCTCCCGCCTCACCGAACCCGTTCTCCTCGGCTTGGCCGTCCTCGCCGTCCGCGGTCGCATCAAACGTTGACCCCCAGCTCGGAAGCCGCCGAAGAGCCATCCGGCGTCCGCCGGCTCGGGGGCCGCGAACAACACGGCTTCGGTGTGGGCGCCTTCGGCGGCGATCCGGGCGCGAGTGGCGCCACCGGCGAAGGGAGCCGAGGCCGCCGCACGCCACAACGCCCGGCCCGAAGGCCGGTGTCGTCAGAAAATAGTAGCCATGGACATAGTGTCCATGTACTCTATTCGGCATGAGCAAGGTTTCACGGGGCCCCACGCCCGGCTATCTGGTGTGGCGGCTCGCCAACAAGTGGCGCGTCGCGGTCGATCGCGCGGTGGCTCCGCTGGGTCTCACCCACGCGCAGTACGTACTGGTCGCGTCGCTGCACGGCATGCAGCGCACCGGCGAGCGGCCCAGCCAGCGCCAACTCGCGGACCGCACCGGTCTGGAGGCGCTGTACGTCTCCAAGCTGGCGCGTGCTCTGGAGGCGGCCGGCCGGATCGAGCGCACCCGGGACCCCCGCGATCCGCGCGCCGTACAGCTCGTCCTCACCGAGCAGGGCCAGGCCGTCGCACGGCAGGCCATCGCGGTGGTGCAGGAGCTGCTTCAGCAGTTGCTGGAGCCGCTCGGCGGCCTCGACGCCCCGCGGACGCGCGCGTTCGCCGACGAGCTGACGACCCTGCTCGACACGCCTCTCATTCCATCCGCGCCGAACGACGAGAGCACTCAGGGGACAACACCATGACCACCACCGCATCCGCCACCACCGAACCCGTCGCCGATGCCCGCGCCCTCGCGCTGGCCCACTACGCCGCCCGCGGCATCCTGGAACACGTCCTGGCCCGGCACGGCATCACGTTCCAGCAGCAGATCACCCTCCGGGCCGCCCTCACCGCCGATGCCCCGCAAACGCCCGACGATCTCGTCGCCCAGGTCCAGGGCCACCTCAAGGCCGATCCGGCCGACATCCGCGCCACTCTCGACGAGCTGCTGGCCAAGCAGCTGCTCGTCGCGGACGGCGCGCGTCTTCGCGCCACGGAGGCCGGGCGCGAGCTGACGGCCGCCGTCGGCACGGAGACAGCCCCCGTCAGCGCCCGCGTCTGGGGCGGGATACCCGCCGCGGACCTGGCCGCCGCCGGCCGCGTCCTCGCCCTGGTCACCGAGCGCGCCAACGCGGAACTTGCGGTACTGACCGCCTGACCGCCTGACCACCCGACCGTCCGATCAGTCTTTGGGCAACGACGCCTGCCGTCGGCGTCACCCTCTCGGCCGACCTGTGCTCGGCGGGTGTGCGCACGAGCCCGGAGAACCCGGTATGATCATGGTGTAACTCCGGTTCACCACACGGAGTCACGCGTCTGTGGTCCAAGGAAAGACGTCCGCCTGCCGGCGGGAAATGTAGGTGCAAGGCCTGCCGGGCGCTCGACGTAAAGGGGCCCTTCCTCTTCCCGAGGAAGGGCCCCCTTTCGCGCGGCAGCAGCCGGACAGAACCTGGAAAGTGAGTGTGGACAGATGCAACCGACATTCGTACTGGTGCACGGAGCTTTCGCGAACTCGTTCTCCTTCGCACCGCTCCAGGCCGAACTCGGCCTCCTCGGACATCGTTCGGTCGCCGTCGACCTTCCGGGACACGGGTTCTCCGCGACGTACCCGCGGGCCTATCAGGCGCCGCAGGATCTCGGAGAGCTCGCCACCGCTCCCGGGGCCATCAAGGGCGTCACGCTCACCGACAACGCCGCCCACCTCATCGGGACACTGGAGCGGGCCAAGCGGAACGGGCCCGTCATCCTCGTCTCACACAGCCGCGGCGGCATGACGGCCACCGTCGCGGCCAACCAGCGGCCCGACCTGATCGACCGCATCGTCTATGTCTCCGCCTGGTGTCCCGTCGACCTCGACGTCAGCGCCTACTACGCCGAGCCCGAGATGGCCACGGTCGACGCCACAGGGCTGGCAGCGGCGATGGTCGGGAACCCGGCCGAGCTCGGGCTGCTGCGCTCCAACTTCCGCACGGCCGCCCCTGAAGTCCTCGCGGCCTTCAAGGCGGCTTTCCTCGCCGACGGGACGGACGAGGAGTTCATGGTTTTCCTCAACACCTTCCAGCCCGACGAGAACCTCGACACCGGCACACCCGACGACCGGGCACAGTCCGGCAGCTGGGGGCGGATCCCCAAGACGTACATCCGGCTGACTGAGGACACCAGCGTGCCGCTCGCCATGCAGGACCGGATGATCCGCGAGGGCGACGCGCTGACGCCGCAGAACCCCTACGACGTCCGCACGCTCACCAGCAGCCACTTGAAGTGGCTGGTCGACCCGGCACCGGCGGCCCGAGTTCTGAGTGACATCGCCACGCTCCTGCCAGCGGAATCATGACCGGAGCCGGATGAGGACTGCTGAGAACTGCTGAGGACTGCCTCCACTCGGACCAGTACCCCGTCATCATCCTCGATCGGATGACCAGACACCTTCGTCAGGACAGAACACTCGTTGCGCAGCAGAACCGCGTCACAAGTCGGGCTGACGAATGAACCGACGGCGTCAGTACCCGGCCGCTTCGGAGAGTTCCGCGCCGAATTCTCGCAGTTCCGGTGACGGACGCGGCACCTTCGTGACCAGTTGCGCGATGGCGCGGGCCTGCCGCTCTACGCAAGCGGGATCCATCAGCCCTTGCGTTCCCTGTGCCTGAAGGGCCATCGCCTGACGTGCCGCGTAAAGAAACTGGTCGGCGGCGGTCAGGCGGGAAAGATAAAGGAGGCGCCGTACGAGCGATCCCGGCGGAGCGACGTGCACGACGCTGATCGGGGGCAGTCCGCAGTCCGCCATCCGGAGGATGCGCTGCATACGCTCGACGCCGGGAAGCTGCGGCCGTTCGGCGGCGGGCCGCCGGATCGGGCGGGGGGTCTTGCGGCCGCGTTTCCGGTGGTGTCCGTTGATCCGACCGTTGGGGGTGTGATGGGTGACCTGTCCGTGTGCGCAGGTTGACCGACCAGGAGGGTCGGAAGCTGCGGCACATCGTGCGTCGTGGCGGCACCAGTTCGGCACGGTTCCGGCACGCGATGATGCTGCTGGCCTCGGCCGGCGGGAATCAGGGCCCGGTGATCGCGAAGCTGGTGCGGGCCGACGAGGACACCGTCCGCGACGTGCTTCACCGGTTCAACGAGATCGGCCTGGCCAGCCGTTCAAGCGCGCGAACGCGCCCGCGTCCGCATCCGCATCCGCAGTCGAGAAGGGCATTCGCTGGGGCGACGGCCGCTCCCCGCCGCGGCCTGGCCAAGCGACCGGGCCGCGAGTGTCAGACCCTCGCACCACGCGCGATCCGGTACAGCACGTTCGGACGCAGTGGCCCTTCGGGCTCGGCAGGGTCGTCGAAATCGTCAGCCGGGTCCCGGCTCATGCCGATCCGGCGCATCACTGCTTGGGAACGGAGATTGGTGGCAGTCGTCACTGCGAGGATCTCGTGAAGTCCAAGCGTTTCGAAGCCGAAGGCCAGACCGGCCAAGGCGGCCTCGGTCGCGTAACCCTGACCCCAGGCCGAGCGAGCGAGCCTCCAACCGATCTCCACCCCCGTGAACGGCATGCCATCATCCACCTGGTCCAAGCCCGCGAAGCCGATGAACCCGCCCGTGGCCCGCAATTGAACTGCCCACCATCCATAGCCTCGCCGGTCGAACTCGGCCTGGAACTGCGCCACGGAGGCATCGCTCTGTTCACGGGTGAGCAAGTCGCCCAAGTGCTCCCGAACCTCGGGATCGGCATTCATCGCCGCCCACGGTTCAAGGTCGGAATCTTGCCATCGACGGAGCACGAGGCGATCGGTATGCAGTTCAGCCATGCCGCCCAGCCAACGTGAGCACTGTCCCCAAGGCAATCCATTTTCCTGGGGACAGCTACCGCCGCCCAGAAGGACAATGCACGGCCGGCTCCAAGACTGACGAAGCTGCCCCGGTGAACCTTCCCGGCCGGAGCACCAGCCACAGCAGGAGAAGGAGCACGCCGACCTGGCCACCTGGCTGACCGAACACTCCCAGTATTGAGATCGTCTGCCGCCGCCCATGCGCCGGATAGCCTCGCAGAGAGGGAACGACTCCGGCTCACGGCAGTGCTGGGGCAGTGCCCGGAACTGGTTCGAGCACTGTCTGTCCGAGTTCACTCAAACGGACGTCCCCCTGCCCTCACGCGCCGCCCGGGCCTACCTCGACGTCCTGTTCTTCCATCCGTTCGAGGACAGCAACGCCCGCGCGGCCACGCCGGCGCTTGCGTTTGTCCGTCGGCCGTCGGCCGATCTGCTAGGTGTCGAGCACCTCAAGGCCCTCAAGACTGCTCCGGCGCACGCCTTGGCTCCCCCGGGTAGACAGCGCCACGGCGCCCGTCGTACGGCGCGACGCGTCAAGGGCCAGGAGCCTCCGTCCCGCCCGGCCCCAAGCCGTTTCCCCGGCTCACCTTCCGAGGACCTTGAGGATTTCCCGGGAGGCGGGGCCGGCCGAGGCCGGGTTCTGGCCGGTGTGGAGGTTGCGGTCGACGACGGTGAAGGGCTCCCAGACCGGGCCGCGCGAGAAGTCCACGTGGAGCTTCCTGACCTCGTCCTCCATGGTCCACTTGGCCTTGGACAAGAAGCCCACGGCGTCTTCCTCGTCATTGGTGAACCCGGTGACCCGGTATCCGTCGAACGGGGACGTACCGTCGGCGCGCTTGGTGGCCAGCAGCGCGGCCGGTGCGTGGCAGACCACTCCCAGGGGCTTGCCCGAGGCGAGGGCCTCCGTCAGGATCCTGGCCGAGTCCTTGTCGAAGGCCAGGTCCTCCATCGGACCGTGGCCACCCGGGTAGAAGACGGCGTCGTAATCCTCGATGCGGACGTCCTGCAAGGGGATCGGGTACCGCAGTTCGTCGGCGCGCTCGATCACTTGCTCCTCCTGGCGCGAGATCTCCGCGCCGCCGGCCATCTCGGGCCACAGGCTCATGGTGTCGACCCGCGGTACGACGCCGCCCGGCGTCGCCACCGTCACCTCGTAACCGGCCTCCGTGAACGCCGTGTACGGGGCCACGAACTCCTCGGCCCAGAAGCCTGTGGGGTGCCGGTGACCGTCCTTGAACGTCCAGTAGCTCGCTCCGGTGACAACAAACAGGATCTTCGCCATTGACATCGCCTCCCAGCCTGGCCTGCGCCCACCGGACCGCGGCCCGGCCCCGGCCGTCCATGTGTGGGCAATCTCCGTGGGTAGCGCCGTGCGGCGGGTACCGTACGCCGCGCGAACGCCTGTCGGGGCCGGTGGCCGTCAGCGCCACTGGCGAGTTCGGCGGGGCGACGACTCGTACGACTCGACGGTGAACCGTCGGAGCGTTCACCGCGCGCCTGCCCGACCTCCATGCGATTTCCATGCGATCGGTCCCGGCGAGGAACCGCCCAGAACGAGCACAGAAAGCACAAGAAATACGATACGCCCCACTTTCCCGTGAGGATAACCGGACCAGCGGGGCGCCGCCCGGCAGGACCCCGCCCCCTGGGGTCCGGCTCAGCCGGGACAAGGCGGACGACGGCGGCCGTCGGTCAGGAATCGGCCGGAGCGTGCGCGTGCGCGGCGGGATCTCCGGGCTTGCGGGCGTAGAGGAACTGATGCTCCTCGGCCCCCATGCCGGGGAAGTCGGGATGGAAGACACTGAGCTGGTTGTGCACGACCTCCAGCCCGGCCGTGCGCAGCAGCTCGGGGTAGACCTCCGCGGGGTAGCTGGTGGCGCGGATGGTCTGTCCCATCCACTCGATCTCGGCGTCGTCGATGTCCAGGGGAACGGCGGCGAGGACGAACAGACCCCCGGGGGCCAGCCAGTTCGCGATCCGGGCGAGCGTGGTGTCCAGGTCGGTGCGTGGCATCTGCAGCAGCGAGAAGAACGCGGTCACCGCGTCCCAGGCCCCCGGGGTGTCGGGCAGGGCGCGCACATCCGACAGTTCGAAGCGGGCGGCGGGCACCTGGGCGCGGGCCAGGTCCACCATGGTCCGGGAGACGTCGTACCCCAGGACCTGGTGGCCGGCGGCCGAGAGCCGCTCCGCGGTCGGCCGTCCGGTGCCCGGGCCGATGTCCAGCACCCGAGCCGCTTCGGGCAGCTTGGCCAGCAGCCAGTCGATCGCCGCGAGTTGCTCGGGCAGATGGGCATACGTTTTCTCGTAGGTCAGCCCCAGGGTGTCGAAGGGGCGGGCAGCCTCCTCCGAGCCGTCGACCTTGACGCCCGGTACTGGTACCCCCGCTGGTTCCTGGGTCATTGCGCGTGCTCCTGTTCCGCCGCAGGGACATGCCGGTCACCGCACTCGCCGGGACATTACATTGTGAAGTCGCCTCCACACGTCTTGTAGTCGTTTACGAGCCAGTGGATCGACCGGCACCGCAACTGCGGATCGGGTTCCTCTCCACCGCGGCGGCTGCCCCGGACCCGCGCCTGGTCCATCGCGGCCCCCGGGTAACCCGCGGGGCCCATTGGCGGGGCCGGATCCTCTTGTGCGGGAGTGAACGGCGTAGTCCCAGGGACGTTCGCGCATCGAGCGCCGGAAGTTCGCGCTCTGCACGAGGCGACGGGGACGGCGGATCATGGGAGGCGGATTCTGCGTTGTCGACGTTGTCGTCGAGGTGCCCCCGCCCCGTACCACACAACCGGACACCCGCGCGTCACAAGGCCGGGGACCAGGCGGGGCCGGAGCAAGAACGACGCGCCGGGCGCCGCTGAATCACGGTCGCTCGCCGCGGCGGCGTCCGCCTGCGCCTGCGGGCCGACTGATCAATCCCGGCCCGGGGGCGATCTCCCGCTGTGCCGGTCCTACGAGCCGAGCTCCTCCACACCCACCGCCCCGGTCCCGACCGCCCCAGCCCTCGCAGACGGGAGACCAGCCAGTGACGACCCTGGACGAGCCCGACACCCTGCCC
>NZ_MAUD01000254.1 GCF_001700515.1 Streptomyces lushanensis
CCGTGCGCGCGTACGGCACCGCCGAGGACCCCGACGCCTACGGCCGGTGCTTCGCCGCCCGTGTGCTGCCGAACGTGCTGTCGTACACCGTGGGCACCCCCGCCTCCTACGGCTTCCTCCAGTGGAACGGCCGCGGTCTCACCGACAACGCTCCCGACGTCATGTTCTCCACGGCGCTCAACACCCCGCTCGGGCTCGCCATCGGCAAGGACTCGATCACCGCCAAACCGTCCCCGGTCCATCCCTACGTACCGATGGCCTGAGCACCATGCGGGCGGCCCGAGTGCTACGAGCCACCTGAGCATGCCCGCCGCGCCCCGGGACAGCCCTTAGGCTGTGATCATCATGACGGAGATCAGGACGCCCCGGGACGAGGCGGAGGCGCGCGCCGTGCAGGACGAGCTGCGCGGGTGCGTGGTGCTGGACGAGACCGGGCCGCCGGCCGGCACGGGACTGGTGACCGGTGTGGACGTGGCCTACGACGACGCGCGCGACACCGTCGCCGCCGCGGCCGTCGTGCTCGACGCCGCCACGCTCGCCGTGGTGGACGAGGCGACGGCCGTCGGCCGGGTCGCCTTCCCGTACGTTCCCGGCCTGCTGGCGTTCCGGGAGATTCCCACCGTCCTCGCCGCCCTCGACGCCCTCACCCGCGACCCCGGTCTTGTCGTCTGCGACGGCTACGGTCTGGCCCATCCGCGCCGCTTCGGTCTCGCGGCACATCTCGGCGTGCTCACCGGGCTCCCGGTGTTCGGTGTGGCGAAGAACCCCTTCGCCTTCTCGTACGAACAGCCGGGCGCCCGGCGCGGCGACTCCTCGCCGCTGCTGGCCGACGACGGCCAGGAGGTCGGCCGGGCACTGCGCACGCAGCCGGACGTCAAGCCGGTGTTCGTCTCGGTCGGCCACCGCGTCGACCTCGCCACCGCCTGCGCGCACACCCTGCGGCTGACGCCCGGCTTCCGCCTCCCCGAGTCCACCCGCAGGGCCGACGCCCTGTGCCGCCGGGCGCTGCGCGAGGCCACGGCGTAGTCGCCCGCGTCACCCGCACGCCGGTCTTCCGGCCGGCGGGTCCTCCCGGCGGGCCTTCCGGGCGGGCCTTTCCCGCGGGCCCACCGGTCGGCTCTCCCCGGTGTGCCGAGTCGCCCGCCGACCGGTAGAACGGGAGGGATCTCCAGGAGACGGCGGCCGACCAAGCGCTTGCTCGCCCCAGGGGTTGTGCGGAGTGCGGCACCTTCTTAGCATCACTGCTGTTACATCGGTTGTGTCACAGACTGGGGGCAGGATGGCAACGACGGGGAACGGCCCGCTGACCGGCGTACGCGTGGTCGAGCTGGCCGGAATCGGGCCGGCGCCGTTCGCCGCCATGACCCTCGCGGACCTCGGCGCCGATGTCGTACGGATCGACCGCCCGGGCGGGGCCGGCCTCGGTATCGATCCGGCCCATGATCTGACCAATCGCAACAAGCGCTCGGTACTGATCGACCTCAAGACCGAGGACGGCGCCGCGCGCGTACTCGATCTCGCCGAGCGCGCCGATGTGCTGATCGAGGGGTACCGTCCCGGGGTCGCCGAGCGCCTCGGTATCGGTCCCGAGGAGTGTCTCGGCCGCAATCCGCGCCTGGTGTACGGACGGATGACCGGCTGGGGCCAGGACGGCCCGCTCGCCGAGCGCGCGGGGCACGACATCGGGTACATCGCCGTCAGCGGCGCCCTCTCCATGATCGGGAAGGCCGACGAACCGCCGGCCCTTCCGGCGAATCTGCTCGGCGACTACGCGGGCGGTGCCCTCTATCTGGTCATCGGGGTGCTCGCGGCGCTCCAGCACGCCCGCACACCGGACGGTACGGGCCAGGTGGTGGACGCGGCGATCGTCGACGGGACCGCCCATCTGACGACCATGATCCACGCCATGATGGGCGCGGGCGGCTGGCAGGACCGGCGCGGAGCGAATCTGCTCGACGGCGGCAGCCCCTTCTACGGCTCGTACGAGACCGCCGACGGCGAGTACATGGCGGTCGGGCCGCTGGAGCAGCGCTTCTACAACGAGTTCGTCGAGCTGCTCGGGATCGCGGACGAGGTCCCCGCCCGTAAGGACTTCGCCCGCTGGGACGAGCTGCGGGACGCCGTCGCGGCCCGGTTCAGGACGAAGACACGCGCGCAGTGGACGGCGGTCTTCGAAGGGACCGACGCCTGTGTCGCTCCCGTGCTCTCGCTGCGCGAGGCTCCCGCCCATCCGCATCTCGTGGCCCGTGGCACCTTCGTCGACCGGGGAGGGCTCGTCCAGCCCGCGCCCGCGCCTCGTTTCTCCGTGACACCCGGCTCGGTTCGCCGCGGGCCCGCCGGGCCGGGCGCGGACACCGCCGAGATCGCCCGCGACTGGGGGCTGCCCGCTCTCGCCGGACCCGCGCTCGCGGAGCCCGCGGGCCCCGCGTCCTCGGATCCCGCGCCGTCGGGCTCCGCGCCCTCGGCCGCCGAGCCCTCGCCGCCCGCGCTCGCGAAGGAGGACAGTTGAGTCAGGCGTTGAAGGGGATCGGCGGCCGGCCGCCGACCCCCGGCGCCCGTCCCTGAACCGGCCGTGGTGTCCCTCATCCCAGCGAAAGGCAGTCGCCGTGAGTACCGAAGCGTATGTCTACGACGCGATCCGCACCCCGCGCGGTCGCGGCAAGGCCAATGGCGCCCTGCACGGCACCAAGCCCATCGATCTCGTCGTCGGACTGATCCATGAGATGCGCCGGCGGCTGCCCGGACTCGACCCGGAGGCGATCGACGACATCGTCCTCGGCGTGGTGAGCCCGCTCGGCGACCAGGGCTCGGACATCGCCCGTATCGCGGCCGTCGCCGCCGGACTGCCCGACAGCGTCGCCGGTGTACAGGAGAACCGCTTCTGCGCCTCCGGGCTCGAAGCCGTCAATCTCGCCGCGGCCAAGATCCGCTCCGGCTGGGAGGACCTGGTGCTCGCGGGCGGCGTCGAGTCGATGTCACGCGTACCGATGGGCTCCGACGGCGGTGCCTGGGCCATGGACCCGATGACCAGCTTCGCGACCGGCTTCGCACCGCAGGGCATCGGCGCCGATCTGATCGCCACCCTCGGCGGGTTCAGCAGGCGCGATGTGGACGAGTTCGCGGCGCTCTCCCAGGAACGGGCCGCCGCCGCGTGGAAGGAGGGCCGTTTCGACCGCTCGGTCGTACCGGTCCTCGACCGCAACGGACTCACCGTCCTGGACCGTGACGAGCATCTGCGCCCCGGCACCACCGCCGACTCGCTCGCCGCGCTGAAGCCGTCGTTCGCGACGATCGGTGACGTCGGCGGCTTCGACGCGGTCGTCCTCCAGAAGTACCACTGGGTCGAGAGGATCGACCACGTCCACCACGCGGGCAACTCCTCCGGCATCGTGGACGGCGCGGCGCTCGTCGCCATCGGCTCACGCGAGACCGGCGAGCGCTTCGGGCTCACCCCGCGCGCCAGGATCGTCTCCGCCGCGGTCTCCGGCTCCGAGCCCACGATCATGCTGACCGGGCCCGCTCCCGCGAGCCGCAAGGCCCTCGCCAAGGCCGGACTGACGATCGACGACATCGACCTGGTCGAGATCAACGAGGCGTTCGCCGCGGTCGTTCTGCGCTTCGTGGCGGAGATGGGACTGCCGCTGGAGAAGGTCAATGTGAACGGCGGGGCCATCGCGCTCGGCCATCCGCTGGGGGCCACCGGCGCCATGATCCTCGGCACGCTCGTCGACGAACTGGAGCGCCGGGACCAGCGGTACGGACTGGTCACGCTCTGTGTCGGCGGCGGCATGGGAGTCGCCACCGTGGTCGAGCGCGTCTGACCGTCTCCCCGCCGTCCGTCCCGGCCGGTGTGCACCGCCCGGCCGGCGGATCCGTCCCTCCGCCCTCTCCTCCTTCGTTCCCGTCCTCCCTTCGTCCCCGCCCTGGATTACGGAGCAGCAGCATGAGCGAGTCCACCCCGCAGGCGTCCTCGGCCATTCGCTGGGAACAGGACGGATCGGGCGTCGTCACCCTCGTCCTGGACGACCCGCGCCAGTCCGCCAACACCATGAACGAGACCTTCCGGCACTCCCTCGCGGCGATCGCCGAGCGCGCGGAGGCCGAGCGGGAGAGCATCCGCGGCATCATCGTCACCTCCGCCAAGAAGACCTTCTTCGCGGGCGGCGACCTCAAGGACATGATCAAGGTCGGCCCGGCCGACGCCCAGCGCGTCTTCGAGAGCGGCATGGCCGTCAAACACGCCCTGCGGCGCCTCGAAACGCTGGGCAGGCCCGTCGTCGCCGCCATCAACGGGACCGCGCTGGGCGGCGGTTACGAGATCGCCCTCGCCTGCCACCACCGGATCGCCCTCGACGCGCCGGGATCGAGGATCGGTCTGCCCGAGGTCACGCTCGGACTGCTCCCCGCGGCGGGCGGAGTCACCCGTACGGTACGGCTGCTGGGTGTCGCGGACGCGCTGCTCAAGGTGCTGCTCCAGGGCACCCAGTACTCCCCGCGGCGCGCGCTGGAGGCCGGGCTCGTCCATGAAGTCGCCGCCACCGCCGACGAGATGCTCGCGGCGGCCCGTGCCTTCATCGACGCCCGCCCCGAATCCGTACAGCCCTGGGACGTCAAGGGCTACCGCATTCCCGGTGGCACGCCGTCCAGCCCGCGCTTCGCCGCAAATCTGCCCGCCTTCCCCGCGAATCTCAAGAAGCAGCTCGCGGGCGCGCCCTTCCCGGCGCCGCGCAACATCCTCGCGGCGGCCGTCGAGGGCTCGCAGGTCGACTTCGAGACCGCGCAGACCGTGGAGGCCCGCTACTTCACCGAGCTGGTCACCGGGCAGACCGCCAAGAACATGATCCAGGCGTTCTTCTTCGACCTCCAGGCAGTCAACGCGGGCGCGAGCCGCCCGCAGGGCATTCCACCGCGCGAGGTCCGCAAGGTGGCGGTCCTCGGCGCCGGAATGATGGGCGCGGGCATCGCCTACTCCTGCGCCCGCGCCGGCCTGGACGTCGTCCTGAAGGATGTCTCGCAGGACGCCGCGGAGCGGGGCAAGGCGTACTCCGCGAAGCTGCTCGCCAAGGCGCTCTCCCGTGGCCGTACGACCGAGGAGCTGCGCGACGCGCTGCTCGCCCGGATCACACCGACCGCCGATCCCGCCGATCTCGCGGGATGTGACGCCGTGATCGAGGCGGTCTTCGAGGACCCGGCGCTCAAACGCAAGGTGTTCCAGGAGATCCAGGAGATCGTGCGGCCCGACGCGCTGCTCTGCTCCAACACCTCCACCCTGCCCATCACCCTGCTCGCCGAAGGCGTCGGCCGGCCCGCCGACTTCGTCGGACTGCACTTCTTCTCACCGGTCGACAAGATGCCGCTGGTCGAGATCGTCAGGGGCGGGCGGACGGGCGACGAGGCCCTCGCCCGCGCCTTCGACCTGGTGCGTACGATCAGGAAGACCCCGATCGTCGTCAACGACTCGCGCGGCTTCTTCACCTCCCGGGTGATCGGGCGGTTCATCAACGAGGGTGTCGCCATGATCGGCGAGGGCATCGAGCCCGCGTCGGTCGAACAGGCCGCCGCGCAGGCCGGCTATCCCGCCAAGGTGCTCTCCCTGATGGACGAGCTCACGCTCACCCTGCCGCGGAGGATCCGTGACGAGACCAGGCGCGCGGTGGAGGAGTCGGGAGGCGTCTGGACCGGGCATCCGGCGGACGCGGTCATCGACCGGATGGTGGACGAGTTCGGCCGTACGGGACGCGCGGGCGGCGCGGGCTTCTACGACTACGACGCGGACGGCCGGCGCGTCGGGCTCTGGCCGGGGCTGCGGGAGCACTTCGGGAAGGCGGACGCGCGGGTCCTGTTCACGGACATGCGGGAGCGGATGCTCTTCTCCGAGGCGCTCGACTCGGTGCGGTGTCTGGAGGAGAGCGTGCTCACGTCGGTCGCCGACGCCAATATCGGCTCGATCATGGGCATCGGCTTCCCGGCCTGGACGGGCGGGGTGCTCCAGTACATCAACGGCTACGAGGGCGGACTGCCCGGCTTCGTGGCGCGCGCCCGCGAGCTGGCGGACCGGTACGGGGAGCGGTTCGAGCCGCCCGCGCTGCTGGTGAAGAAGGCGGAGAGGGGCGAGACCTTCAGCGACGGATGAGACGTCCGGCGACGGATGCGATCGTCGGTGACGGATGGGACCTTCGGCGACGGGCGGGAGTGGGCACCGGTCAGGGACGTGCGGGCCGGGCCGGCCATGTACTCACTCCGCCTCCGCCTGGAACGCGGCCCGCAGCTCCTGCTTCAGCGACCGCTGGAACGCCGTCACCAGCGCCTGCACCACCAGCGGCTCCATGGGGGCGGACAGCGGCCTCACCGCCGCGATCCGCTCCGGGCCGGACGCCTCCCGGCCGTACGGGGGCGACACCTCGTCCCGGAACATCCGCGTCAGCTTGCGTGCCGCCTCCCGGGTGTGCTCCAGCAGGACGGTGCGGGCCGCGAGGATCGTCTCCCGTGTGAGGGGCAGGTCGAGCAGCTCGACGCAGAGCCGCAGCAGCGCCGGATCCAGCCGGTAGGTGTCCGGGCCGTCCGCGCGGGCCAGCGCGCCCATCGCGGCGAGCCGGTCGATGTCGTCCTCCGTCAGCGCCCGCCCCGCCCTGCTCTCCAGCTCCGCCCGGGTCGCGTCCTCGGGCGAATCCGGCGCCCAGGAGGCGACCAGCGCCCGGTGGATCGCCAGATCGCGTGCGCTGAGATCGGGCGGCAACTGCTCCAGATGGCGTTCGATCGCGGCGAGCGTCATGCCCTGGCGCTGAAGCTCCTCGATCAGCGCCAGCCGGGACAGGTGCTCGGGCCCGTAGTGGCCGACCCTGCGTGCCCCGATGACCGGCGGCGGAAGCAGCCCGCGGCTGCTGTAGAACCGTACGGTACGCACCGTGACGCCGGCCCGCGCGGCGAGGTCGTCGACCGTGAACGTCGGTCTCTCGGTCCCGGTGGCCATGGACCGCACCTCGCTTCCGGCTGCCATGGGTCGACAGATCGACTCGGTGGGACTCGGTGGAACAGTATCGCTGTGCCATCACCGTTGTGAAAGTGGTGCCGCGCGCCTGAGCGGGAAGAGCCCCGCCCGGCGCGAACGGCCGGACGGGGCTCTCGGGTGCCGGAGGGGCTCCCAGGGGTCAGAACTGCGTCACGAAGTACGGGCTGATCGTCATCCAGCCGTTGCCCCGGGCGCCGTTGAGGCGGCCGGAGGAGCTCTGGCTCAGGGTGTACCAGGAGTCCACGTAGTCGGGGTCGTTGGTCCACCAGGAGGTCGGGATGGCGTCGAGGATGGCGTTGACGAGGGGGATGTAGGCACCCTGGTCGGTGATGGTGAGCAGGATGTCCGCGATGGCCTTGGCGAGGGCCTGGTAGTTGGTGTCGCCGTCGTCCTCCATCATCACGACATCGGCGAGGTTGTACTTGTAGGACGACCAGTTGACGAGAATCTGGTTGGGGTAATAGGTGGTGCCGTCGTTGTCCAGATACGGCATGGTGACCGTGTCGACGCGGACCTTGCCGTCGAATCCGAAGCCGCTGACGATCGAGAAGACCTCGGCGTCGCCCGAGATCCAGGGCTCCTCGTCGCTGGACAGGTGGACGGCGTCGACGCGGGAGGTCCAGAAGCCGGCCGCCGCGGCGCGGTTCCGTGAGCCCTCGGTCGCCTTGGACGCCTCGGTGGCCTCGGCGGAGGACAGGCCGTGCTTGGCGAGTTCCTTGTCCACGACGCCCAGGCCCGCGGCCATGGCCTTGGTGACGTCGATGTCGACGACGTAGACGGGCCGGTCCGGGGTCGTCCGCGCGTCCAGCGTGTGCGCCCGGCCGCGGCTGTCGTACGCGGTGATCGTCTCGGCGTCGTCGTCGGTACCGGCCGCGGCGACCAGCGGGAGCGTACCCGCCGTCAGCGCGCCGCGCATGGAGTCCGCGGCCAGCCGCAGCCGCAGCAGCGAACCGGTGTCGGCGCCCAGCCCCTTGGCGGCGGCGATGCGCCGGTCGCCCTCGGCGACCGTGGACGTGAGGGCCTTTCCGGCCTTCGCCGTGGCCCGGCCGGTCAGCGCGCTCAGATCGACCTGGTCCGAGGCGAGGGCCGCCGAGCGTATCTGCGCCCGCCATCTCTGGTCGCCGAGCGAGGTGGCGACGGCACGGGCGGTCCGGTCCTCGACCCGCTCGACCGCCGAGACGGGCGCGGTGCCGGACGGGCTCGGCTGCGAGGCTCCCGCGATCGGGGACGCCACGCCCTGGAGGGCGGCGACGGTGACGGCGGAGAGGGCGAGAGCGGTGGCATGGCGGCGTGTGAAACGCGTGCTCAAGGGTTCCTCCTGGAGGCGTGCCGCGACCGTCTGCGACGGGCGGCGGTTGGGGGGAAGCGTTCAGGACGGAGCCGGATCTATGCGGGTAGATTCCGCTGGGAAAAGCATGTCCGTAGCATGCCAATAACGCAAGGACTCCCCGCCTCGCGGTCCGGAACGCCGCATGGCCGGGCCGGATCGCGCGCCCCGGGGGCCGGGACGGCACGGGCCGGCCGGTCACCGAGGGCCTCGCTCACGGTCGTCGCGTCCCGTGCGAACCGTTCCTCGACGCCGTATCACGGTCGGCCGCCCGCGTTCTCCAACTCCTGCCGGAGGGCTTGCCCCCCGCCCGCCGTGCTTCGTCAAGACTCGAACGCACAACGCTGCCGATCACCCATCAACTGCCGTACGTGTCAGATGTATTGACACCTCTGTTTCAGGAGTTTTACGTTTCAGGATATCTGAGAGCGCTCTCGGACGCCCTTTCCCCCCATGTCTTCGAGGTGCCGTCCATGTCCGTCTCCCGTGCCAGACCCCTCTCCGCGCTGCTCCTGGTCACCGCCCTGGCCGCCGTCAGCCTGGGTCCCGCCGCCGGCCCGGCGATGGCCGCCAACGTCCCTGTGGGTTCGGGGAGTTACTCGGACACCCGGCCCGCCGGCACGGCGGGCCCCACGACCAACACCGGCACGCCGGTCACGCCCAAGCTGACCGAGGCCGCCAGGAACAGGCCCGTGCCCACGAACGACTGGTGGACCTCGCTGGCCTACCAGCGGTACGGCGACAATCCGTACTCCACCCCGATGTACGGCCACCCGCTCACCTATCAGGCGACCGCGGGCGGTCTCCAGGTCGGCTATCCGACCGCTCCGACGGTCAGCGGCGACGGCCGTCAGTACGAGTACGCGCACAAGGCCGATCTCACGCTCGGTCTGACCGGGCTCAACTCGCCCGACACCAAGGCCGACAACTGGTCGGACTGGACCGTCACGCCGTACTGGTCGGACGGCGCCCGCACCCTGCGGACCACCATCGGCCACGGCCTGCCCTTCGTCTACGCCAAGGGCACCGGCGGCGACGCGCGCGTCACCACCGCCGCCGCGCCCCAGGTCTTCGCCGACCAGGGCAATGTCCTCGGCATCACCGTCGCGGGACACCACTACGCCCTGTTCGCGCCGACCGGCAGCGACTGGACGATAGCGGGATCCACGCTCACCGCCGGGCTCGGCGGACGTGACTACTTCTCCCTCGCGGTCCTGCCCTCCACGGACGCGCTGGCCACCTACCGCAAGTACGCGTACAGCTTCGTGACCGGCTCGAAGGTGAGCTGGAGCGCCGACGGCGGCACGGTCAGGGCGACCTACAGCCTGACCACCGCGCCGCAGGAGGGTACCGAGACCGGTACGCTCCAGGCCCTCTACCGGCACCAGTGGCTCCACACGACCGACGCGCTGACCCCGTACACCTATGTCTCGCCGCGCGGCACGATGAAGGTCCGCGAGGGCACCTCCTTCACCACCAGCCAGCAGTCGGCCGGGGTGCTGCCCGCACTGCCGAGGTCCGGCGGCGTCGACCAGGCACGGCTGCGGGGCCATCTGAACGAGGTGGCGAACGCGGCCGATCCGTTCTCCGGCGCGGTCGACACCTACTGGACCGGCAAGGCGCTGGGCAAGCTCGCCCAACTGGTGCCCATCGCCGACCAGATCGGTGAGACCGCCACCCGTGACAAGCTGGTCGGACTGCTCAAGGGCCGGCTGGAGCAGTGGTTCACGGCGGGCGGCGCGAACGAGTTCTCGTACGACAGGAACTGGAAGACGCTGACCGGCTATCCCGCGTCCTACGGCAGTGACACGGAGCTCAACGACCACCACTTCCACTACAGTTACTACGTCTACGCGGCGGCGGTCGTCGCCCAGTACGACCAGGCGTGGGCCGCCGACTCCGCCTGGGGCGGCATGGTGAAGACACTCGTCCGCGACGCCGCCAACCCCAGCCGCGACGACACCGCGTTCCCCTTCCTGCGCGGCTTCGACGTGTACGCGGGACACAGCTGGGCCTCGGGACACCAGGGCTTCGCCGCGGGCAACAACCAGGAGTCCTCGTCGGAGTCCACCAACCTCAGCGCCGCACTGGTCCTGTGGGGCTCCGCGACCGGGAACGCCCAGCTGCGTGATCTGGGAAGCTACTTGCTGACCACCGAGTCCGAGGCGATCGGCCAGTACTGGTTCGACGCCGACCAGCAGGTCTTCCCGTCCTCGTTCGGGCACGACACGGTCGGCATGGTGTGGGGCAGCGGCGGCGCGTACTCCACCTGGTGGACCGCGAATCCGGAGGAGATCCACGGCATCAACGCCCTGCCGCTGACCGGTGGTTCACTCCATCTCAGCCGGAAGAAGGACGCGATCAGGCGCAATCTCGCGGAGCTGGTGCGCGAGAACGGCGGCCCCGCCGTCGAATGGCGTGACATTCTCTGGGAGTTCGAGGCCCTCGCCGATCCGGTGGCGGCCAAGGCCAAGTGGGACGCGGGCAACGCGGGCTACACACCCGAGGCGGGCGAGTCCAGGGCCCATACGTACCACTGGATCACCACACTGAACACGCTGGGCGCTCCCGACGCGACGGTGACCGGCTCGATCCCGACCTCCGCCGTCTTCGCCAAGGGCGGGGTACGGACGTACGCGGCGCACAACTTCGACTCGGTGGCGCGCACGGTCACCTTCTCGGACGGTACGACGCTGAGCGTGCCGGCGCGTTCGACGGCGACCAGATAGCGGCACCTCTCGCGGCCCGCACACGGCCCGCGAGACACGGCCCCTGACGGACGGCGGGTCTCTGCTCAGGCCGAGGCCCGCCGTACCAGTCTGGTCGGGGTGATCACCGAGGCCGGTGCCGGGGCGCCCTCGCGGTCCCGGTCCAGACCGCGCAGCAACAGCCGCGCCATCAGCCGGCCCTGTCCCTCTATGTCCTGCTGGACGGTGGTCAGCGGCGGATCGGTGGCCTCCGCGACCGAGTCCATGTCGTCGAAACCGACCAGCGCCACATCGTCGGGCACCGCGCGGCCCCGCTCCTTGAGCACCAGCAGCGCGCCCGAGGCCATCAGATCGTTGGCGGCGAACACCGCGTCCAGATCGGGGGACCGCTCCAGCAGCTCCGCCATCGCGCGGGCGCCGCTCTCCACGGTGAACCCGCCCTCGGCGATCAGCCTCGGATCCGCGTCCAGCAGCACATCGTGGTAGCCGTCCAGCCGGTCGACGGCCGAGGTCTGGTCGCGCGGGCCCGCGATGTGCGCGATCCGCCGCCGGCCGAGGTCCCGCAGATACTGGACGGCCGCGCGGGCGCCGCCGCGGTTGTCCGCGTCCACATACGGCACGGCCTGATGGTCCCGCGCCGCCGTCCAGCTCGGCCGGCCTCCGTACACCGTCGGCATCCCGGCCCGCCGGGTGATCTCGGGGATCGGATCGTCGGTGTGCAGCGAGAAGGCGAGCGCGCCGTCGACATGGCCGCCCGCCAGATAGCGGGCGATCCGGTCGTAGTCGCCGGGACCTTCGAGCAGGAGCAGCACCAACTGGGTGTCGTGCTCGGTCAGTTCCTTGCTGATACCGCGGATCTGCTGGGAGAAGAACGGATCCGAGAAGATGCGGATCTCCGG
This sequence comes from Streptomyces lushanensis, assembly GCF_001700515.1. GTDB lineage: Bacteria > Actinomycetota > Actinomycetes > Streptomycetales > Streptomycetaceae > Streptomyces > Streptomyces lushanensis. Next base: position 11,944 of record NZ_MAUD01000254.1, read on the forward strand.
CTCGGCGATGATCACGGCGACCGCGCCGGTGCGCCGGGTCACCAGGGTGCGGGCCGCGTGGTTCGGTACGTATCCCAGCTCGTCGACCGCCCGGCGCACCTTGTCGACCAGCGGCTGCCGGACGCCCGCGCCGCCGTTGACGACCCGCGAGGCCGTGGCCCGGGAGACACCGGCGCGCGCGGCGACGGCTTCCAGCGTGGGACGGAACCCAGGGGACGGCTCGGGCAAGGCGTGCGCTCCTCGTCGGGGACGGATACGGCTGACTGGTGCCGGTACGGGCGTACAGGACCTGGTGGCCGCCGGTACGGTCCGGACAGGACCGATACGGCGGTACCGTACGGCAGCGCCGCATACATGGGCGAGACGGGCTCCCGGACAGCTACAGCCTAACTGTTGCGGGCAGCGGGATGAGAGCGCTTCCAAGGCGTCCCATCAGCGAAGTCCCGGCGGATCCGTCCGCCCGGAGGGCACGCCCAAGGCCCCTGACGCCCTGTGGACGCCGCACAAATCGCGCCCGTCCGGGCGCCCCGCGGACGTATACGATCGGCGCGCCCGTCCACGCCCATGGCCCCTCGGTCCGTCGACTGCCCTCTTTTGCACGGGAGTTCACCGGGGTACCTTCCGCCCCATGGAGATCCGTGCGCGGCGAGCCCGCTGGTCGTACAGAACCCTGGTCGCGGCGGCCTCCGCCGCTCTCCTCGGGGTGCTTCTCACCCCGACAGGGGCGCTGGGCGCACAGTCCGCCCCGGAACCCGGACAGGGCCCGGGGGGACCACCACGGGTGAAGGAGAGCCGGCCCGTCTACTCGTACGACGACGCCATCCGGGAGTCCGTCTGGGTGGACACCGGCGTCGACGGTGACGAGGACGGCAGGACCGACCGGGTCGCCGTCGATGTCATCCGGCCGAGCGAGCCCGCCGCGCGAGGCAGCCGGGTTCCCGTGATCATGGACGCGAGCCCGTACTACTCCTGCTGCGGACGCGGCAACGAGAGCCGGCGGAAGACCTATGACGCGGACGGCAGGCCGGTCGGCTTCCCGCTGTACTACGACAACTACTTCGTACCGCGCGGCTACGCCTTCGCCGCCGTCGATCTCGCGGGCACCAACCGCTCCGACGGCTGTGTCGATGTCGGCGGACGCTCCGACATCCAGTCGGCCAAGGCCGTGGTCGACTGGCTGAACGGCCGCGCCCGCGGCTACGGCAGCCGCACCGGCACCGAGCGCGTACGGGCCGACTGGACCACCGGCGCCACCGGCATGATCGGCAAGAGCTACGACGGCACCATCGCCAACGGAGTCGCGGCCACCGGCGTCGAGGGACTGGAGACCATCGTCCCGATCAGCGCGATCTCCTCCTGGTACGACTACTACTTCCAGCAGGGCACGCCGCTCTACGACTCGGGCCCCGAGTGGCTCTCGGACCATGTCGAGAGCCCCGAGGCCCGGGCCCGCTGCCAGGCGGTGCAGCAGCGGCTGATCGACGAGGCACCGCGCACCGGCGACTGGACCGGCCTGTGGAACGAGCGCGACTATGTGCGGAACGCACACAAGGTCCGGGCCAGTGTTTTCGCCATCCATGGCGCACAGGACCTCAACGTGCGCACCAAACACCTCGGACAGTGGTGGGACGCGCTCGCCGACGCGGGCGTGGAGCGCAAGATCTGGCTCTCCCAGACCGGCCATGTCGATCCGTTCGACTTCCGCCGCGCCACCTGGGTCACCACCCTGCACCGCTGGTTCGACCACTATCTCCTCGGCTACGAGAACGGCGTCGACCGCGAGCCCATGGCGGACATCGAGCGCGCTCCCGACCAGTGGTCCACCGACCGTGTCTGGCCGCCGCGCACCACCGGGACCACCACGCTGCGTCCCGACACCGGCGCCGTCGCCGGAGTCGGCACCCTGGGCCGTACACCCGCGAGGCCCGGCACCACCGAGACCTTCACCGACGACCCGCGGCAGGGCGAGACCGACTGGGCGGCCGAGGCCGACCTGCCGACCTCGGCCAAGTCCGGCTTCATCACCCGGCCGCTCGGCCGTGATCTGCGGCTGTCCGGCTCCGGCACGGTCACCGTCACCGCCACTCCGTCCACCTCGACGGCCCATCTCTCGGCGGTCCTCGTCGACCTCGGCCCCGGCACCATCCGGGACTACGCCGCGTCGGGCGAAGGCATCACCACCCTGACCGAACGCACCTGCTGGGGCCCGAGCACCACCGCCGACAGCTCCTGCTACCGGGAGACCGCCGCGAGGACGGCCGATGTCGCCCACACCGTCTTCAGCCGGGGCTGGGCCGATCTCGGCACCCACGCCTCGGCCGGCCACGGCCGCCCGCTCACGCCCGGCAGGCCGTACACCCTCACGGTCGAGCTCGCCGCGACCGACCATGTCGTCCCCGCCGGACACCGGCTCGCCCTGATCGTCGCCGGTACCGACCAGGGCCTCATCGATCCGCCGTCCACCACTCCCATGCTCACCCTCGATCTGGCCAGGACATCCGCCGGACTGCCGCTCGTCGGCGGCGCGGCGGCCTTCGCCCGCGCCACCACCGGCGCCGTCCCGCCGCACAGCGCACCCCGCGAGTCCCGTCACCACGGCGTGGCCGAGCCGCGCCGGATTCCGCCGATCCCGGGAGACAGCAGCCGATGACCCGACCACGCGCCACAACTCCCCGTACACGAGGGCTCGTTCTGGCGATCACCGCCACCGCCCTCGTCACCTCGCTGGCCGCCGTTCCCGCCCAGGCCACCAGCACCTCGCCCGCGCCGCCGCGTACCGGATTCGAGACGAACGGCGGAGCCGACTGGACCAGCCGGCCGCAGGAGCAGGAGTTCCTGACCGCCGTCGACCGGGGGAGCGAGCGCGCCACGCTCGCCACCATCGGGACCACGAAAGAGGGACGCCCGCTCCAGCTCGTCCGGATCGGTGCCCGGCACACGGCCACCACCGTGCTGCTCGTGTGCAGCCAGCACGGTGACGAACCGTCGGGCCGCGAGGCGTGTCTGACCACGGTCCGCGATCTCGCCTACACCAAGGACCGCGACACCCTGCGCTTCCTGGCCCGTACGAGCGTCCTCGTCGTCCCCACCGCCAACCCGGACGGACGGGCCGCCGACACCCGGGGCAACTCCGACGGCGTCGACATCAACCGCGACCACATCGCGCTCAGGACGGCCGAGGGCCGCGCCCTGGCCGCCCTCATCCGTGACGAGCGCCCCGACGTCATCTACGACCTGCACGAGTACGGCGCCACTCCGCCGTACTACGACAAGGACCTGTTCGATCTCTGGCCGCGCAACCTCAACACCGCGACCGCCGTCCACGACGAGTCGAAAGCGCTCTCGGAGCGCTATGTACGGCCCGCCGCGCGCGCGGCGGGCCACACCATCGGCACCTACGGCATCTGGACCGATCCGGTGACCGACGAGCCCATCCGGCAGACCGCCGGTGACGGCCAGGAGCGCATCCTGCGCAACGCGGCCGGGGTCAAACACTCGCTCGGCCTGCTCATCGAGAGCCGGGTCAACGCGCTCACGGACGCCGAGAAGGCCGATCCCGCGCTGAACCACCGGCGTCGGGTGGCCAGCCAGCTCGACTCGCTGAAGGGGCTGTTCACCTTCACCGACGAGCGCAGAGGAGCGATCGTGAGCGCCACGGCCACCGCGAGGCTGGCCGGACTGAAGGACCGCGGCCCGGTCCATCTCGGCGGCGCCGACAACGAACCGGCGACGCCCGAGCAGATCATCCAGGACCCGCCGTGCGGCTACCGCCTCGACGCGGCGCAGTACGCCGACGTCAAGGACGAACTGGCCCTCCACGGTGTGCTGTCACTGCCGCTCGGGAAGGGAGCCTTCGTACCACTGCGTCAGTCGCAGCGGAATCTGGTCCCGCTGCTCCTGGACGAGCGGGCCACCTACCACCTGACCGCCGCGACGCCCGCCGACTGCTGATCGCCTTTCAGCCCAGCGCCAGCCGGGCGGCGTCCCGCGCGCAGCCCCAGGCCACGGTGACTCCCGCGCCGCCGTGTCCGTAGTTGTGCACCAGCCGCGCGCCCCCGGG
>NZ_MAUD01000255.1 GCF_001700515.1 Streptomyces lushanensis
TCAAGGAAGGCACCACCGGCGGCAAGGTCGTCGGCAACACCTTCGACGGCTCGAAGCTGAGCGGCTCGCACAACGACTCCTGGGTCGACGCCAAGGGCAACGACTGGCTGATCCAGGGCAACACCGGGCGCCACGCCCTGGAGGACGGCTTCCAGACCCATCAGATCCTCAAGGGCTGGGGCACCGGAAACACCTTCAAGGGCAATACCGCGCAGGTGGACGGGCCCGGTTACGGCTTCAACCTCACCTCCGACGGCAACACGGTCGGCTGCGACAACAAGGTGACCGGCGCGGCCAAGGGTCTCGCCAATGTCGACTGCGCCTCCTGACGGAGACGGACCGCCGACCGATCCGCCCGGTCGGACCGATCCGTCCCCGCCGGCCCGGCCGGACCGATCCACCCGGTCGGCAACCGGTCGGTCCCGTCCCACCGGACCCATCCGCTCCACAGGATCCACCCGTTCCACCGTCCCTACGCTCCCGACGCTCCTGGAGGCCGGCATGACCACCCCATCCCCTCGTCTCACCGTCATCGGCACCGGCTATCTCGGAGCCACGCACGCCATCTGCATGGCCATCCTGGGCTTCGACGTCCTCGGCGTGGATGTGGATCCGGTCAAGATCGAGCGGCTGCGCTCGGGCGAGGTGCCCTTCTTCGAGCCCGGTCTGCCCGAACTGCTCGCCAAGGCCCTGGACTCCGGGCGGCTGCGCTTCACGACGAGCTCCGAGGAGGCCGCCGAGTTCGGCGACGTCCACTTCATCTGTGTGGGAACACCGCAGCAGAAGGATTCGCACGCGGCCGATCTGACCTATGTCGACAGCGCGGTCGAGTCGCTCGCCCGGCACTTGCGCGGACGCGCGCTGGTGGTCGGCAAGTCCACCGTGCCGGTGGGCACCGCGGCCCGGCTGACCGAGCTGGTGCAGCGGGTGGCACCGGCCGGTACGGACGTGGAACTGGCCTGGAACCCGGAGTTCCTGCGTGAGGGCTACGCGGTGGAGGACACCCTGAGACCCGACCGGCTGGTGTTCGGTACGGACTCGGAGTGGGCCGAGCAGCAGCTCCGGGCCGCCTTCGCGCCGGTCATCGCCCAGGGCACTCCCGTGGTGGTGACCGATCTGCCGACCGCCGAGCTGGTCAAGGTCGCGGCCAACTCCTTCCTCGCCACCAAGATCTCGTACATCAACGCGATGGCGGAGGTCTGCGAGGCCACCGGCGCCGATGTGACGGGGCTGGCGACCGCGCTCGCCTACGACGACCGGATAGGCGGCCGGTTCCTGAAGCCGGGGCTCGGCTTCGGCGGCGGCTGCCTGCCCAAGGACATCAGGGCCTTCAGCCACCGGGCCGAGGAGCTGGGCGTCGGCCAGGCCGTCGCGTTCCTGCGCGAGGTGGACGGCATCAACCAGCGCCGCCGTGCCCGTACCGTCGACCTGGTACGCGAACTGACCGGCGGTGAACTCACCGGCGTCCGGGTGACCGCGCTGGGCGCGGCGTTCAAGCCCAACTCCGACGACATACGTGACGCGCCGGCGCTGGACGTGGCCAGAACGCTCCACCGGTCGGGCGCTCAGGTGACGGTCGTCGACCCGGCGGCCACGGAGAACGCGCGCCGCGCCTTCCCCGAACTGGACTACGCGACGGACGCGATGACGGCCGCGGCCGGCGCCGATGTGGTGCTGCTGCTCACCGAGTGGACCCAGTTCCGCGAGATCGATCCCCACGCGATGGGCGAGGTGGTCGGCCGGCGCCGTATCGTCGACGGCCGCCACGCCCTCGACCCGGCCCAGTGGCGCGCGGCAGGCTGGGAGTACCGGGCCCTCGGCCGCCCCTGATTCCCCGTACCGGGCCGGCCGGACCCTCCGCATCGGCGGACGCTCCGTACCGGCCCGGCTCCCCGGGTCGTACACGGCCCGGCGCCCGGCCGGTCGCTCGACCGGTTTCACGGGCCGTAGGACACAACCCGCACGTCGTGGGCCCTGGCGCCGTTGTCCGTGGGGACATCGCTGATCCGCCCGCCGCACGACGGCGCGCACTCCTTCACCGGCAGGGCGGCGTCGCCTCCGTCCGCGACGCCGGTCCACGCCTTCGCGAGCACCGCCCGGCGCACCTCCCCGCCGGCGCCCCTGCCGCGTGCTGAGCATCATCACCTGGTCGCCGAGTCCGGCGACGGCCACGCCGCCGTGCCACCGAGCCGCCGAGCCGCCGAGCCGGTCGAGCCGGTCGAGCCGTGAAACGGGACGGCATGCGAGACGTGCGAGAACCGTTGACAAATCGGTGACATGATTGGAACCTTTGACTCGCAAAAACATGGATAACTAGCTCAATTTTTTTGCGCTCTCCGTGCAACTTCACAGCAGGTCCTCTCGGTCGCCTGCTGCGGTCCGTCACCGCACCGCGTACCACGAGCTCACGCACCACGCACCACGCACCTCACGCACCCGCTAGACGCGTGACGCGGGTCCCGCGCGTCGCACGGCCGGTCCGGATCCGCGGGCCGCCGCTCTCTCGTTCCGACGAACAGAGGACACCATGAAACGGAAACAGCTCCGCTGGCGGCTGATCATCGGCGCGGTCGTGGCCGCCATGATCTCCTTCGGGCTCCTGCCCGTCTCCGCCTCCGCGGCCGAGCGCCCCAATCTCTCCCTCGGCAGATCCGCCTCGGCGAGCGGATCCGAGGGAAGCCATCCCGCCTCCAATGTCACCGACGGCAACCAGGCGACGTACTGGGAGGGGCCGAACAACGCCTTCCCGGCGTGGATACGGGTCGACCTGGGCGAGAACACCGATGTCGACCGGGTGGTGCTCAAGCTGCCGACGACCTGGGAGGCCCGTACCCAGGCCCTCAGCGTGCAGGGCAGCACCGACGGGAACACCTTCGGCACCCTCTCCGCCTCGCAGGGGCGCGCCTTCACGCCGGGCGCGGGCAATACCGTCACCATCGACTTCACCGTCACGAGCGTCCGTTATGTACGGCTGAACATCACCGGCAACACGGGCTGGCCCGCCGGCCAGGTCTCCGAGTTCGAGATCTACGGTCCGGAGAGTGACGGCGGCGACGGAGGTGACGGGGGCGACGGCGAGGAGCCCACCGGCACCAACCTCGCCCGTGGCAAGGCCATCTCCGCGTCGTCGACGGTCTTCAACTTCGTCGCCGCCAACGCCAACGACGACAACACCGGCACCTACTGGGAGTCCGCCGGCCACCCGTCGAACCTGACGGTGAAGCTCGGCGCCAACGCCGACCTCAGCGCCGTCGTGGTCAAGCTCAACCCCGACGCGGTATGGGGCACCCGTACCCAGAGCATCCAGGTGCTCGGCCGGGACCAGGCCGCCACCGGCTTCACCTCGCTGTCGGCCCGCGCCAACCACACCTTCAATCCGGCGACGAACCAGAACTCGGTGACCATCCCGGTCACCGGACGCGCCGCCGACGTCCAGCTCCAGATCTTCAGCAACACCGGCGCCGGCGGCGGCCAGGTCGCCGAGTTCCAGGTCATCGGAACACCCGCGCCCAACCCGGACCTGACCGTCTCGGCCCTGTCGTGGACCCCCGCCTCGCCGGTGGAGAGCGACACGATCAGGGTGAACGCGACCGTACGGAACGCCGGAACGGCCGCGTCCGGCGCGACCACCGTCAATGTCAGCCTGGGCGGAGTCGTGGCCGGCACCGCTCCGGTGGGCGCGCTCGCCGCGGGCGCCTCGACCACGGTCGCGGTCGACGTCGGCCGGCGCGCGATGGGGAGTTACCGCGTCACCTCGGTGGTGGACCCGACCGACACGATCATCGAGCAGGACAACAACAACAACAGTTTCACCGCGACCTCGGAGCTGGTGGTCGCGCAGAGCCCCGGTCCCGACCTCCAGGTCCTCGGCATCGAGTCCAGCCCGCAGAATCCGGCCGTGGGCGCGCCGGTCCGCTTCACCGTGGCGGTGAAGAACCGGGGCACCACCGCGACGGGCGCCACCACGGTCACGCGCGTGGCGGTGGGCGGCACCACGCTCAACACCGACACCCCGTCGATCGCCGCCGGCGCGACGGCCAGTGTGAGCGTCAACGGCACATGGACCGCCACCAACGGCGGAGCCACCGTCGTCGCCACCGCCGACGCGACCAACACCGTCGCCGAGACCAACGAGACCAACAACACGTTCTCGCACTCGATCGTGGTCGGGCGCGGCGCGGCGGTCCCGTACACCGAGTACGAGGCCGAGTCGGGCCGCTACCAGGGCACCCTGCTGGAGGCCGACCCGCTGCGCACCTTCGGGCACACCAACTTCGCCTCCGAGTCCTCCGGGCGCAAGTCGGTGAGGCTGAACAGCACCGGCCAGTTCGTGGAGTTCACCTCGACCAACCCGGCGAACTCGATCGTGGTGCGCAACTCCATCCCCGACGCCCCGGGCGGCGGCGGCGCGGAAGCCACCATCAGCCTCTACGCCAATGACACCTTCGTCCGGAAGCTGACGCTCTCGTCGAAGCACAGCTGGCTGTACGGCGACACCGACGGACCCGAGGCCCTGACCAACACGCCTCAGGCCGACGCCAGGCGGCTGTTCGACGAGTCGCACGCGCTGCTGTCGACCACGTACCCGGTCGGCACGAAGTTCCGGTTGCAGCGTGACGCGAACGACTCGGCGTCCTTCTACATCATCGACCTGATCGATCTGGAGCAGGTGGCGCCGCCCGCCAGCAAGCCGGCCGAGTGCACCTCGATCACGGCGTACGGCGCGGTGCCCGACGACGGCCTCGACGACACGGAAGCCATCCAGCGCGCGGTGACGGCCGACCAGGAAGGCACCATCTCCTGTGTCTGGATCCCGGCGGGCCAGTGGCGCCAGGAGAAGAAGATCCTCACCGACGACCCGCTGAACCGCGGACAGTACAACCAGGTGGGCATCAGCAACGTCACGATCCGCGGCGCGGGCATGTGGCACTCCCAGCTCTACACGCTGACCGAGCCGCACCAGGCCGTCGGCAGCATCAACCACCCGCACGAGGGCAACTTCGGCTTCGACATCGACAACAACACCCAGATATCCGACATCGCCATCTTCGGCTCCGGCACCATCCGCGGCGGCCCCGGCGGCGCCGAGGGCGGTGTCGGTCTGAACGGGCGCTTCGGCAAGAACACCAAGATCGCCAATGTCTGGATCGAGCACGCCAACGTCGGTGTCTGGGTCGGCCGCGACTACGACAACATCCCCGACCTCTGGGGACCCGGCGACGGCCTGGAGTTCAGCGGGATGCGTATCCGCAACACCTACGCCGACGGCATCAACTTCACCAACGGCACGAGCAACTCGCGGGTGTTCAACTCCTCCTTCCGCACCACCGGTGACGACTCGCTGGCCGTCTGGGCCAACCGGTACGTGAAGGACCCGTCGGTCAACATCGCGCACGACAACCAGTTCCTCAACAACACCGTGCAGCTGCCCTGGCGGGCGACCGGCATCGCGGTCTACGGCGGCTACGGCAACAAGATCGAGAACAACCTGATCTACGACACGGCGAACTACCCGGGCATCATGCTGGCGACCGACCACGATCCGCTGCCCTTCTCCGGGCAGACCCTGATCGCCAACAACGCCCTCCACCGCACCGGCGGCGCCTTCTGGAACGAGGATCAGGAGTTCGGCGCCATCACACTGTTCCCGCAGGCCAGGGATATCCCCGGGGTCACGATCCGGGACACCGACATCTACGACTCGACGTACGACGGCATCCAGTTCAAGACGGGCGGCGGCAACATGCCGAACGTCGCGATCAGCAATGTGAAGATCGACAAGTCCAACAACGGCGCCGGGATCCTGGCCATGAGCGGCGCGCGCGGCAACGCGACGCTGTCGAACGTGACCATCACGAACTCGGCCGACGGCAACATCGTCACCCAGCCGGGATCGACCTTCGTGATCACGGGCGGGGCCGCGGGAGCCGCACGCAACCGCGAGTGAGCGACTGACCGGCACCATCGGCGCACCACGGCCGGTGTGACGGCTCCCTCTCCTTGACGGAGGGGGCCGTCGCACCGGCCTCGCTGTCTTCCGGCGCCCGGACGCGTGCCCGACGCGGACCCGGACACCCGGCTCACCCGGCCGAGTCGAGGGCCGACCAGGTGGTGGCGGGCAGGTCGTGGGCGCTCCAGTCGGCGGCGGAGGTGACCTCTTGGGGGGAGCGGAAGCCGGCTACGACGGTGGCCACGGTGGCATCGCGCAGGGGGAAGCGGACGGCGGCGTGGGGGAGGGTCGTGCCGTGGCCGGTACAGATGCCGGCGAGGCGGCGGGCCCGGTGGAGCAGGGCGGCGGGGGCCGGGCCGTAGTCGAAGAACGCGTCGTCGGGCGGATACGGGCGGCTGAGCAGACCGGAGTTGAACGGCGCCGCCGCGACCACCGAGACACCGCGCCGCGCGCACGCGTCCAGCAGGGGGCGGGCGGTGCGGTCGACCAGGGTCCAGCGGCCGGCCACCATCACGGCGTCCACGTCCGCCTCGGCGACGGTCCGGAGCAGAGGGGCGACGGTGTTCATGCCGACGCCGACGGCGCCGACGACGCCCTGGTCGCGCAGGTCCGCCAGCGCGGGCAGCGCCTGGTCGAGGGCGGTGTCGAGATGGTCGTCGGGATCGTGGACGTAGACGATGTCCACTCGGTCCAGACCCAGCCTGGTCAGGCTGCCCTCCAGGCAGCGCAGAACGCCGTCCCGTGAGTAGTCGGGGCGGCGGACCATCGTGTCCGGTACGGCGAAGCCGCCCGCGGCCAGGTCGGATCCGGTGGGGGCGGGATGGGGTTCCAGCAGCCGGCCGACCTTGGTGGAGACGGTGAACTCCGCCCGTGGCCGGTGGGCGAGTGCCGCGCCGAGCCGCCGTTCGGAGAGTCCGAGGCCGTAGTGCGGAGCGGTGTCGTAGTAGCGGACTCCGGCGTCCCAGGCGGCCTCGACCGTGGCCCGAGCCCGGTCGTCGTCGAGCGGCGTGTAGAGATTGCCGAGGGGGGCGCCGCCGAATCCCAGGGCGCCGACGAGGACGTCCGTACGGCCGAGCCGGCGGTCGCGGCCGAGCGCGCGGGCCGTCACGCGGCGGTCCCGTACCGGCGCGGAGCGGGCAGGCCGCGGGGCCGCGGCCGGTCGCGCACGCCGAGGTCCCGCGGCTGGTCATGAGCGTCGATGCGCACCGTTCCTGGATCCTTCGGTCGGTCGGCGGGGGTTCGTGGTGGCGGGGCCGCGGCGTCGTGGGGCCGCGGCGTGGTACGGCCTCAGTCGAGGTGGAAGATCTCCTCCGCCGGGGCCCACCACTCCCCCTCGGCCACCCCGTCCAGCGGCTGCTGGCACGGATCGGTCAGCGCCCACCACTCACGGGAGACCGGATCGGCGGCGATCGCCGCCGTGTCGGCGGCGTAGTCGGTCCCGGTGTACTCCAGGTAGCTGAACAGCAGCCCGTCCCGCAGGAAGATGGAGTAGTTGCCGATGTTGGCCCGCTTGAGGGCCGCGAGCACGTCCGGCCACGCGGCGGCGTGCAGCGCGCGGTACTCCGCCTCCTTCTCGGGCCGCAGCCGGATCACGGCGGCGAAGCGCCTCACGGCTCAGCCCTCCTTTCCCGGGCGGCGAGCGGGGCTCCGAGTCCGTCGAAGCCCGTCGAGGTCCGTCGAACGGGTCCCATGACGGGCACGATCACTCATGTCAGGCCTCCCCGAAGGTCCGTCGTCGTATTGATCCACTTCGAAGGATCTGCTTCATCCGACAGGCAGGACCTTAAGGATCCGATCTCTTGCACGCAATAGTTGTGCATGAGACATCCCTTTTGAGGCGATAAGCGCCGAATCAAGGGGCCGGTGAACGAAGTTTCTTCCGGACTCTTCTCAACGCGTAACGCGGATGTCATAGTTGCCCCCGCCGATGAACCTGATTAATCCGACATGGAAAACGGGGGTCACACCATGGCAGCTCCATCCCAGCTCCCCGGCGGAGAGGATGACGACGCGTCGCGTCCGTACCGGCCGGGGTACGAGCTGGTCGCCGAGCAGCTCCTCAACTACATCGCCGAGCAGAATCTGCGCTCCGGCGACCGGCTGCCGACCGAACAGGGCCTGGCGCAGATCCTGGGCGCCTCCCGCAATGTCACCCGCGAGGCGGTGAAGGTCCTGGCCGCCATCGGCCGGCTGAGCGTGCGGCGCGGCGCGGGAATCTTCGTCGCCGACTCGGGCGGCGGGCTGGTGGACGACCATCTCTCGCACTTCCGGCCGACGAGCATGGAAGACGTCCTGATGCTCCTCGACTACCGGACGGTGATCGAGTCGGAGACGGCGCGCCGCGCCGCCACCCTCGCCACTCCGATCGAGGTCAGGGCCGTGCGGGAGTGCGCCGAGACCACGCTGGTGGCGGCCAGGGCGGCCGACAGCCACAGCTTCGCCAAGGCCGACGAGGCGTTCCACGACGCGGTGGGCGCCGCCGCGCACAACGTGTTCCTCAGATCGAGCGTCGCCGGTGTGCGGCGCCTGGCGTCACAGTCCGATGTGCTGCTCTTCCACGGTGACGCTCCCGGGTCGCTGGAAGTCGCCGCACGACAGCATCTCGCCATAGCCGAGGCGGTCGCCGCGGGGGAGGCCGATCTCGCCGGTGAGCTGATGGTGGAGCACATCGCCACCACACAGAGCCAGTTCGAACGGAAGATACGCGACCGGCTGTTCAACCTCGACGGCCGGGGCGCGACCGGCACCCCCGGAACGGCCGGCACCGCCGGCGCCTCCGGAACACCCGCACGGCCTCCGAGGGGCACCGGGGAGGATCCCCTGTCCCCGGAGACATCCGCCTCGTGAACCCACGGGCACCGCACACCGCATGACCCAGCACCACCGCACCACCGCACCACCACGGCTCGCGGACCGAGCCGCCCAACGCCGGGGGAACCCGGAGGACGACCGGGTTCCCCCACTGTCACTTCCTTCAGGCGATTGGATTTCCGTGTCTGTACCGTCTGCTCGCAGGAGCGCGTTCCCACCGCTCCGAAGAACACTGATAACCGCCCTCTCCCTGGCAGCCGCTGCCGCGCCGCTGCTCACCGCACCGGCCCAGGCGTCCCCCTCGCGCGCGTCCGGCCTGGACGTCTATGTCTCGCCGTCAGGCCGGGACTCCGGCTCCGGCACCGCCGCCCGTCCGTTCAGGACGCTGGAACACGCGAGGGACTACGTACGCGAGGCCAAGGAGAAGGTCCGCGGTGATGTCCACGTACGGCTGATGTCCGGTACGTACCAGCTCAGCCGTACCTTCGCCCTCACCGCCCGGGACTCCGGCGAGGACGGCCGGCGGATCGTCTACGAGGCCGCGCCCGGCGCGCGGCCGGTGATCAGCGGCGGCAGGCGGATCACCGGCTGGACCCCGGCCGACGCGTCGGGGAAGGTCTTCAAGGCCCCCGTCGGCGATCTCGACACCCGTCAGCTCTATGTCAACGGCGAGCTCAAGACCCGGGCACGCGGCGCGACGAACCCGTCCGGCTTCGGCAAGACGGCCACCGGCTACACCTTCACCGACAGCTCCATCAGCGGCTACCGGCGCCCCCAGGACCTGGAGGTGATCAGCAAGTGGGGCTGGAAGATGATGCGCTGCCCCGTGGCGTCCGTCTCCGGCGACGCGATGACGATGCGCCAGCCCTGCTGGCGCAACGCCCACCTCCAGTCGGGCCAGGAGATGCAGAACCCGTCCTGGCTGGAGAACGCCCGCGAGCTGCTGGACTCCCCCGGTGAGTGGTATCTGGACAAGGGCCGGGACGAGATCTACTACATGCCCGAGGACGGCCAGGACCTGTCCGCCGCCACCGTCACGGTGCCGCTCGTACAGGACCTGGTCGATCTGAACGGCACCAGGGGCAGGCCGGTCACCGATGTCTCCTTCGAGGGCATCACCTTCTCCTACTCCACCTGGCTCGCGCCCAGTTCGCCCGACGGACACATCGAGGGCCAGGCGGGCTTCCGGATGGTCGGCGAGAACAATCCCGACTTCGACTCCACCCGGCTGAACTGGCAGAAGACACCCGGCGCCGTCAATGTGACCCATGGCCACCGGATCGGGTTCAGCGGCAACACCTTCACGCATCTCGGCGCCGTCGGCCTGAACCTGAACACCGGGACGCAGGACACCGGCATCACGGGCAACGTCTTCCGCCAGATCGCCGCCACCGGTATCCAGATCGGCGGTGTCGAGGCCGGTGACGCCCATCCCGGCGACCGGCGGGACATCACCAGGAACGTGACGGTCGACAACAACGTCGTCACCAAGGCCGCCGACCAGTACAACGGTTCGCTGGGCATCCTGGCCGGCTACACCGATCACACCGTGATCACCCACAACAAGGTCTACGACCTGCCCTACAGCGGTATCTCCGTCGGCTGGGGCTGGGGCCTGACCGACAAGGGCGGCAACAGCGCCTATCCGAACAACGCGGGCGTCCCCGTCTGGGACACCCCCACCACCAGCCGGAACACCCTCGTCACCAACAACGACATCGGCGACATCATGAAGTCGCAGGCGGACGGCGGCGGTGTGTACACCCTGAGCGCCAACCCGGGCGGCGAGGTCTCCGGCAACTACATCCACGGCATCCCGGAGCCCGCGTACGGCGCGGTCTACCACGACGAGGGCAGCCGTTACTGGAAGAACACCGGCAACGCCTTCTGCGACGTGTCCTTCCAGTGGCTGCTGATGAACCACGCCGAGGACAACACCGTGACCGCCAACTACACCAGCAACCCCCGCTTCAGCGTCCAGTACCTGAGCAGGAACAACGACGTCAACGGGAACATCACGGTCGGCTCCTGCGACCAGCTCCCGGCCTCGATCGTCAGCAACGCCGGTCTCCAGCCGCGCTACCGCCATCTCGACCCGGGCCCGGCCGTCACCGACCGCGAGGCGCCCACCGCGCCCGGTGCTCCCACCGCGGTCACCGACTTCCCGACCGTCGCCGACCTCACCTGGGCGCCGTCCACCGACGCCAAGGGCGTCACGGGCTACTCCGTCCACCGCGACGGCAGGCTCGTCAGCGCCACCGGCACGAACTCGGTACGTATACCCGGGCTGACGGCGGGCACGACGTACACCTTCCGGATCACCGCGCGCGACGCCGCCGGCAACGAGTCCCGGCCGAGCCGGGAGGTGAGGGTCACCACGCCCGCCGGCGGCGACCTGGCGCTGAAGAAGCCCGTCAGCTACTCGTCGTACTCGGAGGACAACACCCCCGGGAAGGCGGTCGACGGCGACCTGTCCACCCGCTGGGCCCAGGGCCTCGGACTGCCCGACCCCTCCTGGATCCAGGTGGACCTCGGCGCGCAGTACGACGTGAACGGCGCGATCACCACCTTCGAGAAGAGCAGCGGCTACCGCTACCGCGTCGAGGTGTCGCCGGACGAGGTCGACTGGAGGACGCTGGAGGACCACACCGCCGCGGACACCTCGGCGATGACCAGCTACTTCCACACCGCCTCGCCGGCCGCCGGCCGCTTCGTACGGCTGACGGTCACCGGATCGCGCGGCAACGGCGGCAGCGTCTTCGACTTCCAGGTCTACGGCACGCCCCGGGCGCCCGGCTCGGACCGTACGCCTCCCTCGGCCCCCGGACAGGTCGGCGTCACGCCGCTGCTGCCCGGCCTGGCGGACCTGCGCTGGCCCGCCGCGACCGATGACACGGGCGTGACCAGCTATGTCGTCTACCAGGACGGCAAGCGGATCGCCGTCACCGACGCCACCACCCTGCGGGTCTCCGGGCTGACCCCGGAGACGAGGTACTCCTTCACCGTCGTGGCCCGGGACGCCGTGCTGAACACCTCCGGGCCCAGTGCGGCGGGTGTCATCACCATGCCCGCCGACAACGACCTGGCGCTGCGCAAGCCGGTCACCGCCTCGTCGTACTCGGAGGACCACACCCCCGAGAGGGCGGTCGACGGCGACCTGTCCACCCGCTGGGCCCAGGGCCTCGGACTGCCCGACCCCTCCTGGATCCAGGTGGACCTCGGCAAGGACACGGAGGTCTCCAGCGTGGTGACCACCTTCGAGCTGCCCAGCGGCTACCAGTACCGCCTGGAGTACTCGACCGACGGTACGGCGTGGTCCGTCTTCGAGGACCACACCTCCGCGAACACCACGTCGGCGGCCAACTACTCGTTCGCCGACCAGCCCGTCACCGCCCGCTATGTGCGGCTGACCGTCACCGGCTCCAGCTGGAACGGCGGCAGCATCTACGGGCTCCAGGTGTACGGCGACTTCTGACCCGTACGGCGAGTCCTGACCCGTCACCCGTACGCCCGCCCCGGACGTACAGGCCCCCACCGGGCCGGCACGCTCACACAGAAACGAAAGCCAGGATGAAGATCACCCATGTCGAAGTACACCGGATCGACGTTCCGGCGGCCAGTCCGCCCTTCCGCTGGAGGGACGGGCTGAGCGGAAGCGCTCCGGTGGGCGACGGCGCGGTGCTGCGCATCGGCACCGACGAGGGAGCCGAGGGGGTGGCTCTCTTCGCCCGGCCGGGAGCCTTCACCACCCTGCGGAGCCTGGTTGATCTGGTCTTCCGTGACGAACTGGTCGGAGCCGATCCGTTCCAGCGGGAGTGGCTGTGGCACCGGGTGTGGGAGCTGGACCGTATCCATGAACTCCCGCTCCCCGCCCTGGGCCTGGTCGACATCGCCCTGTGGGACCTGGCGGGCCGCTACCACGGCGAGCCGGTCTGGCGGCTGCTCGGCGGCTTCCGGGAGTCGATCCCGGCCTACGCCTCCACCTCGACGTTCTCCAGTGTCGCGGAGTTCCTCGATGTGGCGGACCAGTGCCTGGAACTGGGCTACCGCGGTATCAAGCTGCACGCCTGGGGTGACGCCCGCCGTGACGCCGAGCTCTGTCTGGCGCTGCGCGAGCACGTCGGTCCCTCGGTGCCGCTGATGTACGACGGGTCGGCCGGCTTCGACCTGCCCGACGCGATCCGGCTCGGGCGGGCACTGTCCGAGGCGGACTACCTCTGGTACGAGGAGCCGATGCGGGAGTTCAGCATCTCCGCGTACCAGCGGCTGGCGACGGCCGTGGACATCCCGCTGCTGGTCGCCGAGACCTCCGACGGGGCGCACATGAACTCCGCGGACTTCATCAGGGCCGGCGCCGCCACCTTCGGCGTACGGGCCGGCACCACCCTCCGGGGCGGGATCACCGGTGCCATGCGCACCGCGCATCTCGCCGACGCCTACCGGCTCCGTGCCGAGGTGCACGGTTCGGACATCCCGAACCACCACCTGTGCATGGCCATCTCCAACACCACCTACTACGAGTCCCTGGTGACCGCGACGAAGGTCGTCCGCGAACGCCATGTGGACGCTCAGGGCCTGGTCCACGCCCCCACGGCGCCCGGCATAGCCCTCCCGCTCGACTTCGGCTACGGAAGTGAACTCCAGCGCTTCGTCGAGCAGCCGCGCTGACCGGGCGGTGGCCGGACGGCGACCGTCCGTCCGGCCACCGCACCCGGCGCCCCCATCCGGCGCGTTCCCTGTCCCCCGCGTGAACAAGCGCGAGCAGAAGTACGTACAAGAAAGGCAAGACGATGAGGTCTTCCGGATCTCCGAGAGCCGACCGGCGCCGTACCGCGATACGCACCGCCGCCGCCGCGCTCTCGCTGGCCACCGCGGCCGTGCTGGCGGGCTGTGCCAGCGCCGACACCTCCACCGATTCATCCTCCTCCTCGGGGACGGAGTTCAAGCCGGCCGCGCAGAAGGACGGTTCCAAGATCACGGTGTGGGCCGACTCCACCCGGCTGCCGTCGGTGCAGGCGTACCAGAAGTCGCACCCGGACGTGCCGATGGAGATCGTCACCTACGACGGCGGCGCCGACGGCTCCACGTATCTCCAGACGAAGGTGCAGCTCTTCGACCGGACCGGCAGCGGCTGGCCGGACGTGGTGTTCGGCTCGCCCACCGACATGACCTGGGCGTCCGAGCCCACCAAGCCCGGCGCGCAGCCCTTCGCCGCGCCGCTGGACGACAAGCTCGTGCCCAAGAGCACACTGGACGGCTTCGCCAAGGGCTCCCTCGCGCCCTGCCAGTTCAACGGCCACACCTACTGCGTGCGCAACGACATCGCGCAGGTGGTCCTCTGGTACAACAAGTCGCTCATGGACAAGTGGGGCTACGAGGTGCCCGCCACCTGGGAGCAGTACGAGGCCCTGGGCAAGCGGATCGCCAAGGAGCACCCCGGCTATCTGGTCGGCTCGGTCGGTGACACCAACTCCCACGAGTCGTACTTCTGGTCCGGCCAGTGCCCGGCGTTCGAGCTGGTGAAGCCGGACACACTGCGCAGTGATCTGAAGGACGAGAAGTGCGTCCGGATGGCGACGCTGCTGGACGGGCTGATCTCCGCGAAGGCCGTCACCACCAAGGGCTTCTTCAGCCAGGGCTTCGCCAAGGACAGCGGCGGCAAGGTGGCGATGGCGTACGGCCCGTCCTGGTACGGCCAGTACCTGTTCAAGTCCGCCTTCAAGACGCCGGCCAAGCAGATCGCCGTGGCGCCCCCGCTGACCTGGGAGGGTGAGACCACGGCCGCCACCGGCAATGTCGGCGGCGGGGTGTGGATGGTGTCCTCGCACAGCGCCAACCTCAAGGCGTCCACGGATCTGGCCACCTGGCTGACCACCTCCGACGAGAACCAGGCGTCCGCGCCCACCTACCCGGCCTACACCAAGGCCGCGCGGGCATGGCTGGCCAACCCGGTCAACAGCGACTACTTCGCCAACGACGTGAGCGAGCCGTTCCAGAAGGCCGCCGACCAGGTGTGGACCGGCTGGTCGAACACCCGGTTCTCGGACGCCACCGCCTGGTCCAGCGTCGTCCTGCCCGCCCTGACCTCGGGCAAGAGCCTGGTCGCGACTCTGCCCGCCTGGCAGGAGGAGATCAGCAACCAGGCGAAGGCCGAGGGATACCAGGTGACCGGCGAATGACCCTGCTGGAGACCGAGCGCGTCGCCGTCTCCGCCCTCCGCCGCGGCGCCCTGCCGCGGCGGAGGGGCCCCGGCCTCGCGGGCTACCTCTTCGTCGCGGGCTACGCGGTGCTGCTGCTCGCTTTCGGTGTCTTTCCGACCGGCTACTCGTTCTATCTGGCGCTCACCAACGACCAGGGCCGGTTCACCGGGCTCAACCAGTTCGTGAAGGTCGCCCAGGACTACCGTTTCGTCCCGGCCTTCACCCATATGCTGGTCTATCTGGTCATGTGGCTGGTCGTGCTCGTCGTCCTGGTCGTGCTCGTCGCGGTGGTCCTGCGCAGCCGTGTACGGCCGGGCACCTCGGCGCTCTTCCGCTTCCTGTACTACATTCCCGGCGCCCTCGCCGGCGTCGCGAGCGTCCTGGTCTGGCTGTTCATGCTGGACCCGGATGTCAGTCCGGTGTCATGGCTGCTCAACAGCATGGGCATGCACAGCTTCGCGGCGGTGCTCGCGCCCGGCAACCTGCCGCTGATCCTGATGCTGATCGCCTTCTGGACCGGCGCGGGCGGCTGGATGGTGGTGATGTACGGAGCGCTGAACAACATCCCGGACGAGGTACTGGAAGCCGCCCGGATGGACGGCGCGGGACCCTGGCGTACCGCCTGGCACATCCAGATCCCGATGATCCGGCAGTGGATCGTCTATATGACGATCATGGCCTTCGCCACCGGCACCCAGCTCTTCGTCGAGCCGCAGCTCCTCCAGACCGCGAGCCTCGGCCGGGTGAGTCCCACCTGGTCGCCCAACCAGCTCGCCTACGTCTACGCCTTCCAGCAGGGCGACTTCAACGGCTCCGCCGCCATCTCCGTCTTCCTGCTGGCACTGGGGCTGATCGCCGCGGGTCTGCTGGTCGCCCGGTCGAACCTGTTCACGTTGGACGAGAAATGACACAACTCCCTCTGTCCCCTCCCGCAACCGCCGCGGGCCGGCGCTTCCGGCCCTCCCGGGCCGTCTCCTTCCTGATCGTGGGCCTCCTGCTCGCCGTACTGCTGGTGTTCTTCGTCCTGCCGGTGGTCTGGCTGCTGCTCGCACCGTCGAAGACCGCCGGTCAGGTGGTGCACGACAACCCGCTGTCCTTCGGCTCGTTCGCGCAGATCGGCACCGCCTGGGGGCATCTGTTCGGCTTCCAGGACGGCGCGATGGCCACCTGGCTGCGCAACTCGGCCGTCTACTCCGGCGGTTCGCTCGTCCTGACGCTGGCCGTCAGCGTGCCCGCCGGATACGCGCTGGCGCTGACGAGGTTCCGGGGCCGCAAGACGCTGCTGACCATCACCCTGGTCACGATGATCATGCCGCAGGCCACGCTGGTGCTGCCGGTCTTCCTGGAGCTCAACCGCTTCCATCTGATCGGCACCGTCTGGTCGGTGATTCTGCCCTTCTCCTTCTACCCGTTCGGCGTGTACCTGGTCTACATCTACTTCGGCAGCAGTCTGCCCAGGGATCTGCTGGCCGCCGCGCGGATCGACGGCTGTACGGAGTGGCAGCTCTTCTCCCGTATCGCGCTGCCGCTGGCGAAGCCGGTGGTCGGGCTGGTCGCGTTCTTCAGCTTCGTGGGCAACTGGAACAACTTCTTCCTGCCGTACCTCGTCCTGCCCAACAGCGACCAGTTCCCGGTCCAGGTGGGCCTCAACCAACTGCTCACCTCGACCCCGTCGTTCAATCCGGTGGCCGGTGCCGGACTGGACATCACCATTCCGGAGCTGTCCCTGGCGATTCTGGTCGCTATCCTGCCCGTTCTGGTGCTCTTCCTGTTCTCGCAGCGCACGCTGGTGTCCGGGATGCTCGCCGGAGCGACCAAGGAGTGACGGGCGGTCCCGCCGAGCCGGCCGGGGCCGCGCTGCCGCGTCCCGCGTCCCGTGTCCCGTGTCCCGCCGAACGTCCCGTCCCGATCTGGAGCCGCCGTGGAATCCGAAACCGGTCCGGTCACCTGGCCGCCGCCCGAGCTCGCCGTCGCGCCCGTCCATCTGCCGCCGGCCGCTCCCGCCACCGGAGAGGACGGTGTGCGCCGCTACGACGGGCTCAGTTACGCCACCAACTCCGGCTACCGGCCACGCCTGCTGGACCTGTCCGTACCCGCGGGGGCCGAACCGGCCGCGGTGGTCGTGTGGATCCACGGCGGCGCCTGGATGGAGGGCGACCGGCGCTACCCGCCGCCGACCGTGAGCGCGGATCTCCTCTTCGGCTCGCTGCTGCGCGCGGGGCTGGCCGTCGCCACCGTCGACTACCGCCATGCCCGCGAAGCGCCGTTCCCGGCCCAGCTCCACGACGTCAAGGCGGCCGTGCGCTATCTGCGCCACTACGCCGGGACGCTCGGGATCGACGGGACGCGGATCGGCCTGTGGGGCGAGTCGGCCGGCGGCCATCTGGCCGCGCTGGCCGGACTGACGGGGCCGACGGGGCCGACCGGCACGGCCGATCCCGCGCTCGAAGGCACGGAAGGGATCGCGCAGGGCGACACGACGGTCGCGGCTGTCGTGGGCTGGTACGGAGTCGCCGATGTGGAGGCGCTGCTGACCGAGTGGTCCGGGCCCGACAATCCCCTCCTGACCTTCCTGGGCGCCGACGTGTCCGACCACCCGCGCCTCGCGGCGGCGGCCGGCCCGGTCACCTACGCGCAGGCCCCGGCGCCGCCCTTCCTGCTGATCCACGGCACCCATGACTCCGTCGTCCCCTTCGCCCAGAGCGAGCGGCTGGCCGGGCTCCTGCGGGCCGCGGGCAACCACGCGGAACTCGTCCCCGTACCGGGCGCCGAGCACATCTTCCTGAACGCCGACGTCACTCCCCTGGTCGCCCGCAGTGTCGCCTTCCTGGCCCGCCATCTGCGCGCCACCGCGCCCGGCTCCCCCGCCCCCGATCCGTCCTCGCC
>NZ_MAUD01000256.1 GCF_001700515.1 Streptomyces lushanensis
GAGGAGTACGAGCTTCTCCGCCACCCGGTCGCGGAGAAGCTCGTACTCCTCCCTCAGCCGCACGAAAGTCGGCGGCCGGGGTATGACGATGCCGTCGGTGACGATCTCCTCCGGGCGGAACTGTTCCCGGGTGAGGTCGATCTCGATTCCCATGCCCAGGCGGTTCCACCAGTGGTAGTCGGTGCGCACGCCCCCGACATGGACCTCGCCGCGCATCAGCTCGCCCCCGAGCAGATCGTTGAGGACCATCGCGGTGACACCGCACTGGTCCCGGGCCGGGTTGTCCGGGCTCCAGTGCGGCCGGAACTCCGGCGTGCACGTGTCGGCGCCCCAGCTGTCACGCAGGGCGCGTTCGATGTCGGTGAGAAGCAGCGGTTTCATGACGGTCATCCTGGCAACGGGCACTGACATTCACCCTGCGCCGGGCGCCTGCGCCACGGCAGGCACGGACTGATCCATGTGCTGGGCTACCAGAACACCGCCGGATCCGCCGTCTGCCGCCCGGATAATCTGAGCGTCACCGCACGGAGGCGGCACCTGGCCGCTACCGGCCGGCGGGCAACGGGAGGCAGCGCATGTCACGACCGGTCACCGTGGTCACCGGCGGCAGCCGGGGCATCGGCGCGGCGACATGTGTCCGGCTGGCGGCCGACGGGCACGATCTGGCCCTCGGGTACGTCAGCGACAGCGCGGCGGCGGAGCAGGTCGCGGACGCCGTGCGGGCGGCCGGGGCGCGCTGCGTCGCCGTACGGGCGGACACGGCGGACGAGGCGGACGTGGAGCGGCTGTTCGACACGGCGGCGGCCGAACTCGGGCCGGTGACGGGGCTGGTCAACAACGCCGGTGTGACGGGCCCGCTCGGCCGGCTCGCCGACGCCCGCACCGAGGACCTGCGCCGGGTCCTCGACGTCAACCTCCTCGGCTGTCTGCTGTGCTGCCGCCGGGCCGCCCGGGACATGACCGCCCTCGGCACCGGCGCCATCGTCAACGTCTCCTCCGCCGCGGCCACGCTGGGCAGCCCCGGCGACTACGTCCACTACGCCGCCACCAAGGCGGCCACGGACGCGCTGACCGTCGGCCTGGCCAAGGAACTCGGTCCGGCCGGCATCCGCGTCAACGCCGTCGCCCCGGGCATCACCGACACCGACATGCACGCCACGATGGGCGACCCCGGCCGCCCGGCCAGGCTCGCGCCCGAGATCCCGCTCCGCCGCCCGGGGCAGCCGTCCGAAATCGCCGCCGCCGTCGCCTGGCTGCTCTCCACGGACGCCTCCTACACCACGGGCACGGTGCTACGGGTCGCCGGCGGGCGGTGAGGCGTTCCGTGAGGCGTTCCGCGTTCCGTGGGGTAAGAGGAGTTCCGCGCAAGGCCGTTCCCGCCGGCCGGTGATTCGGCCGGTGATCAGGACCGGCCGGGCGCCGGTCCGTGTCCGTCCGGCCGGCGGCTCAGCATGCGGCGCCGGGGGCCTGCTGCCGCGTCGGCCGCGGCGGTGGTCAGTGGCGGGTGCCGGTGGACCAGCGGGCGATGTACCCGTTCTGGTAGATCACCACGTTGCCGTCCGCCTGCACGGCGAGGAAGTAGTCCGAGTGACAGCAGGTGTTCGAGACCCACACCGGCTGGCCGTTGATGTCGTAGACGATCAGGTTGCCATCGGCGCCGAAGCGGGCCCAATCGCCTCGGCCCTGTGTGTTGGTGGCCCATCTGGCGCGGTTGTTCTCGTCGTAGAGAACGAAATTACCGTCGGTCTGCATCCGGAGGCTCGATTTGCCCACGCTACAGGACTGACCGGGGAAGAACGCGCTATTTCGCGAAATTCTATACAAATCGCCCGTCGGGTTGAGAATCAGCGACGGCGGGATCGGGGGATCGGTGACCAGATTGCAGGACGGCGGATACAGCGCGGCTGCCACGCGCGGGGCCGCGGTCGCCTGTCCCGCGACCAATGCGGTCATCGCCAAGCTCATGATCACCGCTAACAGCCGACGTATTGAGATTCGCTTCATTTCGGGCCTCCTTGAAGATCATTCACACATGCGGTACGCACGCACTCAGATATTCATGGCGCCGCCACGGGCGCGTCAAGAGCGCCTGCGCCCGGCCCCTCGTACGGTCTTGTGCACGGGGTTCGACCGAGCCGTGGGCCCGTGGACCAGGAGGTTTGGCATGCCTGGACGTACTGGGCCCGTCCGTCTCACCAGTAACGGCAATGACAATGGGGGAACAATTCGTTTTCTTGGACGGTGACGACTGGCAAGCCAAGTCCCGTGACTTCCGAACGGAGGCGTGACAGCTGAAAACTCTGCCTGTCCATCGCGTCCCCCAGGAAGCGGACGAGTTCGCCCGGTTTGAGGCCGGAGAGCGATTTCCTGGACCGTACGACAACTCCTGGGCAGCGCCGATCAGGCAGCGCAAAGAAGCAGAAGGAAACAGCGGGCGTGTGCATATCCTCAGGCGCCCGCTCTTCGACTGCCCGCGGTTCGAGTTCGAGCGCTACCACCAGCACCGGGCACCGATCGGCGAAGACATTCGGATTCCCGATGTCACCGACCGGGAGAACCCGTTGCCGGACGTTCAGGACCTCTGGATGTTCGACTCCAGCTCCGCGATCCGTTCCGCGCGGCGCGCCATGAGGTAGACGCGATTGTGCGTGCGCTGCACCTCGTGCAGCAGAGTGAACCCCTGAGTCCGGTAGTAGCCGACCAGGCCGGAAAACATGCATCCGCGCCGGACCCACCGCTTGCCCTCACGTGCGGCATGGTCCACCGCCCACAGGGCGATGAGCGTTCCCGGTTTGTGCGCGCGGTACGCCGGATCCGTCACCGTCGTGAAGAGGTAGTGAGCCGGCTCGGCGAGTTCCGCGGGCGTCCATCCCCACGGAGGCGTTTCCTCCTGCACGGTGGTGCAGCCCACGATGTGGGACTCATCGTTTTCCAGCACCCACATGCCGCCGTGCGAGTTCTCCGCCTGGGCCGCGAGGTTGTCCGCGCTGTCATGCCGGCTTGGCAGGGAGCGCTCTTCAAGCCACGTGGAACGAGAGCGGATCATGGCGGCGACTTCGGGAACGTCGGCCACCGTGGCCAGGCGCATGACGAACACGGGTGAGACCTCCGTGCGTTTTCTTCGAGCAAAGCGGCCTCCCACAGCGAGAGGCCGGTGGGCGGGTCTCCGGCCGAGACGGCGGAGGGGGAGAGGCCCCGAGTCACAGAAACGCCTGCGCCGCGAGGTGGAGGTCAATGACCTGGAGTAGCTGTGCGTCTCCGTTCTCGCGGTACATGCCTGCGTCGAGGCGCTGGACCGCTTGCCGGAGGCCATCTGGCGCGACCAGCTCATCGTCGAAGAGAACCGAGCCCTCTTTCAGCATCCTGTCGAAGAGGGGACGCGCATGGGTGGTGAGCGAGTGTTGCACGACCTCGGCGAAGCTCTCGCGTTCAGCAGGGTGGGTCACGTCGTCGCCGAGTCCAAGTGCACCGAGCTGACGTCACTGGAGTTGCTTGAGTTCCCGCCAGTCGATCGGCAGCCACTCGCCGAGCTGGATCAAGCCCGGGTCCGCGAACGGGTGTACCGGCCAGATCCCTTCCCGTAGGAGCACGGGGGCCGTGGCCTCCAAGGAGAGCCGACTCATGGAGTTGACCACGGCTGGAGGGGCGATTCCGTCGTCCGTGAACTCCAGGGCGCTCCGTGTCCTCTTCCCGATCCAGGGCAGCAGGGCAACATCTTTCAACTCGCCCATTGCTTTGTGGGGATACTCCGCCTGCGAAAGGGCCACCGTCTCGTCACCGCACAGCCCTGTCACGACGGTGCGGGCGCCTTGCTCGGCGAGAGCCATCGTCATACGGGTGAACGGGTGGTGGAGCGGTTCTCATAGGGGCTGATCAAGTCGCCGCGCACCCGTGCGCAGTCAGGATGGAGCGGTGCCTCCTCCCTCGCGTCAATGAGCACGTCCTTGCCGGCGAAGGACAGTGCGGCCCGCATTTCCGTGCGCCGCCGGATCTGCTGGGCACGGCCCGGACCGCCGATCCGGAACGAGCCACGTGGCAGGGACGGCCGAGCCCCGC
>NZ_MAUD01000257.1 GCF_001700515.1 Streptomyces lushanensis
CCGCACGCGCCCCCCACTCGGTACGCCCCCTTCGACCCCGTAGGACGACGCCGGCCTCCAAGACCCCGAAGGGACCTCAAGACCGACGTCGCGCCACGGCCCGAACCAGCCGGCAGGTCCCGAATCCGTGTCCGGTCACCCTGCATTCCCGTGCTGTGAGAGATTCACGCTTCTTGCCGCTGTTTCTCAAGCTCGTCGGCTATACGCAGCCACAATTCCCCGCAGGAGCGTGCGACGGTCGCGATCTCGTCGACCCAGTGCGGCGGCACGCCTTCCACGCCCACCATCAGGTCTTTCGCGTCGATCGCGTGCGTGTCGTACCAGCGGAACAGGGCCCGGCCCGATTCCGAGTACTTCAGCAGGGGGTCGCGCAGCAGCTTGGGCCGCACCACCGACCAGTCGGTGGAGGTGAAGACGATGGATCTGGCGCGCGTGGAGAGCAGGTGACCGACGGTCTTGCAGGCCGCCTCCCGTTCACGCCCGCCCTCCTCGTCGGCCTCGGAACCCACTCCGACCAGGCGCAGTCTCGGCGGAAGCGGGTCCGCGCCCCGCTGGATCCGCTGCCGGACATCGCGCGCCGTGGCCACGGAGACCCCCGCTTTGCGCGCCACTTCGCGCAGCGGCATGTCCGGATGTGCCGTGACGACCTCGCCGGCGCGCAGGCGCCCCTGGGCGTAGTCGACCGGCCGGACCCGGCCGTCCCGCCCCACACGGGTGTTCAACTGTGGTGAGTCCTCAGTTGAACTCTCCGCCATGATCCTTCGCAAAGAGCCCACCGTCTTGGCGGCGAGCCCGGTCACCGCGGCGACGGCCCGGTCCGACCACCGGGGCTGCGCGGCGAGGACGCGGCGCGCGGCGGCCTCACGGTCCGCCCGGGAGAGGGGCAGCCCATGGGCGATGTTCTCCCGCACCGCGATCAGGAAGAGCAGCTCTTCCGGCCCCTCGAAGAAGCGGACCTCAATGTTTTCCTGGCCTCTCAACAAGGCTGCCAGGCACCGGTGCGATCCGTCTATGACACGCATCGACTGCCGGTGTACGACAATCGGCGGCAGGCGGCCTTCGATATTCGCCAGAACCTGGGCGTGCGCATGGTCCTCGCCTGCCAGTCGAGGGGAATCGCCGGGGAGGATCGACCGTATGGGAACGGATTCGACAGAACTTAATTCGATCGATAATCCGTGTGGATATTCGATCCGTCTCTTCGGAATTGTGTCGTCATGCTCGCGCAATCCGTCCGAGGTGGACAATTGCGCCCCCGTGCCACCCATCGAGGATCCTCCTGCCTGAGAACTGACTCCGGCACGCACTGTTCCTGGG
This sequence comes from Streptomyces lushanensis, assembly GCF_001700515.1. Classification (GTDB taxonomy): domain Bacteria; phylum Actinomycetota; class Actinomycetes; order Streptomycetales; family Streptomycetaceae; genus Streptomyces; species Streptomyces lushanensis. The sequence goes on from NZ_MAUD01000257.1 coordinate 1,318, forward strand.
GATGAGTAATTTCACTCCGCCATGTTTACGGAGTGGGAAATGGAGCGTGCTGAGAAGACTAGTGCAACCGTTCGGCTCTGTCATCGGAGAGACATGTGACGTCTCCTGTTCCGATTTAGGAGCAGACGTACAGCAGGGCCTCGCGTTTTCAGGAGTGTCATGAATGAGGCTCTGTCGCGGGTGGTGACGGGGTGTGCCGCCGGCCGGGCGATCCGTTCGGCCTGCGGCCACACCTTCAAGGTGATCGACCCGTCGGTTACGGTTGCCGAGGAGGAGGTCGGGAAACGGGGACGGGCCAGGGGACGTCGGTCTCGACGGGCGCCGTGCAGCCGATGCCGGGCACGGCGAAGCCGTACAGACGCAGGACCTCGGTGTGGAACCAGTCGAGGTCGGCGAGGCCGGGAACGGTGGCGGTGGTCGCCGCGTTCCACCGGTCGGTGACGGCGGCCTGGACGTCGGGGGCGAGTTCCCAGGTGTCCAGACGTACGCGGCCCTCGTCGTCCGGGTCGAGCGGCCGGACACCGGTGAGCTGGTCCCACAGCTCGGTGAGCTGGCCGACGGGCGGCACCATCGCGTCGCCGAGGACCCCGCGCAGCAGTCCGGCGTACAGGGCGATACCGGGGATGGCGGTCGAGGACTGGGTGACGGCGGCTCCGTTGACGGAGGTCACCGCCCGGCCGCCGACGAGCCCGGCCAGGCGCTCGTCCAGTGTGCGCGCGGTCTGTTCGAGGTGGGCCTTCGCGGCGCCGATGGTGCCCTGCCGGTAGATCGCGCCGGTCAGTGGGGAGCCGATGCAGGAGAGGGCGGCCGTGGTGAAGCCGTCCGCGAGGAGTCCCCGGCCGGCGAGACGGTCGATCCAGCGTTCCCGGTCGGCGCCGCCCATCACCGCGACCGTCCGGGCGATGTCGTCGTCCCGGGCCGGCTCCGTCTCGACCTCCTGGACCTCGGGCGTGCCGATCCGTCCGCCTTCCGGGACGCCGTGCGGCGCCGCCGGCACCCGGCTCAGCCGCCGTGCTCGCCACCGAGGGCGTGCCGCCGCAGCGGACCGGGCTCGCGGGCGGTGTGCTGAACAGCGCGATGGAACTCGGCCCGACCGTCCTGTCCGCCGTCCTGCCCGCGCTCGGCGGCGACGCCCGGCCGCCGACCGCGACAGCGGTGGCCCTCGCTGTCCTCGGCCTGCTGAACCACCTCACCAAGTGATCCGTCATCCGGAGGAGTCGCCGCAATGAACCGCTTCACCGGCAAGACCGTGCTCGTCACCGGAGCGGGCTGCCGAGCGGGTCACGTCGCAGAACCCGCTCGGCCGGGTCGCGGAGGCCGGGGAAGTGGCGGCGGTGCTCCACCTGTCCTCGCCGGCGGCCGGCGCGGTGGTCGGGACCGACCTGGTCGTCGACAGCGGGTCGTCGGCCTGACGGTCCGTACGAACCCGGCGGGCCCGTGCGTCACCAGGCCAGGGCGTCGCCCATGTCCGACTGCCAGTACGAGACGCTGAGCGAGCTGTCGATGTACACGCCCTTCGCGGGCAGTGACGGGCGGGCGGCGCCCTGGCCCTTGTCGAAGTACACCGTGAGGGACTTGGCGGTGTAGCCGTGGGAGCCGCTGCCGTCCGCGGCCGAGAGAAGGACGCTGGCGTAGCCCGACTCACCGGGGGCGAGCGTGACCACGGCCTGCGGCTTGGAGTCCTCGATGGCCGGCGGGACGGCCTGGGCCTCGGCGAACCGGACGGCCGGGTAGCCGATGAGGTCGCAGTTCTTCGAACCGGTGTTGGTGACGGTGAGCAGGAGGTGGTTCAGGGGGCGGGAGACCACCGTGGCGGTCGTCCTCGTGGAGGTGCCGGAGCAGGGGGCGGAGGCGGACGCCGAGCCGTGCGAGCCCGTGGAGCGCGAGGTGTTCGTCGTCCCGCTCGAACCGGCCGCGCCGCCCGTCGAGCCCGTCGAGCCCTTGGCGGCCGGGTCGGCGGAGTGGGCGGAGCCGGCCTGGCCCGCCGCCGTGGGCGCTCCCCCCTCGGTCCCGGGCGACGGCGTGCCGGACGCCGTGGGCGACTTCGCCGCGGCGGGCGCGGTGGCCGTGGACGCCGCGGACGCGCCCTCGTCGTGGACACCTTCTCCGTTGTCGCACGCCGTCAGCGTCAGCGCGGCGACCGCGAGTGCGGCGGCGGCGAGCGTACGGGTGCGGTTGATACGTGCGGACATGGGATCCCCCAGTGCGGTACGGGCTGTGCGCAGGCCGCTCGACCGGGTGCCGGGAGCGGCGTGCTTGGATGACCAGAGCTTGTGCGGTGATCCGTCCCGGCCGCCACGGTTGCCGGGACATCCGGGACGCCGGAATGCTCGCGCCAGCTCTGACCTGGGAGAATGACCTCTGCCTGGAATGACGGTCCGGGACGTGAAGAGAGGCGGAACAGTGACGGCGGACGGGTTCTCGGAGCTGCTGGGCCGGTTGAAGGAGCGGTCCGGGCTCAGTTACGGGGTGCTCGGGAAGCGGCTGCACATGAGCGCGTCCACACTTCACCGGTACGTCAACGGGGACGCCGTGCCGACGGACTACGCGCCCGTGGAGCGGTTCGCCCGGGTGTGCGGGGCGACGCCCGGGGAACTGGTGGAGCTGCACCGGCGGTGGATCCTCGCGGACGCGCGGCGGGGGCGGAAGGCGGCCCCGGCCGCCGCCGAGGAGGAGCCGGGGGCGGGGACGGCGCAGACCGTGCCCGGGGCGGCCGGGTCGCCCACGGCGGCCGAGGACGTGCCCGAGGCCGGGCCGGTCTCCCCGGCGGAGGCTCCCGCGGCGCGGCGCCGGCGAGGACGACGGTACGCCGGC
>NZ_MAUD01000258.1 GCF_001700515.1 Streptomyces lushanensis
CCCACACACCGCACCCGCGCCACAGGCGCACCGCCGCCAGGCGCACCGCGCACCACCCCCACCACGGCCCCCCGCCGGGAGGCGCACCGCCGGGAAGCGCACCCGCCAAGCGTTACGACGCCGGAGGACCGTACGACGGACCCCAGTCCCACTCCGGTTCCGGATCGCGCGGGCCGAACAGCGCCGTCAACGCCAGATGCACCACCATCGCCGCCACCGGCCACGCCAGCAACGCGCCCTTCGCGTTCAGTTCGAGCGGCGCGTCGAACGCGACACCCGTACCGGCCGCCTTCGCGTGCGCCACCACGTCCGAGGTGGGGCCCAGCCAGGTGCCGAGCTGCCAGGCCAGCACCGCGCCCAGCAGTCCGCCCAGCGCGAGGCCCACCACCAGCGGGATACCGCCGCGCCTGCGGAGGAGGAACACCAGCGCCGCGCTGAGGGCGCCGAAGCCGAGTGCCAGCAGCAGGAACGTACCGTCCGCGGCGACAGCCTCCTCGCCCTCGGTGTCCTGGAGGAAGACCGCCGTGGCGTCCGAGATCAGCGGAACGCGCGGGGCCAGCCACAGCCACAGCAGCCCGAGCACCAGCCCCGAGACCGCGACGGCCACCAGTACCACGGCGGCCTGGCGGATCTCGGTCCTCATCTCGGAGGCATCCTTCTCCGCGCCGTCCCCGGCGAAGGGCATGGCCCCGGCGGGCGGTGACAGCCAGGGGTCGTCGTGCGGCGGCTGGTGAGGCGGCGTCAGAGGTGCGGTCACTGTGCCATCGTGCCAGGCCCGGCCCCGTGATGCCTCATCGGACCGCCGCGCGCCGGTACGCCCGGGTCGCCACGGCCAGCGAGACGACCCCGACGGCCGCGCACACCGCGAGATCGAGACCGACGGCCGCCCAGTCGGGATGCGCGTCGAACGTACGGGCGAGCGCCTCGACGCCATAGGTGGAAGGCAGCAGGTCACGTGCGTAGACGACCGGCTCCGGCAGCCGGTCCGCCGGCAGTACGCCCAGCAGCAGCGCCGCGGACATGCCGAGCTGGCCCAGCAGAGTGGCCAGCTCCTGGCGTGGCGCGAGCAGCCCGAGCGCCGCGCCGAGCCCCGCGAGGGCCGCGCCGGAGAGCGGAATCACCGCCACCAGCACCCAGAGATGGGTGAGCGGCAGATCGAAGAGAACGCTGCCGGTGACGGCCGTGACCGCCGTGCCGGGCACCGTGAACGAGGCGTACGCGCCCGCCGCGCCCAGCACCACCGCCGCCGGCGGCACCGGGAGCGTCGCGTAGTGGTCCAGACCGCCGCTCGCCCGGAGCTGACCGAAGTACTGGGCGAGCAGATTCAGCGCCACGAACGCCACGACCAGCACACTGGACCCGGCGACGACCGCCCGTGCCTCATCGCCTCCGTCCACGACCCCCCGCATCAGGACCATGATCCCGACGGACTGGAACGTCGCCACGAAGAGCAACGGGATCCGCGCGACCCGTGCGCGGGAGAGCTGGGCGCGGTAGACGGCGGCGAGCGAGGGCAGCAGCCGCGCCCGGGGCGCGAGCGGCGCGGGGCCGCCGTCCACCGGCTTCACGGTGTCCGCCGCTCTTCCGGACACGGCCTCCACGGGCACGATGCTCACCTGGCGCTGCTCCTGTTCGCTCCGTACATGCGGGACATGGGGACGGCGCTCATGCCTTCACCAGCCCCTTCGTGCTCCCGCCGAGCGCCAGATAGACATCCTCCAGGCTCGGCGTGGCGAGCGTGAAGTCGTCCAGCGCGGCGAAGGCCGCGCCACCGGTCACGGCGGCGACGGCCGCGCGCGCCTCGTCCGGGGCGAGCCGTAGCACCCACCGACGGCCGGACTCCTGCGCGAAGCCGCGCAGCGCGGCGACCTCGGGAACGTCCAGGGGCGCGCGCTCGCGCCACACCAGCTCCACCCGTACCTCACCCGCGACCTGTTCCTTCAGTCCCGAGGGGGTGTCACAGGCGATGACCTTGCCACGCTCCAGCACCGCGACGCGGTCGAGCACCGTCTCGGCCTCGATCACATTGTGGGTGACCAGCAGGACGGTCGCCCCGTGCTCGGCCCGCCGCCGGTCCACCGCGGCCCACACCGCGCGCCGTGCGACGGGGTCCATCCCGGTGGTGGGCTCGTCGAGTACGAGTACGGGCCGCTCCCCCACCAGCGTGGCGGCGAAACAGGCGAGCCTGCGCTGCCCGCCGGAGAGCTTCTTCAGCGGACGTCCGGCGATCGCGGTGAGCCCCAGCTCCTCCAGCACCAGATCCCGCTCGACCCGCGCCGCCCGCAGCCCGAGCCCGCGCAGCCGGCCGGTCGTCTCTGCGGCGAGCGCGACCGTCAGCTCGTCGAGCGCGGTGGATTCCTGCCCGAGATAGCCGATGAGCCGCGAGGCCCGCTCGGGATGGCGCACCAGATCGTGTCCGAGGACCTCGACCTCGCCGGAATCGGGCCGCATCAGCCCCGTGAGCTGCCGTACGAGCGTGGACTTGCCGGCTCCGTTGGGCCCGAGCAGTCCGAAGATCTCACCGCGCCGCACATCGAGCGAGATCCCGTCGGTGGCGCGCACCGCCGGTGTCCCCGGAGTGCCACGTCTGCCGCGCGCGGCGGGGTACGTCCTGACCAGATCGCGCACCACGCACACCGTACTCACGAGCAACGACCATACGGGGTCCCGCCGACCACCCGGCCCTTGGGTCACATTTCCCCACCCGGCATCGGACGGGCTCCCCCGCAGGAGGCCACCGCTTCGCCGGGGCGTGTGCCATGGCCCGGCCGGCGCCGCGCGGTCCGGAAGGGTGCGTCCGACCGGGCGACCGTGAGCGGGCCGACAAGGGCTCGGGTGGCCGCGTCCTCGGCTACGGCCGGTGCCTCGCGCGGGCGGCGCGACGCCCGATGCGGCGGCTGGGGACCGGCGAGCCGGGAACGCCGCCCGCCGTGCCCGCCGGGCCACGCCGGCACGACCGGACGGGGTGGGCCGGCGAACGGAGCGCCCGGTGGCGGCGCAGAGGGACCTTCATAGGCTGGATGGCGTCGGCCGACGGGCCTCCGGAGCAGGAGGCCCGCTCTCTTGTGCTCTCAAAGGAGAGACGTCATGACCGCTTCGTCCGCCCCCGGGGGCTCCCGACGCTCGGAGAACGACGCCGCCCGGTTCACGGCCTCGCCGCAGCTCGCCCGGGCCTTGCAGCAGATCGTGGTGGACCTCGTCGAACTGCATCTCCAGGGGAAGCAGGCCCACTGGAACGTGGTCGGCCACAACTTCCGGGACCTGCATCTGCAACTGGACCAGATCGTCGCCGACGCCCGGGAGGCGGCCGACACCATCGCCGAACGCATGCGCGCCCTCGCGGCCCGGCCGGACGGCCGCTCCGACACCGTCGTCGCGACCACCACCCTTCCCGCGTTCCCGGAGGGGGAGCTGAGTGTGAGCGCCGTGGTCGACCTCGTCACCCTGCGCCTGCGTACCGCCGTCGACACCCTGCGCACCCGTCATGACCAGATCGACGGCGAGGACCCCTCCACCGCCGACCTGCTGCACGCGATCATCGACTGCCTGGAGAAGCACGCCTGGATGGTCAGCGCGGAGAACCGCTCCGTCTGACGCCGGTCCCGCCGTACGGCCGGCTCCGTACGGCCGTCCTCGAAGCGTCCGCGGTCCTGCGCCGCCGCCCGGCGGGAGCGGCGCGACGGCGCGGTCAGCCGGGGTGCGCCTCCGCCGCGCGGACATCGATCTCCCGCCAGAACCCCGCCCTGATCGCATACCGGTCGTGCTCGTCGATCTGGTCGTCCTTGTGCGCCAGCAGCCCGAACCGCGCCGCGTACCGCAGCAGTTCCCCGTCGATCCGGTGCGGCACCCGCGGGTACATCACCGACAGCTTCTGGACATGGCTCGCGTCCGGCAGCCGCTCCATCCAGCGGCGCGCGAAGACCTGTCCCACCTCGAACGGATCCCCGCCCACCGTGGTGATGTCCTCCTCGCGGTCCGCCCAGCGCTGCTCCGCGCTGGTGAGCTGCGCCAGCGTCGGCAGCGACGCCGTCTCCGGCGGCTCACCCGCCGTACCCCCGCCCGGCCGCTCCACCCATCCCTTGTCGGAGGACCACCGGAGCGTCGCGCTCGCGGGCGGCTGGGCCGGCTGCCCGCCGGGGCCGCCCGGCGCGCGCAGGCTCGCCAGGTCCTTGGGAGTGGGCACGCTCTTCGCGCCGACGGCCGGCGGATGCGCCTCGGCGGTGCCGTGCTCCACGACAGGCGGCGCGGAGCCGTTCCGCCGTTCCGCCCTCGTCTCCTCCTCCTCCGTCGCACGGTCGGCGGACGCGGCGAGCGCCGACTCCGGCAGCGGCGCGGAGAGGATCGCCGCGATCTCGGGCCGCGGGGCGGGAGAGGGCGCGCAGATGCCGCCCAGATCCTTGGCGCGTACGGCCTTGGTGATCCAGGACCGGTCGAGCACCCGCCGCTCGTCGGCCTCGGCGACCAGATCCTCGGACTGGTTGTAGTCGCCGTCGGCGGCCTGCACCGCCCACAGGTGTACGGCGACGCCATGTTCCTTGGCCGACATCAGCCCCGGTAGCAGATCTCCGTCCCCGGTCACGAGCACGACGTCGGAGCAGGCACGATTTCTGGCCAGCTCGGTCAGCTCCGCGTGCATCGCGGCGTCGACCCCCTTCTGCGCCCAGCGCCCGTCACTGCGGGTCAGCGCGCCGAGCCGTACGGTGACACGGGACATGACCCGTAGCCGCCGGTGCTCGGGCTGCGGGACCCGGTCGGGCGCCCCGTCGAACCAGTAAATACGGAGCAGCGGCTGTTCCGTATCGGCCTCGGCGCGTTCGCGCAGGCCCTGGATGAGGGCGGCGTGGTCGACGGTGATACGGGAACGTGCCGGTTCTCCGGCGAGAAGACTCGCGGCGGCGCCCAGCAGATAGCCGGCGTCCACCAGGACGACGCAGCGGTCCACGTGTTCCACCCTCTTTCGGGAACCTCGGGATCGGGAGATCGGGAGTTACTGCGGGTTTGCTTCGAGTCTGCCCGACGGCAAGAGGGTTAACGTCCGGAACTCGATCATCGGCGTGGCGGATCGCCGGTCGGGCCCGCGACAAGGCACCACTACCGACGGCAATGATCCAGAATGCGGCCGTTCGTGGCCTATGTGACGCTGAATGCGGCCCTGGACCCGACTCATCCCCCGCAGGAGGCAGCACCATGGCCAAGAACAAGAACCGCGACCGTCGGGACCGAAGTAGTAAGCAGCCGCACCGCACCGAGCCCCAGCGTGGCCACGAGGAGACGGGATCCTCGTCCATGGAGGACCGGTCCGGGGAGAGGCTGTCGAACATCTCGCCGACGGATGACGCGCACAAGGGCCGGCAGAAGCGCTTCGGCCACAACTAGGCCACGACTAGGCCACAGCTGACCGACACCACGCGGCCCGGCGCGCCGGACAGGCCCGGGACGAAGCACGAGGGGCACGCCCACCACAGGGCGTGCCCCTTCTCCGCACACGGGTCACCGGGAACGCACGGGGTACCCGGAACCCCCCGTGCCGGACCCTGCCACCGGCCTCCTGGCCCAGGACCTAGCCGGCCAGGCAGGCCGGGCCCAGCAGTACCTTCAGATCGCCGAAGAGCGCCGGATCGGGCTGCACCCGGTGCCGGTCGAGCCGGAGCACCGTCGTCTTGCGGGCGCCCTGGAGCTTGATCCTGACCTCCGAGTTCCCCCGGTGGTGGCTGAGGATCTCGCCGAGCCTGCTGATCATCGGCGGAGTGACCTTGACCGTGGGAATGGTGATGGTGACCGGCGCGTCGGTCCCCGCCGACGACAGGTCCGGCACCGACAGCTCCATCGCGACCAGCCGCGGGATGTCCTCGCGCTTGTCGAGACGGCCCTTGACGAAGACCACCGTGTCCTCGACCAACTGGGTCGAGACCAGTTGGTAGGTGGCGGGGAAGAACATGCACTCGATGGAGCCGGCCAGATCCTCCACCGTGGCGATCGCCCAGGCGTTGCCCTGCTTGGTCATCTTGCGCTGGAGGCCGGAGATGATGCCGCCGACGGTCACGACCGCGCCGTCCGCGTGCTCACCGCCCGTGAGCTGGGCGATCGCCGCGTCGGCCTTGTCGGAGAGCACATGCTCCAGACCGAAGAGCGGATGGTCGGAGACATACAGTCCGAGCATCTCGCGTTCCTGCGCGAGCAGATACGACTTGTCCCACTCGACGTCGGAGAACTCGACGTCGAGCCCGAAGCCCGGCTCCTCGTTCTGCTCGTCGCCCATGCCGCCGAAGAGGTCGAACTGCCCTTCGGCCTCCTTGCGCTTGACCTGCACCACATTGTCGATCATCGGCTCGTGGTGGGCGACCAGGCCCTTGCGGGTGTGGCCCATCTCGTCGAAGGCACCGGCCTTGATCAGCGACTCGACCGTGCGCTTGTTGCAGACCACCGCCTCGACCTTGTCGAGGAAGTCCGGGAAGCTGCTGTACTTCCCCTTCGACTTACGGCACCGGATGATCGAGTCCACCACGTTCTGACCGACGTTCCGCACCGCTGTCAGACCGAACAGGATCACATCGTCACCCTGTGCGGCGAAGTTCGACTGCGACTCATTGACATTGGGCGGGAGCACCTTGATGCCCATACGACGGCACTCGTTCAGATAGACCGCCGACTTGTCCTTGTCGTCCTTGACCGATGTCAGCAGCGCCGCCATGTACTCGGCCGGGTGGTTCGCCTTCAGATACGCGGTCCAGTAGGTGACCAGTCCGTACGCGGAGGAGTGGGCCTTGTTGAACGCGTATCCGGCGAACGGGACCAGCACGTCCCACAGGGCCTGGATCGCCTCGTCGGAGTAGCCGTTCTTCTTAGCGCCGGCCTGGAAGAGGACGAAGTTCTTCGCGAGCTCGTCGGCCTTCTTCTTGCCCATCACGCGGCGCAGGATGTCGGCCTCGCCCAGGGAGTACCCGGCGATGATCTGGGCGGCCTTCTGCACCTGCTCCTGGTACACGATCAGGCCGTGGGTGAGGCCGAGGACCTCCTTGAGCGGCTCCTCCAGCTCCGGGTGGATCGGGGTGATCTCCTGCTGGCCGTTCTTGCGCAGCGCGTAGTTCGTGTGCGAGTTCATGCCCATCGGGCCCGGCCGGTACAGGGCCGAGACGGCGGAAATGTCCTCGAAGTTGTCCGGCTTCATCAGCCGCAGCAGTGACCGCATCGGGCCGCCGTCGAACTGGAAGACACCGAGCGTGTCACCGCGCCCGAGCAGTTCGAAGGTCTTCGGGTCGTCCAGCGGCAGGGCCAGCAGATCGAGATCGACGCCCTTGTTCGCCTTCACCATCTTGACGGCGTCGTCCATGATGGTCAGGTTCCGCAGGCCCAGGAAGTCCATCTTCAGCAGGCCGAGCGACTCACAGCTCGGATAGTCCCACTGTGTGATGGTCACGCCGTCGGTGTGCCGCACCCAGACCGGCACATGGTCGGTGATCGTCTCGCTCGACATGATCACACCGGCCGCGTGCACACCCATCTGCCGGACCAGGCCCTCCACACCCTTCGCGGTGTCGATGACCTTCTTCACGTCCGGCTCGTTCTCGTACATCCCCCGGATCTCGCCCGCCTCGCTGTAGCGCGGGTGCTTGGGATCGGTGATGCCGTTGAGATCGATGCCCTTGCCGAGCACATCGGCGGGCATGGCCTTGGTGAGCCGGTCGCCCATCGCGTACGGGTAACCCAGCACCCGCGCCGAGTCCTTGATGGCGTTCTTCGCCTTGATCTTGCCGTAGGTGCCGATCATGGCGACCTTGTCGGCGCCGTACTTCTCCGTCACGTACCGGATGACCTCACCGCGCCGACGCTCGTCGAAGTCGATGTCGACATCGGGCATCGAGATGCGCTCGGGGTTGAGGAACCGCTCGAAGATCAGACCGTGTTCGATCGGGTCGAGGTCGGTGATGCCCATCGCGTACGCCACGATCGAACCCGCCGCCGAACCACGCCCCGGGCCGACCGCGATGCCGTTGTTCTTGGCCCACATGATGAAGTCGGCCACCACGAGGAAGTACCCCGGGAAGCCCATCTCGATGATGATGCCCATCTCGTACTCGACCTGCTTGAGCCGGTCGTCCGGGATCCCGTTCGGATAGCGGCGGGCCATGCCGCGCATGGTCTCCTCACGGAACCAGGTGACCTCCGTGAAGCCCTCCGGCACATCGAACTTCGGCATCAGGTTCTGCTCCTGGAACCAGCCCTCCGTATCGATCTGCTGCGCCACCAGGAGCGTGTTGGCGCAGCCTTCCTGCCAGGCGTCGGAGGAGTCCACCGCGTACATCTCGTCGGTCGACTTGAGGTAGTAGCCGGTGCCGTCGAAGCGGAAACGGTCCGGGTCGGAGAGGTTCTTGCCGGTCTGGATGCACAGCAGCGCGTCGTGCGCCGTGGCCTCGTCGGCGTAGGTGTAGTGCGAGTCGTTGGTGACGATCGGCGGGATGCCGAGCTTCTTCCCGATCTCCAGCAGCCCGTCGCGCACCCGGTGCTCGATCTCGATGCCGTGGTCCATCAGCTCCAGGAAATACCGGTCCTTGCCGAAGATGTCCTGGTACTCGGAAGCCGCCTTCAGCGCCTCGTCGAACTGCCCGAGCCGCAGCCGTGTCTGGAGCTCGCCCGACGGGCATCCGGTGGACGCGATCAGCCCCTCGGACCACTGGGCGATCGTCTCCTTGTCCATCCGCGGCCACTTCTGGAGCCAGCCCTCCGCGTACGCGTCGGACGACAGCCGGAAGAGGTTGTGCAGCCCTGTCCTGTTCGCCGCCCAGATGGTCTTGTGCGTATAACCGCCCGAACCGGAGACGTCGTCGCGCTTCTGATGCGGCTGGCCCCACTGGATCTTCCGCTTGTTGCGCCGCGACTCCGGCGCCACATACGCCTCGATCCCGATGATCGGCGTCACACCCGCCTTCTTCGCCTGATGGAAGAAGTCATAGGCCCCGTGGAGATTGCCATGGTCCGTCATCGCGATGTGGGACATGCCCATCTCGTTGCACGCCTTGAACATGTCCCCCAGCCGCGCGGCACCATCCAACAGCGAGTACTGGGTGTGGACATGCAGGTGCGTGAACGGCGGCTTGGTCACGGTGAAGGCCTCCAGCGAACGTACGGCACTGTGTGTTTTCCCGGACGCAATCCCCGGGCCCCCGGCTGCGGACAGTCTCGGGGGGACAGCGTCGAAGTCTACGTCCCGGGACTGACAGCGGACGGGCACTCGCGAGTAACGTCATGCGTTGCCCGGGAGAGGGCTCCGGCTCCGCCGGACCCGCCCCTCACCTCAGGTACCCCACCCCCGATTGTCCTGCGCCAGGAGGCACACAGCCATGTCGGTCCCGCGACCCGTAGAGGCAGCTGACGAACAGCGCGGCGAGGAGATCCTCGCCGTCTTCGACACCGCGTTCGGTGCGCTGCTCGCGGCCGATCCGGCGGCCTTCCGGGTGAAGTTCCGGAAGATGGCCGCCTCCGCCTTCGCCTTCTACCGGGGCACGGCGAGCCTGTTCTACAGCGATCTGGAGCAGGAGCGCTCCGGCGGGACCACGGGTCCCTTCCTCGACGAGCGCACCGGCCGGGTCTGGATCCACGGCGATCTGCACGCCGAGAACTTCGGCACGTACATGGACGCCAACGGCCGGCTGATCTTCAACGTCAACGACTTCGACGAGGCGTACATCGGCCCCTTCACCTGGGACCTGAAGCGCTTCGCGGCCTCCCTCGCGCTGATCGGCTACACCAAGGCGCTCAGCGACGCGCAGATCACCGAGCTGGTGGAGATCTACGCGGGCGCCTACCGCGAGCGGATCCACGCGCTGGCCACCGGCGCCAAGAACGACGAGGTGCCGCCCTTCACCCTGGACACCGCCCAGGGCCCGCTGCTCGGCGCGCTGCGCTCCGCCCGCTCGCTGACCCGCTTCGGACTGCTCGACTCGATGACCGAGATCCGGGAGTACGAGCGGCGCTTCGCACCGGGCGGCGGCTCCATCGAGCTGGACGCGGCGACCCGTTACAAGATCCTTGCCGCGTTCGACGGCTATCTGGAGACCCTCCCCGAGTCCAGCCTGACCCGGCCCGACTCGTACCGCGTGAAGGATGTCGTCGGGCGCCGGGGCGTGGGCATCGGCTCGGCGGGCCTGCCCTCGTACAACATCCTGCTGGAGGGCAACAGCGACGCCCTGGAGAACGACGTCGTGATCTATATGAAGCAGGCGCAGACCCCGGCGGTCTCGCGGCACATCACCGACAGGACCGTCCGGGAGTACTTCCAGCACGAGGGCCACCGCACGGTGATCTCGCAGCGGGCGCTCCAGGCCCACGCCGACCCGTGGCTGGGCTGGACCGAGCTGGACGGAGCCGGCCAGCTCGTGGCGGAGGTCTCCCCGTACGCCGTGGATCTCGACTGGTCGGATCTGGACGACCCGGAGGAGATCGCGGCGGTCGTCGCCGATCTGGGCAGGGCCACGGCCACGATGCACTCGGCGGCGGACGACGAGAGCGGCCATTCGCTGGTGCCGTTCTCCACGGAGCGTGCCATCGACGCGGCGATCGCGGCCGACGAGGACGGCTTCGGCGAGCTGCTGGTGGACTTCGCGCACGGCTACGGGGCGCGGGCCAGGGCGGACCACCAGATCTTCGTGGATCTGTTCCGCAACGGCCGGCTGGCCCCGTAGGAACGGCCGGCCGGCCCCGCAGGACCGGGCCCGGCGTGTTCCCGGGCCCGGCCCGCACACTCACAGCCGGGCCTTAAGGGCCGCTTACAGGGGCGCGTGGCACACTCGGCGGCGATGGACATATCCGGGACGCGGCTCAGGGCCACGCGGGCGGCACTGTTCACGGCACTGGCCGTGACGCTGTCCGCGGGCTCGCATGTGCTGCTCTCCCGGGCCCCCGTGCCGCTGTCCCTGGTCGTCGCGCTCAGCGCCGTGGTCTTCCTGCTCGCCTACGCGGCGGCGGGCCGCGAGCGCGGCTACTGGCGGATAGCGGCCCTGCTCGTCCCGCTCGAACTGGCCGCGGACACCGTCCTCACCAGCGGCCAGCATGTCTGTTACGGACCGGCGGGCGGCCCCGTCGCGGGGTCGCTCCGCTCGGTCGGCCTGGACGTCCTGTGCGGCGGCGCCCTCGGTGCGCCGCTGCCCGCCGTGGTCTCCGGGGACTCCACCGCAGCCACTCTGCTGAACTCCCCGGACCCGGCCCTGCCCTGGCTGCTGCTGGCCGCCCATGTCTCGATCGGGCTGCTCGCCACGTACTGGCTGCGGCACGGCGAGTCCGCGCTGTCGGGTCTGGTACGGACCGTGGCCGTGGCCGCGTTCCGGCCGCTGCTGATCGCGGTCACCGTGGCGGGCACGGCCGTCGGTGCCGTACGCCGGTGGATCCGCCCGGCGGACCGTCCGCGCCCCGCCCGTACCCGGTTCCTCGTGCACTCCGTGGGACGGCGGGGGCCGCCGCTTCTCGCGCTCAGCTCCGTCTGAGCGTCCGAGCAGGCTGCCCCTCTCCCGTCCCCGCTCCGCTTCGGCGGAGGCATGTCATCACACGGAGTCATTCATCATGAGCGCACGGAACAGCAAGACGAACAAGGCGGCGGCCCGCGAGCGGCTGCGCGAGGAGCGCGAGCGTCAGGCGAGGAAGGACAAGGTCCGCCGCCAGCTCATCGTCGCGGGATCGGCCGTCGTGGTCCTCGCGATAGCGGGCGGTGCGGGCTTCGCCGTCGTCCAGGCGAACAAGCCCTCGCACTGGGAGGCGATGAAGGACGAGACGGGTGTCGTCGCGCCCGGGAACACCGAGGGCACGGACGGCACGACCGTCGTCATCGGCAAGGCCGACGCCAAGAAGACGCTCGAACTGTACGAGGACCCCCGCTGCCCGGTCTGCGCGGGCTTCGAGCAGACGGTCGGCGAGACGGTCCAGAACGATGTCGACGCCGGCAAGTTCAAGGTCAAGTACATCGGCGCGACCTTCATCGACAACTCCGACAACGGCACGGGCTCGAAGAACGCCCTCTCCGCGCTGGGCGCGGCACTCAATGTGAGCCCCGAGGCCTTCATGCAGTACAAGGCCGCGCTGTACTCGGCGAAGTACCACCCCGAGGAGAGCGAGGACAAGTTCGCCAAGGACAGCTATCTGATCGAGGTGGCCGACTCGGTGAACGCGCTCAAGGGCAACAAGGCGTTCCAGCGGGACGTCGAGGACGGGACGTACGACGCCTGGGCGATGAAGATGTCCGCCGTCTTCGACAAGAGCGGTGTGGGCGGCACCCCGACCCTCAAGATGGACGGCAGGAAGATCACCGCGGAGGGCAGCGAGAACGCGCCGATGACGGTGGCGGAGTTCAACACGGCGATCACCAAGGCCCTCGCCGCGTAGAAGCGGAGAAGCACCGGGGCGTAGAGGCGCCGGGGCGTAGAGGCGGTGCAAGGCCCCGGCTGGTGACCGTCGCGCGGCCGGTGTCCGACGGGCAGACGAACATTCCCGATTCGTCTGCCCGGTCGGCCTACTGGTCAGTAATGTGCTGGTCCGTGACCAGTCTTCCGCCTTCTTCGCCGCGTCGCCGCACGGTCGTCAAGGCCGCTGCCGCCACCGCCGCCGCCACCGCTGTCGCCGCTCCGGTCGTTCTCGGCGGCACCGCCTCCGCCGCCGAGGCCCCCGCCTTCCTCCACGGTGTCGCCTCCGGGGATCCGCTCCCGGACGGTGTGCTGCTCTGGACCCGGGTCACCCCCTCCTCCGACGCCGTGCCGGGCTCCGGCAGGGGAGCCGAGACCGAGGTGGGCTGGGAGGTCGCCGAGGACAGGGAGTTCGCGTCCGTCGTCGCCCGGGGCACCACCACCGCCCGGGCCGCCTCGGACCATACGGTCAAGGTCGATGTGAGGGGCCTGCGCCAGGCGACCGTCCACCACTTCCGCTTCACCGCGGGCGGGACCGTGTCCCCGGTCGGCCGTACGCGCACCGCCCCCGCACCCGGCACCGCCGCCCCGGGCGTGCGCTTCGGAGTGGTCTCCTGCTCCAACTGGGAGGCCGGCTACTTCTCCGCGTACCGCCATCTCGCCGCCCGCGCCGACCTGGACGCCGTCCTCCATCTCGGCGACTACATCTACGAGTACGCGACCGGTGACTTCCCGGCCGCGGAGTATGCCGTACGGCAGCACGAACCGACGCACGAGATCGTCACCCTCGCCGACTACCGCACCCGCCACGGCCGTTACAAGACCGACGCCGACCTGCGGGCGCTGCACGCGGCCCATCCCCTGATCGCCATCTGGGACGACCACGAGTTCGCGAACGACGCCTGGTCGGGCGGCGCGGAGAACCACACGCCCGGTACGGAAGGCTCCTGGGCCGAGCGGGCGGCGGCGGCCCGGCAGGCGTACTTCGAGTGGATGCCCGTCCGCGCCTCCACCGAGGGCACGGTCTACCGCCGGCTGCGCTTCGGCTCACTCGCCGATCTCCATCTGCTGGATCTGCGCTCCTTCCGCTCGCAGCAGACGACCGCGGGCAACAGCGCGGTGGACGACCCGGAGCGTACGATCACCGGCCGCGCCCAGCTCGACTGGCTCAAGGCGGGACTGGCGGGCTCGGACGCCGCCTGGAAGCTGGTCGGCACCTCCGTGATGATCTCGCCCGTCGCCTTCGGGTCCCTCCCCGTCCATCTGCTGGGCCCGATAGCCGAGCTGCTGGGGCTGCCCAAGGAGGGGCTCGCGGTCAACGTCGACCAGTGGGACGGCTACACGGACGACCGCAAGGAACTGCTCGCGCATCTCACCCAGCGCGGGATCAAGAACACCGTCTTCCTGACCGGTGACATCCATATGGCCTGGGCCAACGATGTGCCGGTCACCGCCGCCACCTACCCGCTCTCCCGTTCCGCCGCCACGGAGTTCGTGGTCACCTCGGTCACCTCCGACAACCTGGACGACATCCTCCATGTACCGGCGGGCACGGTCTCCGTGGTCGCGGCGGCGGCGGTGCAGCTCGCCAACCGCCATGTGAAGTGGGTGGACATGGACCACCACGGCTACGGCGTGCTCGATGTCACCGCCGAGCAGACGCAGATGGACTACTACACGATCTCCGACCGGACCGATCCCGGAGCGACCGCCTCCTGGGCCCGCTCCTACCGCACGGCGTCCGGCTCGCAGCGGGTCGAGAGGGCGGAGCGGCCCGTACGCTGACCCGCGGCGGCCACGGGATCCGTCCGGCCGGCGAAACCGCGGTACGCGCGCCGCAGGACACGCTCAGAGCGACGCGATGAACGCCAGAGCGATCCGCCAGGTCTCCTCGGCGGCCGGCTCGTCGTAGTCCGGCAGACCGGGATCCGTGTAGAGATGCCCTGCCCCCGGGTAGCGGTAGATCTCCACATCGGCCCCGGTCTGCCGCATCCGCAGATACCAGGCGGTCAGCCAGTCGTGCGACTCGAAAGGGTCCGGGTCCGCGACATGGAGCTGTACGGGCAGCTCGTCCACGGACGCGTTCTCCGCGATGTCGGACGTGCCGTGCAGGAGCAGCAGTCCGCGCGCCTTGGTGTCGCCCAGCGCCAGGGTCTGCGCGACGGAGCCGCCCAGCGAGAATCCCGCGTACAGCAGACCGCGCTCGGAGTACGGCGCGGCGGCCAGGACCGCGCGCCTCAGCAGCTCCTCCTTGCCGATCTTGTCCTTGAGGGCCCTGCCCTCCTCCACGGTCTCGGCGGTCTGTCCGTCGAAGAGGTCGGGCACGTGCACCCGGTGCCCGGCCGCACGCAGCCGGTCGGCCGCATCATGGACGGCGGGGCGCGGACCGTGGACGGAATGGAAGAGCATGATGTCCATCCGGACATCCTGCCAGCCCGTGTCGTCGACCAGCGAGGGAGCCATGGAGAACGTACTGCGCCCACTGACCGTGCTCGGGGGCTCGGTCCTGCTCACCCTGGCCGTCGGCTGGGCGGCCGACCAACTGCTGCGCCGCGCGGACCGGCGCCATCCCGAGATCCCGCTCTGGGGCCTGCTGCGCCGCTGCCGGCTGCCGTTGCAGGTGGTCCTGCTCACCACCATGCTGCGCGGCTCGTTCCGTGAGACGGGCTGGTGGATCTTCGAGAGGTACCACACGGTGATCGGCCGGGCCCTGTCGCTCGTGCTGATCGGCGCGGGTGCCTGGCTGGTCGTACGGATCGTGTCCGCCGTGGTGGAGTCGGCGTACGCGCGCTACGCCTCCTCCACCCGCGATCCGGCCCGGGTCCGCCGGGTCCGTACGCAGGTGACGCTGATCATGCGCATCGTGGCCGCGGTCGTCGTGGTGGTGGCCGTCGCGGCGATCCTGCTGACCTTCCCCGACATGCGGGCGGTCGGCACCTCGATGCTGGCCTCGGCGGGCATCATCGGCATCGTCGCCGGTGTGGCCGCGCAGTCCACGCTCGGCAATCTCTTCGCGGGCTTCCAGATCGCGTTCGGCGACATGGTGCGGATCGGCGACACCGTGGTGGTGGACGGCGAGTGGGGCGTGGTCGAGGAGGTCACGCTCACCTTCCTCACGGTACGGACCTGGGACGAGCGGCGGATCACGATGCCCGTCTCGTACTTCACCAGCCAGCCGTTCGAGAACTGGTCGCGCGGCGGGATCCAGATGACCGGCACGGTCTTCTTCCAGCTCGACCACTCCGCGCCGGTGCCGCTGATGCGCGAGAAGCTGCACGCGATCCTGCTGGAGTGCCCGGCCTGGGACGGGCGCGACTGGAATCTGGCGGTCACCGACACCACTCCCAGCACGATGGAGGTGCGGGCGGTGGTGACGGCCAAGGACGCGAGCGACATCTGGACGGTGCGGTGCGAGGTGCGGGAGGCGATGCTCGCCTGGCTGGCCGAGGACCACGCGTACGCCCTGCCGAGGATCGGTACGGCGCCGGCGGCGATCCTGCCGACGCAGAGCCGCGGAGAGCAGGAGCCCGCGTCGGAGCCGGAGCGCTCCGACAGACATCCCTCCGGCGCGGGCACCCGCGAGGACTCCGGCCGGCCGGGCCCCGACCGGGACTGACGGTCCAGGCCCCGGGCGCCCCGTCGCGCCCGGCGGCCCGTCGCGCCCGGCGGCCCGTCGCGCCCGGCGGCCCGTCGCGCCCGGCGGCCCGTCGCGTCCGGGCGGTGTGCCACGCCCGGCCGGTGTGCCACGCCCGGCCGGCCCGTCACGCCCGGCGGCCCGTCACGCCCGGCCGGCCTGTCACATCCGGGCGGAAGACGCGTCCGGCGGCAGACGGGTCCGGGCGGCGGCTCGCGCTCAGCGCATGCTGCGGACGTCGAGATGGCGCAGCACCCGGTCCACCACCTCGGGATCCGTGCCCGGTTCACTGCGGGCCGCGAGGACCTCGTGCCGGGCCGCCGACATCATCTCGCGCTGGATGCGCTGCATGGTCCTGAGCCGGGAGACCCGGCCCGTGACCCACTCGCGCCGCTCGTCGTCGACGATGTCGGGACTGATCCGTACGCCGACGTCGAAGGCCGCCCGCTGGAGCCGCTCGCTGATGTCCTCGGGCAGCTCCTCGACGTCCTCGATCTCCTTCAGCCTGCGCCTGGCCGCCTTGGCCGCGCGGACCGCGAGCGAGTGCTCCAGCTCCCGCTCGGCGTCGGTGTCGGCCCGGACGCCGAGCCTCCTCACCAGCCAGGGCAGGGTGAGTCCCTGGAAGACCAGGGTGGTCACGATGACCGCGAAGGCGATGAAGATGATCTCGTCCCGGCCGGGGAACGGCCGCCCGTCGTCGGTCTTCAGCGGGATCGCCAGCGCCAGGGCCACCGAGGCCACTCCGCGCATCCCGGCCCACCACATCACCACGGTCTCGCGCCAGCCGACCGGGATGTCCTCGTCGTAGTCGCGGAGCTTGTGCAGCCGCTTGGCCAGCCAGGTCGCGGGAAGCAGCCAGAGCAGCCGTACGACCACGACCACCCCGACGATCGCCGCGCCCCAGCCGAGCATCCGGCCCTCCCGGCCGCCGGCCGAGCCGAAGGCGTTGTGGAGCTCCAGCCCGATGAGGCCGAAGGCGACACCGGTCACCAGGACGTCCACGACCTGCCAGAAGGAGTTCCCCGCGAGCCGTCCCATCACGTCGTCGGCGTCGGCGGTGTGCTCGGCGAGGAAGAGGGCGGTGGTGAGGACGGCGAGGACGCCGGAACCGTACAGCTCCTCGGCGAGTACGTAGCTGACGAACGGCACCAGGAGCGTCAGCCCGATCTGCAGCGTCGCGTCGCCGAGCACCGACATCAGCTTGTTGGAGATCCAGCCGAGGGCGAGTCCGACCAGCACGGCCACCACCGCGGAGAGCACGAACGCCCCGACCGCGCCCGGCCAGGAGAACGTCCCGCTGACGGCCGCGGCGATCGCCACGTGGTAGAGCACGATCGCGGTGACATCGTTGAAGAGCCCCTCGCCCTCCAGGATCGAGACCAGCCGCCTCGGCAGTCCGAGCGAGCCCGCGACGGCGGTCGCGGCGACCGGGTCGGGCGGCGCCACGAGCGCGCCCAGCGCGACCGCGGCGGCGACCGGAAGGCCGGGCACGACGGAGTTGGCGACGACCGCCACCGCCGCGGTCGTCACGAAGACCAGCGCGACCGCGAGCAGGAAGATGGGACGCTTGTTGGCGGCGAACTGCCGCCAGGAGGTGCGCTGTACGGCGGCGTAGAGCAGAGGCGGCAGCAGCAGCGGCAGGATGAAGTCCGGCGGCACCTGGACGTCCGGCACGAACGGCAGCAGGGCCAGGCCGATCCCGACGAGCGTCATCAGCACCGGCGCGGGCAGCCTGAGCCGTTCGCCGAGCGGCACCGTGATCACCGCGCCGAGCAACAGCACGAGCAGCAGGGCCAGTTGGTCCACAGTGCGCCCTCCGGTGGTCGCGCCCCCGATGGCGGCCATCGGTGATCAGGACCTCAAGCCTGCCACGCGCCGCCGTACGGTCGCGGCGGCGCTGCGGTCAGGCCGTCGCGGCGCCGCCCCGGATCGTACGGCGCATCGAGCGGTGCGGAATGTCCGCGTCCAGGTACTCGGGCCCGTACGCCTCGTATCCGAGCCGCTCGTAGAAGCCCAGAGCGTGCGACTGCGCGTGCAGATCCACCACCGTGAGACCGCGCTCACGCGCCGCGTCCTCGATGGCCCGTACCAGCGCGGCGCCGATGCCCCGGCCACGGGCCGCCGCGGTGACCGCGAGCCGGCCCAGCGAGCCCACGGCCGGATCGCCGCCGGTCCGGTCGGCGGCGCCGGGCCCGTACAGCAGCCGTCCGGTGCCCAGCGGCACTCCGTCGTCACGGACGGCGAGCACCTGGAGCGCCTGATCGTCACGCCCGTCGTACTCGATGTCCTCGGCGACCCGCTGCTCGACCACGAAGACCTCCTTGCGGACCGCGAAGCACGCCTCGATGTCCGCCGGATCCGTCGCGAGCCGGATCACAAAGCCGGTGTCCGCGCCGGTCACGGCCCCGGCCCCGGTCACGGGCCCGCTCATGTGTTGCTCTCCGCCCTGACCCGGTCCAGCGCCTGCTGAAGATCCTCGGGGTAGGTGCTGGAGAACTCCACCCACCGCCCGTCCGACGGATGCTCGAAGCCCAGCCGCACCGCGTGCAGCCACTGCCGGGTCAGCCCGAGCCGCTTGGCCAGCGTCGGATCGGCGCCATAGGTCAGATCGCCCACACAGGGATGGCGGTGGGCCGCCATGTGCACCCGGATCTGGTGCGTACGCCCCGTCTCCAGCTTGATGTCCAGCAGGGACGCCGACCGGAAGGCCTCGACCAGGTCGTAGTGCGTGACCGACGGCTTGCCCTCCGCGGTCACCGCCCACTTGTAGTCATGATGGGGATGGCGCCCGATCGGAGCGTCGATGGTCCCGCTCATCGGGTCCGGATGCCCCTGCACCAGCGCGTGGTAGCGCTTATCGACGACCCGGTCCCGGAACTGTGCCTTGAGCAGGGTGTACGCCCGCTCCGACTTGGCCACGACCATCAGCCCCGAGGTCCCGACGTCGAGCCGGTGGACGACGCCCTGGCGCTCGGCGGCGCCCGAGGTCGAGATCCGGTAGCCGGCGGCGGCGAGACCGCCGATGACCGTGGTCCCGGTCCAGCCCGGGCTCGGGTGTGCGGCCACACCGACCGGCTTGACGATCACGACGATGTCGTCGTCGTCGTGCACGATCTCCATGCCCTCGACGGGCTCCGCCACGATCTCCACGGGCGCCGCCGCCGGAGGCATCTCCACTTCGAGCCAGGCGCCGCCGTTGACCCGCTCGGACTTCCCGACGACGGAGCCGTCGACCTGGACCTTCCCGGAGGCGGCCAGCTCCGCCGCCTTCGTACGGGAGAACCCGAACATACGGGCTATGGCGGCGTCGACGCGCTCGCCCTCCAGGCCGTCGGGTACGGGCAGCGTTCTGATCTCGGGAAAGCTCACGCGTCGAGTATGCCTTGCCGAGCCGGTGGCCGGTCCCGCCTGTGGACAGCCCCGGCCGCCTGTGGACAAGCCCCCGACGGGCCCGGTCGGCCCCGGTCAGTCCTTGTGGACGGTCCCGTCCGGGTCGAGACCCCGGAACGACAGCAGCACGATGAGGATTCCTCCGCAGACGATCGCGGAGTCGGCGAGATTGAAGACCGCGAAGTGCGCGGGAGCGATGAAGTCCACGACGGCGCCCTGGAAGACGCCCGGCGAGCGGAAGATCCGGTCGGTGAGATTGCCCAGCGCGCCGCCGAGCAGCAGTCCGAGCGCGATCGCCCAGGGCAGGCTGTAGAGCTTGCGCGCCAGCCGGGCGATCACCACGATCACGGTCGCCGCGATGATCGTGAAGATCACCGTGAACGCCTCACCGACACCGAAGGCGGCTCCGGGGTTCCTGATCGCCTCGAACCTCAGCAGATCACCGATGATCTCGATCGGCTCGTGGTGCTCCAGCTTGGCCACCACGAGCATCTTGGAACCGAGGTCAAGCAGGTAGGCCAGGACGGCGACGGTGAAGAGCGTGGCGATCTTGCGCTTCCCCCTGGACTGCTCGGCGGGAGCCGCAGTCTCGTCGTCCACATCCGGAACATCCGGCGTACCGATAACGCGCTCCGCCTCTGCCACGTGAGTCCCTCAACCTAGACGCCTGACTGAGGACGAGGGTACGGCACCTCCGTACGCGTTCAGCCTCGACGTTCCTGCTTTTGTTTGTCCTCCACGCAGAGCGTGGCCCGCGGGAACGCCTGCATCCGGGCCTTGCCGATCGGCCTGCCGCAGATCTCGCAGAGACCGTAGGTGCCGGAGTCCAGCCGCTGGAGCGCGCGCTCGGTCTGCTCCAGCATCTCGCGGGCGTTGGCGGCGAGCGCCATCTCGTGCTCGCGCGTGATGTTCTTGGTGCCGGTGTCGGCGTCGTCGTCACCGGCTCCGTCGCCGGAATCCCGCATCAGGCCGACGAGGGCGGTCTCGGACGAGGTGATCTCGGCGGTCAGCCGGGCGATCTCGCCCTCCAGCTCGTCCCGGGCCGCGGCGACCTCCTCCTCGGTCCAGGGATCCTCGCCCGGCCGTACGGCCAGCTCATCGGGAGGGGTCACGGCGGCGTCGGCCGTGGAGACCGCTGTCGCGACCACCGAGGCGGGCTCGCCGGCCGCCGTGCTCCTGCCACCCGCAGTCTTCTTGGCTCCCACCGTTTTGGCTCCCGTCTGTTCCGCGGCCTTGGCCGCCCCCTTGGCCGCGGACGCGGCCTTCTTCGCAGGTGCCTTGCCCACCGGCGCCTTTTTCGCTGCCTTCTTCGTGGCCGTCTTCCGCGCGGACGGCTTCTCCGCCGCCCGCTTCTCCGCGGCCGGCTTCCTCTCGGCCTTCTTCGCGACGGCCTTCTGAGCCGGTGGCTTCCGGGCCGGTGCCTTCTTCGCCGGGGCCTTCTCGGCCGCCGGCTTCTTCGTTGCGGTCTTCCTCATGGAGGTCTTCTTCGCGATGGTCTTCTCGGCTGTGCTGTTCGGGGTGGTCTTCGCGGTGGTGGACTTCTTCGCCGGTGCCTTCCCGGCCGACGCCTTCCTGGCCGTGGCCGACTTCTTCGCGGCGGTCTTCTTCGCCACCATGGCCGCGGCCCCTTCACACATTGTGATCTTGCTCGCGAATCGTGCTGGGACGATAAATCGACACCAGCCCCGCGGCAACGGGGCACGCCGCCGCTTCGGCCCTCCCCATGGCGTGACAAGACGAGCCTCCATCCGTTGTGCCCAGCTCGCCGCCCGGTAATCCGCCGCCGGGCGGCCACAAAGTCCGAAAGGGCCGGTATAACCATTCGGGTCATACGTTCGGCCGTACGGCACCTCCGCCGGAAACCGGTCGGCCCCGCCGTCCACCGCCCCGTACACTGGGCTCCAGCGAAAGGCGTGGATGGGGACGAGTAGCGTCGTACGCGGCCATGAGCGACCCGGGGACGGTGCGAGCCCGGGGGCAGAGCGCGATGTGAAGGATCACCCCGGAGCCGCCGGAAGAAAGCCCTGGTCGGATCGCTGGACCCGGTGCGAGTAGAACCGGCAGCGCGACCCCAATGAGGGGGCCGCGGGCGGAGCGCGCCCGGGGCCAAGGAGGGTGGTACCGCGGGAGCCCAGGCTCTCGTCCCTCCGACGGAGATGTCGCAGTTCCGCCGGAGGAAGCGCCCCATGACACCAGTGACGCCACCCCAGTACCGCCAGGTCCCCGCCCAGGTCGACCTGCCCGCGCTGGAGCACGCCGTGCTCGATTTCTGGCGTGAGAGCAAGGTCTTCGACAAGAGCCTCGAACGCTCCGAGGGCCGCCCCGAGTGGGTCTTCTACGAGGGCCCGCCGACCGCCAACGGCATGCCGGGCGCGCACCACATCGAGGCCCGCGTCTTCAAGGACGTCTTCCCGCGCTTTCGCACCATGCGCGGCTACCACGTCGCCCGCAAGGCCGGCTGGGACTGCCACGGTCTGCCGGTGGAGCTGGCCGTGGAGAAGGAGCTGGGCTTCAACGGCAAGAAGGACATCGAGGCGTACGGCATCGCCGAGTTCAACGCCAGGTGCCGCGAGTCCGTGACCCGGCACACCGACGCCTTCACCGAGCTCACGACGCGCATGGGGTACTGGGTCGATCTGGACGACGCGTACCGCACCATGGACCCGGAGTACATCGACTCCGTCTGGTGGTCGCTGAAGGAGATCTTCGACAAGGGCCTGCTGGTCCAGGACTACCGGGTGGCACCCTGGTGCCCGCGCGACCAGACCGGTCTCTCCGACCACGAGCTGGCCCAGGGATACGAGACGATCGTCGATCCCTCGGTCTTCGTCCGCTTCCCGCTCACCTCGGGACCGCTCGCCGGCGAGGCGTCGCTGCTGGTCTGGACGACCACTCCGTGGACGCTGGTGTCGAACACCGCCGTGGCCGCGCACCCCGAGGTCACCTATGTGGTCGCGACCGACGGCGAGGAGAAGCTCGTCGTGGCCCGGCCGCTGCTGGAGAAGGCGCTGGGCGAGGGCTGGGAGCCCACCGGTGAGTCCTTCACCGGCCGCGAGATGGAGCGCTGGACCTACGACCGTCCCTTCACACTGATCGACTTCCCCGACGGGACCGAGGCGCACTACGTCGTCAACGCCGAGTACGTCACGACGGAGGACGGCACGGGTCTGGTCCACCAGTCCCCGGCCTTCGGCGAGGACGACCTGAAGGTGTGCCGCGCGTACGGCCTTCCCGTCGTCAACCCGGTGCGCCCCGACGGCACCTTCGAGGAGGACCTGCCGCTGGTCGGCGGGGTCTTCTTCAAGAAGGCCGACGAGGCCCTGACCGAGGATCTGCGCGAGCGCGGGCTGCTGTTCCGGCATGTGCCGTACGAGCACAGCTATCCGCACTGCTGGCGCTGCCACACCGCGCTCCTCTACTACGCGCAGCCGTCCTGGTACATCCGCACGACCGCGATCAAGGACCGGCTGCTCGACGAGAACGAGAAGACCAACTGGTTCCCGGACTCGGTCAAGCACGGCAGGTACGGCGACTGGCTGAACAACAACGTCGACTGGGCGCTCTCCCGCAACCGCTACTGGGGCACACCGCTGCCCATCTGGCGCTGTGCGGAGAACCACCTGACCTGTGTGGGTTCACGCACGGAGCTGACGGAGCTGACGGGCAGCGACCAGTCGGGGCTGGATCCGCACCGCCCCTTCATCGACGCCGTCACCTTCGCCTGTCCCGCCGGGGGGTGCGGGCTGGAGGCCGTGCGGGTTCCCGAGGTGATCGACGCCTGGTACGACTCGGGCTCGATGCCGTTCGCGCAGTGGGGCTACCCGTACAAGAACAAGGACCTCTTCGAGCAGCGCTATCCGGCGCAGTTCATCTCGGAGGCGATCGACCAGACGCGCGGCTGGTTCTACACGCTGATGGCCGTCGGCACGCTGGTCTTCGACAAGTCGTCGTACGAGAACGTCGTCTGCCTCGGTCACATCCTCGCCGAGGACGGCCGGAAGATGTCCAAGCACCTGGGCAACATCCTCCAGCCGATCCCGTTGATGGACCAGCACGGCGCGGACGCGGTCCGCTGGTTCATGGCGGCCGGCGGCTCCCCGTGGGCCGCGCGGCGGGTCGGACACGGCACGATCCAGGAGGTCGTGCGCAAGACGCTGCTGACGTACTGGAACACCGTCGTCTTCCAGGCCCTGTACGCCCGGACGTCGGGTTGGGCGCCCAGCGGGGCCGACCCGGCGCCGGCCGACCGGCCGCTGCTGGACCGCTGGCTGCTGAGCGAGCTGCACGCGCTGGTCGACCAGACCACCCAGGCCATGGAGACCTACGACACCCAGCGCACCGGCAAGCTGCTCTCGGCGTTCGTGGACGATCTCTCCAACTGGTACGTCCGCCGCTCGCGGCGCCGCTTCTGGCAGGGCGACAAGGCGGCGCTGCGCACGCTGCACGACGTGGTGGAGACGGTCACACGGCTGATGGCGCCGCTGACGCCGTTCATCACCGAGCGGGTCTGGCAGGACATGGTCGTGCCGGTGACTCCGGACGCCGTGGAGTCGGTGCATCTGGCGAGCTGGCCCGAGCCCGATCTCACGGCGGTCGACCCGGTGCTCTCGCGGCAGATGGCGCTGGTGCGCAGGCTGGTGGAACTGGGCCGGGCGACGCGGGCGGAGTCGGGTGTGAAGACCCGCCAGCCGCTCTCCCGCGCGCTGATCGCGGCGGCGGGCTTCGAGACGCTCTCCCCCGAACTGCGGTCCCAGATCACGGAGGAGCTGAACGTCTCCTCGCTGGCGACGCTCTCCGAGGTGGGCGGCTCGCTGGTCGACACGACGGCGAAGGCCAACTTCCGCGCGCTGGGCAAGCGTTTCGGCAAGGGCGTCCAGGTGGTGGCGAAGGCGATCGCGGACGCGGACGCGGCGGCGCTGTCGCTGGCCCTGCGCGAGGGCGACGCGACGGTGACGGTCGACGGTGACGTGGTCTCCCTCACCCCGGAGGAGGTCATCATCACGGAGACTCCGCGTGAGGGCTGGTCGGTCGCGTCCGACTCGGGCGCGACGGTCGCGCTGGACCTGGAGATCACTCCGGAGCTGCGGCTCGCGGGCCTGGCCCGTGACGCGATCCGGCTGATCCAGGAGGCGCGCAAGAACAGCGGCCTGGACGTCGCGGACCGCATCGCCGTCCGCTGGAGCGCCACGTCCCCGTCCACCACGGAAGCCCTCACCGCGCACACGCCCCTGATCTCGGACGAGGTCCTGGCCACGTCCTTCACCCCGGGCACCCCGGACGCCTCCTACGGCCCCCCGTTCACGGACGAGTCCCTGGAACTCACCTTCCACCTCCGCAAGTCCTGACCCCGGCGGGGTAGGGGGGCCTCCTCCCCCACCCCGCACCGGGCCCGGTCTCTGGAGGGGCGGAAAAGGGAAGGGACGGGCCGCCCGCGGCGGAAGCGCGTACACACAAGGGCCGGGCCCGGGGAGATCCCCGGGCCCGGCCCTTGTGACTGCCGACGGCTACGCGTTACCCGCGCGCGGCCACGTCAGTTGTCGTCCTCGTCGATCAGAAATCCCCGCATCGGCGACGGTGCCTGCTGCATCGGCTGCGGCGCCTGCGGCCGTACCGGTGCCATCGGCTGCGTCATCGCCGGGGACATCTGCTGCTGACCGCCGTACGACGGGCCCGAGGGGCCGCCGTGACCCATGGAGGGCCCGCCCATCCCGCCGTGCCCCATCGCACCCGCTCCGGCCGGAGCCATCGACGGGGACGGCGGCAGCGAAGCCGTCGCCGGGGTACGCGGCGGGGCCAGCGAGTCGTCCGCCTGGGTCTCCAACTGACGGAGCTGGCTCTCCAGGTAGGACTTCAGACGCGTCCGGTACTCGCGCTCGAAGCCACGCAGATCCTCGACCTTGCGCTCCAGCGTCGCGCGCGCGGACTCCAGCGAGCCCATCGCCACACGGTGCTTCTCCTGCGCGTCCCGCTCCAGCGCGTCCGCCTTGGCGCGCGCGTCGCGCTCCAGGCCCTCGGCGCGGCTGCGCGCCTCACCGACGATCTTGTTCGCCTCGGAGCGCGCCTCGGCGATCGCCTGGTCGGCGGTCTGCTGGGCGAGCGAGAGCACCCGCGCGGCACTGTCGCCGCCGGGTCCCTGACCGGGCTGCTGCATCTGCGGGCCGTGGCCGCCCATGGGGCCGCCCATCGGTCCACCCATGGGACCGCCCTGCATCGGGCCGCCCTGCATGGGACCGCCCTGGCCCATCGGACCACCCTGCATCGGGCCGCCCTGGCCCATGGGGCCGCCCTGCATGGGACCACCCTGGCCCATCGGACCACCCTGCATCGGGCCGCCCTGACCCATCGGACCGCCCTGCATGGGACCACCCTGCATGGGGCCGCCCTGCATCGGTCCCGGGCCGTGCTGGCCACGCGGGTCATGACCCTGCGGACCGTGGCCACTCGGTCCCGCGGGGAGCTGCGGAGCGCCACCGGGCAGCTGGGGCGGACCCATCTGCGGCGGCTGCTGCTGGACCGGCGGTCCGGATATGGCGGCGGGGACAGGCGCACCGGGACGGTCCTGCTGTTCCGGAGGCTTGCGCATGCCCTGCTGCTGCTGGTTCTGCGCGGCGGCACGCGTCGCGGCGGCCAGCTTCGCGCGCAGGTCCTCGTTCTCGCGGAGCAGGCGCGTCAGTTCGGCCTCGACCTCGTCGAGAAAGGCATCGACCTCGTCCTCGTCGTAGCCTTCTCGGAGGCGGACGGTCGTGAACTGCTTGTTCCGCACGTCCTCAGGGGTCAATGGCATCTCTTCTTCACCTCTACGTAGTCGTCGGCAGTCGGCAAGACCGTATCGTTCACATCCCCCTCGCAAGAGTGCTCACCAGCGAGATCAGGATGTAGACGATGATCATCAGAACGAAGAAGGACAGGTCGAGTGCCACGCCCCCGAGACGCAACGGCGGGATGAACCGCCGAAGAAGCTTGAGCGGTGGATCCGTGACAGTGTAGGTGGCCTCCAGAACGACCACCATCGCCTTGCCGGGCTGCCATGAGCGGGCGAACTGGAAGACGTAGTCCATGACCAACCGGAAAATAAGCACGATGAGGAAGCACATCAGCGCGATGTAGACCACCTGTAGTGCGACGCCCATCCCGCTGCTTCCCTCTCCCCTGGCTCACTCTGGTCCGGTCCCGCGCCGGGCCGTTCCCGTCGCGCGACCGGGTCGTTCCCGGTGCTGTGTTCCTAGCTCTGGTTGAAGAACCCGCCCTCTGCGATGCGGGCCTTGTCCTCCGCCGTGACATCGACGTTAGCAGGAGACAGCAGGAACACCTTCTGCGTCACCCGTTCAATGCTGCCATGGAGACCGAAGACCAGTCCCGCGGCAAAGTCGACAAGTCGCTTCGCATCGGTGTCGTCCATCTCCGTGAGATTCATGATCACCGGAGTGCCCTCACGGAAGTGTTCCCCGATGGTACGGGCCTCGTTGTAGGTCCTCGGGTGCAATGTGGTGATGCGGTAGGGCTCCCGCTCGGACACAACCTTGGGCATGATCACCGGTGCGTTCTTCTCCAGACTCGGACGTTCAGGTGTGATGGATGCCACGGGGGCGATTCGCGCCGGACGCCCGATTTCGGCCCCCAGCGACACCGGTTCGCGCTCGCGTTCACGTTGGGCGGGAGGCTGAACCACCCGCATCGGCTCTTCCCGCTCCCGTTCCCGCTCACGCTCCTGCTGGTGCACGGGCTGGTGGCGCCGGTGCTCCCGCTCGGGTTCAGGCTCGGGTTCGAAATCGTCGTCGGGGTCAAAACCCCGGCCGTCGTACCCATCGTCCTCCACGAGGCCGAGGTAGACCGCCATCTTGCGCATCGCGCCGGCCATGCTCTGAGTCCTCCGCTCTGTGGTGGATCGGCCTCGTCACCAAGTGCCCGCGATCCACTAGGCCCGCCCGCCTTTCGGCGGAAATGACCATATTTTCTGCTGTGGTCCGACTTGCTTCGCGACGTTACCCGAGCCGGGGTCGGACTCCGAGTACCGCCGTACCGACGCGAACATGTGTCGCTCCCGCCATTACCGCGTCCTCAAGGTCCGAGCTCATCCCTGCTGAGACCATGTTCGCAGCCGGATGGTCCGCGCGCAGGCGGGATGAGAATTCCAGCAGCCGCTCGAACGCCGCCCGTTGCCGGCCCGCGTACGGACCGGCGAGCGGCGCCACGGTCATCAGACCGCCGAGCCGCAGTCCCGGCGCCCCGGCCACCGCCGTGGCCAACTCCTCGATCCCGTCGGGCGCCACCCCGCCGCGCGCCCCGCGTGCGCCGGACTCCGCGTCGAGCGCGACCTGGATCAGGCAGACCGGTTCACGCCCCGCGCGGACGGCCGCCGAGGAGAGGGCCGAGACCAGTCTGATCCGGTCGACGGACTGCACGACATCGGCGTAAGTGGCGACGGAGCGGACCTTGTTCGTCTGCAACTGGCCAACGAAATGCCACATGAGCGACAAATCCGCACAAGCGTCGGCTTTCGGGGCGGCATCCTGATCACGGTTCTCGGCCACATGCCGTACGCCGAGTTCATGGAGCAGTCGTACATCACTCGCGGGATAGGTCTTGGTGACCACGATCAGGGTCACCTCCTCCCGCTGACGGCCCGCCGCCGCACAGGCGGAGACGATACGTTCCTCCACCGTGGCGAGATTCGCCGCGAGTTCGGTTCTGCGATCGTTCATGCGCTCTCAGTCCAGCCAGACATATCCGGCGAGCCGCCCGGTCGTGCGGTCGCGGCGGTACGAGTAGTGGTCGTCCGACTCCAGTGTGCAGACCCCGGCGTGCCGCCGGTCCTCGACCCCCAGCGCCGCGAGTTGCGCGTGGACTCCGGCGGTGACGTCGACCGCCGGGGTCGACCAGCTCGTCTCGGACCAGGACTCCGGTACCGCGGCGGCCACCTCGTCCCGCATCGCCGCCGGGACCTCGTAGCAGCGCCCGCAGACCGCGGGACCGGTACGGGCGGTGATCCTGGACGGTTCGGCGCCGAGCGCGATCATGGCCTCGACGGCGGCCGGGACGACTCCGGCGACCATACCGGGACGTCCCGCGTGGGCGGCGGCGACGATCCCGGCAACCGGATCGGCCAGCAGCACGGGAACGCAGTCCGCGGTGAGTACGGCGAGCGCCAGCCCGCGCCGTACGGTGACGAGCGCGTCGACGGCGGGGATCTCCCCGCTCGTCCACGGTCCTTCGACCACGGCCACGTCGCGGCCGTGCACCTGGTTCATCCAGACGACCCGCGCCGGGTCGAGCGCCAGCGACTTCGCCGCGAGTTCACGGTTGGCCCGTACGGCCCCGGGATCGTCGCCGACCGCGCCACCGAGGTTGAGCCGCTCATACGGAGCGGCGCTCACCCCGCCCCACCGGTCGGTGAAGGCGAAGTGCGCGCCGCTCAGTGTCTCGTGCCTGCCTATCACTTCAAGAAGTCCGGAACGTCCAGCTCCTCGGCCTGGCTGTCCTGCTGGTACGGACGGGCCGGGGGAACATGCGGCGGGTGCACCGGCGAGAGGGGCTTCTCGTTGGACACCGGGGCGGGGTCGTGCTTGGCCGGACGGTCCTCGCGCGGCGGCACGGTTCCCAGTCCGCTCGTGGACCGGCCGCTGTCCACCCGGGACGGGGCCGGCTGGTCGTCGCGCTTGCTCGAAGCGCCGAGCACGGTCTCGCGCCGGGTCGGCGGCTGCCCGCCGTCGAAGCCGGCCGCGATGACGGTGACCCGTACCTCGTCACCGAGGGCGTCGTCGATGACGGCGCCGAAGATGATGTTGGCCTCGGGGTGGGCCGCCTCGCTCACCAGCTGGGCCGCCTCGTTGATCTCGAAGAGACCGAGGTCGGAGCCGCCGGAGATGGAGAGCAGGACACCGCGCGCGCCGTCGATGGACGCTTCGAGGAGCGGCGAGGAGATCGCCATCTCGGCGGCGGCCACCGCGCGGTCGTCGCCGCGGGCCGAGCCGATGCCCATGAGCGCCGAGCCCGCCTCGGACATCACGGACTTGACGTCGGCGAAGTCGAGGTTGATCAGACCGGGGGTGGTGATGAGGTCGGTGATGCCCTGGACGCCGGAGAGCAGGACCTGGTCGGCCGACTTGAACGCGTCGAGCACACTGACCTGGCGGTCCGAGATGGAGAGCAGCCGGTCGTTGGGGATGACGATGAGGGTGTCGACCTCTTCGCGGAGTTCGGCGATGCCGTCCTCGGCCTGGTTCGCGCGGCGGCGGCCCTCGAAGGTGAACGGGCGGGTGACCACACCGATCGTGAGTGCCCCGAGCGAGCGGGCGATGTTGGCCACGACGGGCGCGCCGCCCGTGCCGGTGCCGCCGCCCTCCCCGGCGGTGACGAAGACCATGTCGGCCCCCTTGAGGACCTCCTCGATCTCCTCACGGTGGTCCTCTGCCGCCTTGCGGCCGACGGCCGGGTTGGCTCCGGCCCCGAGGCCGCGGGTGAGTTCCCTGCCGACGTCGAGCTTGACGTCGGCGTCGCTCATCAACAGGGCTTGCGCGTCGGTGTTGATCGCGATGAACTCGACACCCTTGAGGCCGACCTCGATCATTCGGTTGATGGCATTGACACCACCGCCGCCGACACCGATGACCTTGATGACTGCGAGGTAGTTCTGCGGTGCTGCCACGTCGAAGGCCTCTCGCCTCGAGTTACGTGTCGCCGCTCCGCCGATGTGGCGCCGCGACGACTGATGCCGATGGGACGGTCCGAAACGCCGACCCAAACCCTGACGTTGAAGTTCAGGGTTACCAGTGTGTCCGCTTCTTGGACTCTTCCGAACAGGACACTAAGTCGACAAGTGGCGCACGTTCAACGAACACGCCGAACCTCCCGTTTTTCTTTTCACCCTATGTGATCACCCATAGCGCTGACCAACCAGGGTGCTGGCCAGCGCATATGTCCGTCAACTCCCCGACGCGGCAGGCGCGGTGGGAGCACTTACATCGAAGTACGCGGCCCTGGGAGCCGCTTTCATCAGAGCGGTGAGCGCACGCGCCTTGGCCGCGCCGTCCTCGGCGCTTCCCCACATCACCGTACGGCCGCCGGTCAGCTCCAGGGAGATCGAGTCGTACGAACGGACCCGGACCTTCCTGGTGTCCGCGGCCACTTTCCTGGGGAGTTCACTTCTGGCCCGTACGGCTTCGAGGATCAGCCGGTCGGTTCCGAAGCGCCGCGGAGCCGCTGTCCGGTCCACCGTCAATTCGAGCCCGGGGACGCCGGCGGGTGCCTTCTCCACCTCGGCGAAACGTACACCGTCCCCGTCCACTTCGATGAACTTTGCGCCCTTTTCGATAAGCAGGACGGGCTTTCGTTCGATCACTTTCAGACTGATTCCCCGGGGCCAGGAACGAGCCACCTCGACCGAATCGATACGTGGCAGCTTCCGCCGGAGCCTGGCCTCAATCGCGTCCGTGTCCACGGAAATCAGCGGCGCCCCGACCGGTACGGAGGCGGCGGACTCCACCTCCGCGCGCGTCAGCACCACGGTGCCCGAGGTGCTGACCCGTTCGACCCGGAGCCAGTTCGAGCCGTACAGCGTCCAGGTGCCGCCCGCGAGCAGCACGCTCGCCATGATCAGTACGATCATCAGCCTGCGGCCCGGCAGCCGGAACCGGCGGGCCGCGGACTCCTCAGGAGAGCGGCCGGACTTCGAACGCGGTCGTGCGCCGCGCTCGGCGGTCGTCGGTCCGGCCACTCTCCCCTGCCTCCCTACGCCTGACGGCGTGCGGCGATCGCCTCGTACACCATGCCGACCAGCAGGTCGTCGGCGTCCCTGCGGCCGAACTCGGCGGCGGCGCGGGACATCTCGTACAACCGGTGCGGATCGGAGAGCACCGGAAGGACCTGGCTCTGCACCCACTCGGGCGTGAGTTCGGCGTCGTCGACCAGCAGGCCGCCGCCGGCCTTCACCACCGGCTGGGCGTTGAGCCGCTGTTCGCCGTTGCCGATCGGCAACGGGACATAGGCGGCGGGCAGCCCGACGGCGGAGAGTTCGGCGACGGTCATCGCGCCCGCGCGGCAGAGCATCATGTCGGCCGCGGCGTACGCGAGATCCATCCGGTCCACATACGGTACCGGGATATAGGGCGGCATTCCGGGCATGTTGTCCACGCGCGGCATCTCATTCTTGGGACCGACCGCGTGCAGGATCTGGATACCGGAGCGCTGGAGCACCGGAGCGATCTGCTGGATCACCTCGTTGAGCCGGCGCGCGCCCTGCGAGCCGCCGGAGACGAGCAGCGTCGGCAGGTTCGGGTCGAGCCCGAAGGCGGCGCGCGCCTCTGGACGCGCCCGCGCCCGGTCGAGCGTGGCGATCGAACGGCGCAGCGGGATACCGATGTACCGCGCGTTGCGGAGCTTGCTGTCCGGCGTGGAGACGGCCACTCCGGCCGCGTAGCGCGAACCGATCTTGTTGGCCAGTCCCGGCCTCGCGTTGGCCTCGTGGACGATGATCGGCACCCCGAGCCGTTTCGCCGCGAGATAGCCGGGCAGGGCGACATAGCCGCCGAAGCCCACCACGCAGTCGGCCTTGGTGCGCTCCAGGATCTGCTCGGCCGCCTTGATGGTGCCGCGCAGCCGCCCGGGGACGGTGATCAGCTCGGGTGTGGGCTTGCGCGGCAGCGGTACGGCCGGGATCAGTCCCAGCTCGTAGCCCCGCTCGGGAACGAGCCTGGTCTCCAGTCCGCGCTCCGTGCCGAGGGCCGTGATCCCCACGGTGGGGTCCTGCCTGCGCAGGGCGTCCGCGAGGGCGAGCGCGGGCTCGATGTGGCCGGCGGTCCCCCCACCGGCGAGTACGACATGCACCGAAATTCACCGCTCTCCGGACGGACGCTTCTTGACGCGCCGTCTCATCGTCTTCCATCTCACCCGGGGCCGCCGCATGGCCAGGGCCGCCTTCGCGGCGGGATCCTCTCGCGCGAACGCGATCAGCAGCCCGACGGCGAACATGGTCGGCAGCAGGGCCGATCCTCCGTAGGAGAACAGCGGGAGCGGGACTCCGGCGATCGGCAGCAGACCGAGCACCGCACCGATATTGACCACGGCCTGCGCCGCGATCCAGGTGGTCACACCTCCCGCGGCATACCTCACGAAGGGATCCTCCGTGCGTCCGGCCACGCGGATACCCGCATAGCCTAGAGCCGCGAAGAGGGCGAGTACCGACAGCGTCCCCGCCAGCCCCAGTTCCTCCCCAGTGATGGCGAAAATGAAGTCGGTGTGCGGTTCGGGCAGTTGGCCCCATTTTTCCACACTCGCGCCGAGGCCGGAACCGAACCATCCTCCGGAGGCCAGGGCGTAGATTCCGTGGACCGCCTGCCAGCACTCGCCGTTCGGGCCGAGATCGGTCGCGCCGATGCACGCGAACCGGGAGAGCCGGTTCTCGCTGGTCTTGATCAGTACGAAGCCGACCAGGCCCGCGACGGCGAGCACTCCGGCGAAGAGCCTGGTGGGAGCGCCGGCGAGCCAGAGCAGACCGAAGAGGATGGCGGTCAGGATGATCGCCGTGCCCATGTCTCCGCCGAGCATGATCAGCCCGAGCAGCATGAACGCGACGGGCACGAGCGGCACCAGCAGATGCTTCCACTGGGACAGCAGTCTCCTGTCCTGTTTGCGGGCGAGCAGATCGGCGCCCCACAGGATCAGCGCGAGCTTGGCGAACTCGCTGGGCTGGAGCTGGAACGGGCCGCCCAGATAGATCCAGTTCTGATTGCCCTTGACCGACCGCCCTATCCCGGGGACCTGCACGAGCACCATCAGGAAGACCGCGCCGACCAGCAGCGGATAGGACAGCGCCCGGTGGAGTTTGGTCGGCATCCTGGAGGCGAGCAGCAGCAGTCCGGTGCCGAGGACCACCGCGAGGAACTGTTTGCGGAAGAAGTACGTGGACGGCAGCGAGAGCTGGAGCGCGTAGATCATCGACGCGGAGTACACCATCACCAGACCGAGCACGGTGATCAGCAGACCGCTGCCGAGGATCAGGTAGTACGCGGTCAGCGGCCGGTCCCAGGCCCTGCGTGCCCGCTCGTACAGCCGTCTGGGCCCGCCGCTCCTGGACGGGCGGGGGGCGCCCGTCCTGCCGCCCTGGCGGCGCGCGGCGGGCGGACGGCGTACGGCGGCTCCCGTCGCTCTGCCGCGCAGCGCGCGGCCCTGTCCGAGCCCGGCCAGGGCCTCTGGGCGGGCCGCTGCCGGGCCCCGCGCGCCGCCACCGACGGGCGGGCCCGCGAGCGCGGGCCCGCCCGTCAGACCCCAGCGGTGGAGCGCGGGACGCGGCCCCGGGGGCCGGCCCGACGGCCGTGGCGGTTCGGCCCTGGAGGTGCGGTGGCGGGAATCACGGGACGGGACACCGTCCCCGAAGCCGCCGTCCCCGTGCCTCCCGTGGCCGGACGGGCCCGGACCTTCTGCGGGATACGGTCCGCCGCCGGGGCCCGTGCCCTCCCGGCTTCGCGGGTCCCTGAAGATCCGCCGGACGGGCCTTCGGTCCGCGGTGTCGTCGGCCGGCATCGTCGCTGTCCCCTCCAGTCGTGCCTGGCGCGGCTGCCGGGGATCCGGGGCCCGCGGGGTCACCACGGGTGTCGCGGCCCCGGGACGGCCCGGCACAAGGGCCGGGCCGGTCAGGCGTGCTCGGCGGCGAGTGCGTGTACCGCGTCCGCGAACGCCTCGCCTCGCTTGTTGTAGTTGGCGAACATGTCCATCGAGGCGCAGGCCGGGGCCATCAGTACCGTGTCCCCCGGCTGTGCGAGCCGTGCCGCTTCGCGGACCGCCGCCGACATCGCCCCAGTGTCGGTCCGGTCGAGGTCCACGACCGGGACTTCGGGGGCGTGTCGCGCGAGGGCTTCCCCGATCAGCGCGCGGTCGGCGCCGATCAGGACGACCCCGCGCAGCCGCCGGGCCGACGCCATGACGAGCTCGTCGAAGGTCGCGCCCTTGGCGAGACCGCCCGCGATCCAGACGATCGGGTCGTACGCCGCCAGAGAGGCTTCGGCGGCATGGGTGTTGGTGGCCTTGGAATCGTCGACGTAGGTGATTGCGGCGACTTCCGCGACCAGTTCGATGCGGTGCGGATCGGGACGGAAGGAACGCAGTCCGTCGCGGACGGCGGCCGGCCCGACACCGAAGGCGCGGGCCAGGGCCGCCGCGGCGAGCGCGTTGGCGATGTTGTGCGGTGCCGGTGGCCGGATGTCGGAGACCTGGGCCAGCTCCTGGGCCCGCTCCCGGCGGTTCTCCACGAAGGCGCGGTCGACCAGGATGCCGTCCACGACGCCGAGTTGGGAGGGTCCGGGAGTGCCGAGGGTGAAGCCGATCGCCCGGCAGCCCTCCTCGACGTCGGCCGCCCGCACCAGTTCCTCGGTGGCCGGGTCGGCCGCGTTGTAGACGCAGGCGACGGTGTTGCCCTCGTACACACGGCCCTTGTCGGTGGCGTACGCCTCCATCGAGCCGTGCCAGTCGAGATGGTCGGGCGCGAGATTGAGCACGGCGGCGGAGTGGGCGCGCGGACTCGGCGCCCAGTGGAGCTGATAGCTGGACAGCTCGACGGCGAGGACGTCGTAGGTCTCCTCGCCCGTGACGGCCTCCAGCAGCGAGACCCCGATATTGCCGACGGCGGCCGTACGAAGCCCCGCCGCCGTCAGGATCGAGGCGAGCATCCTGACGGTCGTGGTCTTGCCGTTGGTGCCGGTGACCGCGAGCCAGGGTGCCGCGTCCGGGCCGCGCAGCCGCCAGGCCAGCTCCACATCGCCCCAGATCTCCACACCGGCCGCGGCGGCGGCCGTGAAGAGAGGCTTGTCCGGCCGCCAGCCGGGCGCGGTGACGACCAGCTCGGTGGCCTCGGGCAGGGTCGCCCCGTCCCCGAGGCGCACCGTGATCCCGAGCTTCTCCAGCTCGGCCGCCTGGGCACGGGCGGGCTCGTCGTCCCCGTCGTTGACGACGGTGACCTCGGCGCCGAGAGCGCGCAGGACCCGGGCCGCCGGGACCCCGGAGATCCCGAGACCCGCGACGGTGACCCGCTTGCCGTGCCAGTTCACTTCTCGGCCGCCCAGCCCGCGTAGAAGAGCCCCAGACCCACGATCACACACATGCCCTGGATGATCCAGAACCGGACCACCACAAGGACCTCGGACCACCCCTTGAGTTCGAAGTGGTGCTGGAGCGGTGCCATCCGGAAGACCCGCTTGCCGGTCATCTTGAAGGAACCGACCTGGATGACCACGGACATCGTGATCATCACGAACAGACCGCCGAGGAGCGCGATCAGGAACTCCGTGCGGGAGCAGATCGCGAGACCGGCGAGCGCGCCGCCGAGCGCGAGCGAGCCGGTGTCCCCCATGAAGATCTTGGCGGGCGAGGTGTTCCACCACAGGAAGCCGAAGCAGGAGCCCATCAGGGCCGAGGCGACGACCGCGAGGTCGAGTGGATCTCTTACCTCGAAACACGCGTTGGGATTGGTCAGGGTCAGCGCGTTGGCACAGGACTCCTGGAACTGCCAGAGCCCGATGAAGGTGTACGCGCCGAAGACCATCACCGAGGCGCCGGTGGCCAGACCGTCCAGACCGTCGGTGAGATTCACGCCGTTGGACATCGCGAGAATCATGAAGAGCGCCCAGACCACGAACAGCACCGGGCCGATCGACCAGCCGAAGTCCATGATGAACGACAGCCGGGTGGAGGCCGGGGTGTTGCCGCGGTAGTCGGCGAACTGGAGCGACAGCACCGCGAAGGCGATGCCGACGATGAGCTGGCCCGCCATCTTCGCCTTGGCCCGCAGGCCCAGCGAACGCTGTTTCACGATCTTGATGTAGTCGTCCAGGAACCCGACGAGTCCCATGCCGGCCATCAGGAAGAGGACCAGCACACCCGAGAAGGTCGGATCCTCGCCGGTGATCACCTTCGCCAGGGCGTAGGCGATCAGTGTGGCGATGATGAAGGAGATACCGCCCATGGTGGGCGTGCCCTTCTTGCTGCCATGCGTACGCGGGCCGTCGTCCCGGATGAACTGCCCGTATCCCTTGCGGGCCAGGAGCTTGATCAGCAGCGGTGTGCCGATCAGGGTCAGGAAGAGCCCGATGGCTCCCGCGAAGAGGATCTGCCTCATCGGCCGGCGACCTCGCCCTCGCTGGCGCTTTCGAGCAGTGCCAGGGCGACCCGTTCAAGACCGGCCGACCTGGAAGCCTTCACCAGCACGACGTCTCCCGGACGCAGCTCACTGCGCAACAGGTCGACCGCCGCCCGCGCGTCGGACACGTGCACCGACTCCTCACCCCACGAACCCTCGTTGTAAGCGCCCAATTGCAGCCAGGACGCTTCCCTGCCCCCGACTGCCACGAGCTTGCTGACGTTGAGCCGGACGGCGAGCCGTCCGACCGCGTCGTGCTCGGCGAGCGAGTCGTCCCCCAGCTCGGCCATCGGGCCGAGCACCGCCCACGTACGGCCCCCGGCGGCCCGTGAGGCACCGCCCATGGCGACCAGCGCGCGGAGCGCCGCTCTCATGGATTCGGGATTCGCGTTGTAGGCGTCGTTGACGATCGTCACGCCGTCCGCGCGCTCGGTGACCTCCATACGCCAGCGGGAGAGGGTTCCCGCCTCGGAGAGCGCCACGGCGATCTCGTCGACGGACATGCCCAACTCATGGGCGACGGCGGCCGCGGCGAGCGCGTTCGACACGTGGTGCTCACCGTACAGCCGCAGTGTCACGTCCCTGCACCCGGAGGGTGTTCGAAGCAGGAAAGAGGGCTGCCCGGTCCCGGTGAGACGGACGTTCTCTGCCCGTACGTCTGCTTCGCCCGCCTCTCCGAACAGCAGGACGCGGGCCTTGGTGCGCGAGGTCATGGCACGTACGAGCGGATCGTCGGCGTTGAGCACGGCCACTCCGCCGTCGGCCGCGGACGGCAGGGACTCCACCATCTCGCCCTTGGCCTCGGCGATCCGCTCACGGCTGCCGAACTCGCCGATGTGGGCGGTGCCGACGTTCAGCACGAGGCCGATCCTGGGCGGCACGAGTCCGGTGAGATAGCGGATGTCGCCGACGTACCGGGCACCCATCTCGAGCACGAGATAGCGGGTGTCCTCGACGGCCCGCAGAGCCGTCACCGGGAGCCCGATCTCGTTGTTCAGATTGCCCTCGGGCCAGACGGTCGGTCCGAGGCGGCTCAGGAGCTGTGCGATCAGGTCCTTGGTGCTGGTCTTGCCGGCGGAGCCGGTGAGGGCGACGGCGGTGGCGCCGAGGCGTTCGACGACGGCGCGGGCGAGGGCTCCGAGGGCCTGGACGACATCGTCGACGACCAACGCGGGCACACCGACGGGGCGGGTGGCCAGGACGGCCACCGCGCCCGCGGCGACGGCGCGCTCCGCGTAGTCGTGACCGTCGACGCGCTCGCCCGCGAAGGCGGCGAAGAGGCTGCCGGGCTCCACCGCGCGGGAGTCGTAGACGACGGATCCGGTGACACTGACGGACTGATCCGGTATGTCGTGCGGCTGCCCGCCGACGATGGCGGCGATCTCGGCGAGGGTGAGGGCGATCACTGGGTCATCCCTGACTGTTGTTCTCGTGGCGGTGCTCGTGACGCTGCTCATGACATGGCTCGGCGGCGCGGTGCGCGGGGCCGGGCTCGTGTCCCGTCCCGTGCCCCTGTTCGTGCCGCAGCGAGCGCTCGATGGCCTCGCGCAGGACCTGGCGGTCGTCGAAGGCGCGTACCACTCCGGCGATGTCCTGGCCCTGCTCATGGCCCTTGCCCGCGACCAGTACGGTGTCGTCGGCGTGCGCGCGGGAGACCACCGCGGCGATCGCGGAGGCGCGGTCGGCGTCGACCAGGACATCGCCGCGCTCATGGACCGGCACCTCGGCGGCGCCGGCCAGCATCGCGGCGAGGATCGCGAGCGGATCCTCGGAGCGCGGGTTGTCCGAGGTCAGTACGGCGGTGTCGGCGAGCCGTGCGGCCGCGGCGCCCATGGGCCCGCGTTTGGTCTCGTCGCGGTCGCCGCCGCAGCCGAGGACGATGTGCACCCTGCCCTTGGTGACCTTGCGCAGGGAGCGCAGGACCGATTCGACGGCGTCCGTCTTGTGGGCGTAGTCGACGACGGCGAGATAGGGCTGGCCCGCGTCCACCCGCTCCAGCCGGCCCGGCACTCCGGGCACCGCGGCGATGCCGTCGGCGGCGGTGTGCGGATCGATCCCGGCGACGGCCAGGGTGACGACCGCGGCCAGGGTGTTGGCGACATTGAACGGGCCGGGCAGCGGCGCCTCGGCCCGGACGCGCTCGCCCTGGGGGCCGACGGCGGTGAAGGTGGAGCCGTGCGAGCCGACCTCGACGTCCTCGGCCCGCCAGTCGGCGTCCGGATGGCCCTCGGCGGAGAAGGTGGTGACCGGGACGGTGGCCTCGACCGCGAGCCTGCGGCCGTAGGAGTCGTCGAAGTTCACGACACCGGCCCTGCTGCGCTCGGGTGTGAACAGCCGGGCCTTCGCCTGGAAGTAGTCCTCCATCCCGGAGTGGAACTCCATGTGCTCCGGGCTGAGGTTGTTGAAGACGGCGACATCGAAGACACAGCCGTCGACCCGGCCGAGCACCAGGGCATGGCTGGAGACCTCCATGGCGACGGAGTCGACTCCGCGCTCCCGCATGACGGCGAAGAGCGCCTGGAGGTCGGTGGCCTCCGGAGTGGTCCGCTCCGACTTGATGCGCTCGTCGCCGATCCGCATCTCGACGGTGCCGATCAGGCCCGTACGGTGGCCCGCGCCGCGCAGTCCGCCCTCGACCAGATACGCCGTGGTGGTCTTGCCCGAGGTGCCGGTGATACCGATCTGGAGCAGGTCGGGGCCCGGATGGCCGTAGATCTCGGCGGCGAGCTCGCCCATGCTGCCCCGGGGGTCG
This sequence comes from Streptomyces lushanensis, assembly GCF_001700515.1. Taxonomy (GTDB): domain Bacteria; phylum Actinomycetota; class Actinomycetes; order Streptomycetales; family Streptomycetaceae; genus Streptomyces; species Streptomyces lushanensis. Next base: position 39,288 of record NZ_MAUD01000258.1, read on the forward strand.
GGGACGACCAGCACGGGCAGTCCGGTGGCCCCGGCCCGCTCGGCGCCCGCCGGATCGGTGAGGATGACGGAGGCGCCGAGGTCGGCGGCCTGGGCGGCGAAGTCGGCGCCGTGGAAGCGGGCACCGGGCAGGGCGGCGTAGACGTCCCCGGGGCGTACCGCCCGGGAGTCATGGGTGATGCCGGTCGCCTCGCCGCGGGCCGCGGGCCTCCCGGGCCGCTCTCCCCCCGCGGGGCCCGCCGTCCGTCCTGCCGCCGGTTCCGGTACCTCCCCCGGGCCCGGTGCCTCGGCTCCCAGCCGGGCCGCCAGCTCCGCGAGGGAGGTCGGGCGGACCCGTTCCGGGCGGGGCGTCCCCGGCTGGTTCACAGGGGCGTCCTTCGGGGTGGTTCGGTACTGATCAGCTTGTGGCACGGCGGTGAGCGTACCGGGCTCCGCGGGCCGCGGGCCAAGTGAGGGGGGCTCCTGCGCGGCGCGTTCCGGGTGGTTCCCCGAATCGGGGGTGATCGTTGTCACTGGCGCTTTCCCTGGGGTCACTCGCCGGGTTTGAAGGTCACCGGCAGACTGGCGGGTTTACTGCCGGTCGGTTCGACCTGCAGGGTCTTGAGTGCGAACTCCATGACCTTCTTGTAGATGGGTCCGCAGATCTGGCCGCCGAAATAGCTGCCCTTGGTCGGGTTCTGGATGGCGCAGTAGACCGTGATCTGCGGATCGTCGGCGGGCGCGAAGCCCGCGAAGGAGGCGGTGTAGCCCTTGTAGCGGCCCAGGTCCGGATCGACCCGGTTGGCCGTACCGGTCTTGCCGGCGACGCGGTAGCCGGGGATACGGGCCTTGGTGCCCGTGCCCTCCTCGTTGCCGACGACCGACTCCAGCATGGTGGCGACGGTCTTCGCGGTCCTCTCGCTGACCACCCGGGTCTTCCTGGGCGCGGGCGCCGGTGTGAAGCGTCCGTCGGGTCCTGTCGTCCCGCGGATGAGCGTCGGTTCGATCCGTACACCGCCGTTGGCGATGGTCGAGTACACCGAGGCGGCCTGCATGGCGTTGAGCGAGAGGCCCTGGCCGAAGGGGATCGTGTACTGCTGCGAGGTGGACCAGTCCTCGGGCTTGGCGAGGATGCCCTGGGTCTCGCCCGGATAGTTCAGTCCGGAGGGCCGGCCGATGCCGAACTTGGTCAGATAGGCGTGGAGGACCTTGTTGGCCTCGGGCTGGGTCCTGCCGAGCTGGCCGGTCGCCAGGATGGTGCCGATGTTGGAGGACTTGGCGAGGACGCCGTTGAGCGTCAGATACCAGGTCGGGTGGTCGATGTCGTCCTTGAAGAGCCGGTCGCCCCGGTGCAGCCGGTTGGGGACGACGACATGGGTGTCGGGGGTCGCGGCCTTCTCCTCCAGTACGGCGGCCATGGACATGACCTTGCTGGTGGAGCCGGGCTCGTAGACGTCCTGGAGGGCCGCGTTGCCCATGGCGGCGGTGTCGGCCTGGGAGAGGTCGTTGGGGTCGAAGCCGGGAGCGTTGGCCATGGCGAGCACCTCGCCGGTCCTGGTGTTCTGGACCATGACATAGCCGCGGTCAGCCTTGGAGGCGCGCACCTGCTCCGAGATGGCCTGCTGGGCCGCCCACTGGATGTCGCGGTCGATGGTCAGCTCGATGTCGGAGCCGGGCACCGCGGGCTTCTCCCGGGAGCTGGCGGTGGGGACGCGACGGCCGCCGGACTGGGCATAGGTGACCTCTCCGTCCTCGCCCGCCAGTGCCTTGTCGAGCATGGACTCGACGCCGCCCGCGCCATGGCCCGCGGCGTTGACGTATCCCAGTATCCCGGCGGCGAGATCACCGTTGGGGTACACGCGCTTGCTGCTGGTCTCCTGGAAGACACCGGCCAGCACACTGACGCCGGTGCCGCTCGCGGTGCCCGTCGCGCCGTCGTCCTCGGCCGCCGCCTTCTCGCTCTCCTGCTGCTCCTTGCTCGCCTTCTGCGCGAGAACGCTCTTGAGGTCCTTGATCTGGTTCCAGACCTGGGGGGTCTGGCGGTGGGCCAGGACGGTGTAGCGGGACTTGGGGGTCCTGAGCCTCTTGACCAGGGTGCGGGTCTCGGCGCCGAGGATCGGGGCGAGCAGCGCCGCCGCCTTCTCGGGCGCGTCGGAGATCTTGCTGAACTCTCTGGTGAACATGTACGGGTCGGCGGTGATGTCGTACGCGTCGACGCTGGTGGCCAGGGCGATCCCGGAGCGGTCGGTGATCTCGCCGCGCTCCGCGTCGATCGTGTGGCTGAGATAGCGGCTCTTCTCCGCCTTGGCCGCGTACGCGCTCGCGTCGACGGCCTGCACCTGGAGCAGCCGGACGACGAACACCAGCATGACCAGCGTCAGGGCGAGGCTGACCAGGCGCAGCCGGGGGCGGGGGCTGCCCAGCCGGATCCGCTGCGGCGCGGGAGCTCCGGCGCGAGGTCTGCGGACCGGGGGGCGGCCGGCGGGCCGGTTCCGGCCGGCGCCGCCCGAGCGCGCCGGGCTGCCGGAGCGGGCGGAACCGCCCGAGCGCGCGGGACCGGGCACCCTGCGGCGTGGTGGTTCCTTGGAGGGCACTGGGTCACCTGCCGGAGGTTGTCGGGGCCGGAGTGCCCGGTGCCGGTACGGGAGCCTGCCGTACACCCGTGGAGGCGTACGGGGAGACCTGGGGCACCGGCAGGGACGGGCCGGCCTCGGCCGGGGCCGTGGCCGGGGGCAGGACCGGTACGGGGGGTGCGGGGACCGGTTGTACGGCAGTGGCCGGGGCGCCCGGGTCGGCGGGGACGACGGGCGTGGGCACGGGAGCCGTCGGCGCCTCCTGTTCCATGGCCGACGGCTGGACGAAGGGCTGGGAGAGCTGCGCGGAAGGCTCCGCGGAGCTCTTCGCGTCGCTCCCGCCGGCGACTCCCCGGACCGTACCGTCGGGATTGAGGAAGGCCGGGCTGCCGCCGGGCACCATGCCCAGTTCACGGGCGCGCCGCTCCAGGGCGTACGGCGCGGAGTAGGCGTCCACGTCCTTCTGCAGGGCCTGCTGTTCGTCGGTGAGGTCGGTGGTCCGCTTCTTCAGTTCGCTCAGCCGGAACGAGCCCTCGTTGAGCGCGGAGTTCAGCAGCAGCAGAGTGATCAGTCCGCCGCCGAGGAGCAGCACGACCAGCAGGACGAAGGGAGTGCGGGCCGCCGAGCTGGACCCGGCGGGCATGAGCTGGGCGAGCCGGGCCGCCCGCCCCTTCAGCTGCTTGGCCGGTCCGCTCACCGGACGTCCTCCCGGATCCGCTGCGCCCCCCGCAGCCGGGCCGGGGCGGCCCGGCGGTTCTCGGCGACCTCTTCCTCCGTGGGAAGTTCGGCGCCGCGCGTGAGCAGTCTCAGACGGGGCTGGTAGCGCTCGGGCACCACGGGCAGTCCGGGCGGCGCGGTGGTGGCCGCGCCCGCCGCGAAGACCTGCTTGACGAGGCGGTCCTCCAGCGAGTGGTAGGAGAGGACGGCGATCCGGCCGCCGACGGCGAGGCTTCCCACGGCCGCCGGGATCGCCCGCTCCAGGACGGCCAGCTCTCCGTTGACCTCGATGCGCAGGGCCTGGAAGGTGCGTTTGGCGGGGTTGCCACCGGTGCGTTTGGCGGCCTGCGGCAGCGCGTCCCGGATCAGTTCGACCAGCCGGGCGCTGTGGGTGAAGGGCTCCTTGTCCCGTTCCCTGACGACCGCCGAGACGATCCGCTTGGCCTGCTTCTCCTCGCCGTACGCGCGCAGGATCCGTACCAGCTCGCCGGGCGGATAGGTGTTGAGGACCTCGGCGGCGCTGACTCCCGCCGTCTGGTCCATCCGCATGTCGAGCGGGGAGTCCTGGGCGTAGGCGAAGCCGCGCTCCGCCTCGTCGAGCTGCATGGAGGAGACGCCGAGGTCGAAGAGGACGCCCTGGACCCGGGAGACACCCAGCTTGTCGAGCACCTCGGGCAGTTCGTCGTAGACGGCGTGCACGAGAGTGGCGCGGTCCGCGTACGGGGCGAGCCGCTCGCCGGAGAGCCGCAGCGCCTCCTGGTCGCGGTCGAGCGCGATCAGCCGTACGCCGGGGAAGGCGCCGAGCAGCGCCTCGCTGTGGCCGCCGAGGCCGAGGGTGCAGTCCACGACGACCGCGCCGGGCCCGTCGAGCGCGGGTGCCAGCAGGTCGAGGCACCGCCGGAGCATCACCGGGACATGCCGGACCTCGTTCATACCCGCTCCTCGCGGGGGCGGCCGGGTGCCGCCGGCCGGTGTTCCGCGGGCGCGCGGCCTTCCGTGACTCGCTCGCTGCGCTCGCTCATGCGCCCTCTCAGGTCCGGCGCGGCGATACGTACCGTCCGGTCCCCGCCCGCTCAGAAGGGGAGGTGGTCCGCCGGCGCCGGAAAGGGCGTCGGCCGACCGTCGGGCGGGAGGAGGCCGAGCCGCACGTACGCCGCACTCGCGGGGAATTCGGAATGTGTCCGGGACGTGCCCGGGACTTCCGCCACTTTAGTCCACCGGTACGCGCGGTTTCCGGTCAAGCGGACGGCCAGCGCGTCGCCGCGCGCACTCTCCACAAGACCATAAACGCCGCAATCCACCTGTTCGGATCCACCCCGCTCACCCTTGTGGGGTAGGTCACACGCCGCCGAGTTGACGCTCTTTGTCCCCATCTCGCCCCGGTACCGCCTCGGGCCTTACCGGCGCCGGACCATTACCGTCGTAGGTATGTCGACTTCCGCACATCTCCCCGCAGAGCCCGCCACGGCTCCCGCCGGTGCGGCACGCACCGGAGGAACGGTCACCGACCGCCTCGTGGAGGCGAACCTCCGCTACGCCGCCGGGTTCGACGACCCCGGGATGGACGCACGCCCCGTGCTCCGGGTCGCCGTCGTCGCGTGCATGGACGCCAGGCTCGACCTGCACGACGCCCTCGGACTCTCCCTGGGCGACTGCCACACCATCCGCAACGCGGGCGGCGTGGTCACCGACGACGTCATCCGCTCCCTCACCATCAGCCAGCGCGCGCTCGGCACCCGCAGCGTGGCGCTGATCCACCACACCGGCTGCGGCCTGGAGAGCCTCACCGAGGACTTCCGGCACGAACTGGAGATGGAGGTGGGCCAGCGGCCGTCCTGGGCCGTGGAGGCGTTCCGCGACGTCGATCAGGACGTACGCCAGTCGATGCGGCGCATCAGGACGTCACCCTTCCTGCCGCACACCGACGACATACGCGGTTTTGTCTTCGACGTGAAGTCCGGTCTGCTGCGGGAGATCGATCCGTCGGCGTGAGCGTCGGCGGAACCGGCGCGTGAGCGCCGCCGCAACCAGATAGACGGCAAAGCTGACATATCCCACCCACTTATCCACAGGCGAGTGACACGAAGCGGTAACGGCAACAAGAATGCGTCTGTGACAACGTTCCGGAACCTTCCGGGGACGGTGTCCGTGTTTCGGGGTGGGCCGGGCCGTCCGATGAGCATCGGCCCGTTGTAAAAGGGCCGAGGAGGGCCGGGTGACGACCTATGACGATCGAGCGAGCCTCACTGATCTGACCACCACAGCGGAGCGTGTCCGCACATCGGTGGAGGGTGTGATCGAGGGCAAGCCTGAGGTCGTACGGCTTTCGCTGACCGTGCTCCTCGCCGAGGGACATCTTCTGATCGAGGATGTCCCCGGCGTGGGCAAGACCATGCTGGCCAAAGCGCTCGCGCGCTCCATCGACTGTTCGGTGCGGCGTATCCAGTTCACTCCCGACCTGCTGCCCTCGGACATCACCGGGGTGTCCATATACGACCAGCAGCGGCGGGAATTCGAGTTCAAACCGGGCGCGATCTTCGCCCAGATCGTGATCGGCGACGAGATCAACCGCGCCTCGCCCAAGACCCAGTCGGCGCTGCTGGAGTCGATGGAGGAGCGTCAGGTCACCATCGACGGGCAGAGTTATGAACTGCCCAGCCCCTTCATGGTGGTGGCCACGCAGAACCCGGTGGAGATGGAGGGCACGTATCCGCTGCCCGAGGCGCAGCGCGACCGTTTCATGGCCCGGGTGTCGATCGGATATCCCAGCCCCGAGGCCGAGTTGCAGATGCTGGACGTGCACGGCGGGATCTCTCCGCTGGACGACCTCCAGCCGGTGGCCCACGCGCATGACATCGTGAAGCTGATCGACGCGGTGCGCAAGGTCCATGTCGCCGAGTCCGTACGGCGGTACGCCGTGGAGCTGGTCGGGGCCACGCGCAACCACGCGGATCTCAGACTCGGCGCCTCGCCGCGCGCCACGCTCCACCTCCTGCGCGCGGCCAAGGCCGCCGCCGCTCTGAGCGGGCGGGAGTACGCACTGCCGGACGACGTGCAGGCGCTGGCGGTCGCGGTGCTCGCGCACCGTCTGCTGCCCACGGCTCAGGCCCAGTTGAACCGCCGTACCGCCGAGCAGGTCGTGCTGGAGATCCTCCAGCGCGTCCCCGTGCCCACCGCCGACGGCGGCCGTGCCCAGGGCCACCAGATGCCGGGCGGTCCCGCCGGACCCGGGGGACCTGGCGGACCGGCCGGGCCGCTCTACGGCCGGCAGGCCGGCGTACGGCGGCTGTGATGGCGTCCGGGGGGCCGGCCGCGGTGGACGGCGAGGACAAGGGCGGGCTGCGGCCCGCGCTGTCCGGACTGACCACGCGCGGAAGGTCGTTCCTGGCCGCCGGCGTCGCCGCGGCCATCTGCGCCTTCGTCCTGGGCCAGTCGAATCTGCTCCAGGTGGGCTTTCTGCTGATCGCGCTGCCACTGATCTGTGTGGCGGCCCTCTACCACACGCGTTACCGGGTGGCGGGCAGCCGGCGGCTCTCGCCCGCCCGGGTGCCCGCCGGTTCCGAGGCGCGGGTGCATCTGCGGATGGACAACGTCACGCGGATGCCCACCGGACTCCTGATGCTCCAGGACCATGTGCCGTACGTACTGGGCCCGCGGCCCCGGTTCGTGCTCGACCGGGTCGAGCCGGGCGGCCGGCGCGAGGTGTCCTACCGGGTCCGTTCCGATCTGCGCGGACGGTATCCGCTCGGTCCCCTCCAGCTACGGCTGAGCGACCCCTTCGGCATGTGCGAACTGACGCGCTCGTTCAGCGCGTTCGACACCCTGACCGTCGTCCCGCGCACCGAGCCGCTGCCGCCGGTGCGCCTCGCGGGCGAGTCACCGGCGTACGGCGACGGACGGCAGCGCTCCCAGGCGCTGGCCGGCGAGGACGACGTGATTCCGCGCGGCTACCGCCACGGTGACGATCTGCGCCGCGTGCACTGGCGCTCCACCGCGCGGTACGGCGAGCTGATGGTGCGTCGCGAGGAGCAGCCGCAGCGGGCGAGATGCACGGTGCTGCTGGACACCAGACGGAGCGCCTACCACGGCGCGGGTCCCGACTCGGCCTTCGAGTGGGCGGTGTCGGGCGCGGCCTCCGCGCTGGTCCATATGCTGGAACGCGGCTTCGCGGTCAGGCTGTTGACGGACACGGGCAGTTCGGTGCCGGGCGAGGGGGCCGACGGCTACGCGGGGGCGACCCAGGGAGCGGCCGACTCGGCCGGACTGCTGATGGACACCCTCGCGGTCGTCGACCACTCCGACACCCATGGGCTCTCCGGCGCGTACGAGGTGCTGCGCGGCGGCGAGGGGCTGCTGGTGGCCTTCTTCGGTGATCTGGACGAGGAGCAGACCGCGGTGGTGGCCCGGATGCGGCAGCGCAGCGGTGTCGCCGTCGCCTTCGTACTCGACAGCAACGGCTGGGCGCAGGGCATGGGGCCCGCCAACCCCGTCGAGGAGCGGCTGCGCCGACTCCGCGAGGCGGGCTGGACGGCGCTGGCGGTGCCTCCGGGCGCCGCGCTGCCCGAGCTGTGGCGGCAGGCCGCGCGGCAGCGCTCCGAATCAGCCGTCACGGGCGGTCCAGGCTTCACCGGAGGATGGTCATGAGCGGAAGTGCACGGCTGGCGCTCTGTTCGTTCGCCGCGACGCTGATGGCGGCGGGCGCCCTGGTGCCACTGGTCCGGCCGACCACCTGGCTGCTGCAGACAGCGGTCATGGTGGCGGTGCTGGGCGCGGTGGGCGCGCTGGCCCGGCGGGTGCCGCTGGCCCGGACGCTGACCGTGGCGCTCCAGGCCGTCGTCGCCCTGCTGATGCTCACGGTGGTCTTCGCCGGGGACCGGGCGCTGCTCGGTGTCCTGCCGACGCCCGGAGTCTTCCAGGAGTTCGGGCATCTTCTGACGGTGGGCGGCGAGGATGTGGGGCGGTATGCCATACCGGCGCCCGCCACCGACGGCATCCGCCTGATGCTGGTGGGCGGTGTGCTGCTGATCGGGCTCGCGGTGGACGCCCTCGCGGTGACGTTCCGCAGCGCGGCCCCGGCCGGGCTGCCGCTGCTCGCGCTCTACTCGGTCGCCGCGGGGCTCTCCGGCGGTGACGGCGGCTCATGGTGGTTCCTGCTCGCGGCGGCCGGTTATCTGCTGCTGCTCCTGGCCGAGGGCCGGGACCGGCTGTCGCAGTGGGGGCGGGTGTTCGGTGGCGCGTCACGCGCGCAGGGCCGGTTCACGGCCGGTCTGGAGGCGGCGGGCCGCGCGCCCGCCCCGGTCCGTACCGGGCGCAGGATCGGAGTGGTGGCACTGGGCATAGCCCTGGCGGTCCCGGCTGCCCTGCCCACGCTCGACGGCGGACTGCTGGCGGGCGCCGGCAGCGGGAACGGCTCGGGACTGGGCGGCGGAGGCACCATCTCCGCGGTGAACCCGCTGGTTTCGCTCCAGGACAATCTGAACCAGCCCGAGGACCGCGAGGCGCTGCGCTACAAGACGAACGCGCCGAACACCCAGAGCATGTATCTGCGGATCATGGCGCTGGACAAGTTCGACGGGACGTCCTGGAGGTTCTCGCAGCGCAGGGTCGAGGACGTACCGGACCGGCTGCCCGGGCCCCCCGGCCTGAGCCAGGGCGTGAGCGCGACCGAGATCACGACCAGCATCACGACCGCCGGGTGGTACCGGCAGAACTATCTGCCGATGCCCTATCCCGCGACCCGGGTGGACATCGACGGCCGCTGGCGCTTCGAGCCCGAGGGCCGGACGCTGGTGGGCGACCGCGGGCAGTCGACCCGTGGCGCCCGGTACGAGGTGGGCAGCCTCCAGGTGAATCCGACCAGCGAGCAGCTCGCCGCCGCGCCTCCGGCGCCGGAGTCCCTGCGCCGTGAGTACACCCAGGTCCCGTCGGTCCTGCCGGACGTGGTCAGGAAGACGGCGCTCGATGTCACCGAGGGCGCGGCGAACAACTACGAGAAGGCCGTCAGGCTCCAGGACTGGTTCGCGCTGGACGGCGGCTTCACCTACGACACCCAGGTGGACTCCGGCACCGGTGCCACGGCGATCACGCGCTTCCTGAAGAACAAGGAGGGCTTCTGCGTCCACTTCTCGTTCACGATGGCCGCCATGGCCCGCACCCTGGGCATACCGGCGCGGGTGGCGGTGGGCTTCACGCCCGGCTCTCCGCAGTCGGACGGCAGCATGTCGGTGGGACTGCGGGACGCGCACGCCTGGCCCGAGCTGTACTTCGAAGGTGTCGGGTGGACCCGTTTCGAGCCGACCCCGAGCCGGGGCAGCGCTCCTGACTACACCCGCCCGGACACTCCGACCGGCACCGCGAGCGACCCGAGCGCGCCCGAGGCCAGCGCCTCGGCCGCGCCGCCCGTGGCCCCGGCCCCCTCGCGGAGCTGCCAGGACCCGGCGGCGCCGGCGTCCGACTGCGCCACCGTCGCGCCCAGTGCGGTCACGCCGACCGACGGCGGGGGACTGCCGTGGCAGCTCACCGCGCTGCTGGTCGGTCTGGGTGTGCTGCTCGTCGTGGGAGTGCCGCTGCTGCCACTGCTGTGGCGGAGCGAGACACGGTCCCGGCGGCTGGGCCTCCGCGGGCGCGGGGAGAGCGACGCCGTGGCGCGGACACTCGCGGTCTGGCGGGAAATCACCGACACCGCCTGGGATCACGGCATCCCGCCGGACGAGTCCCGGACACCGCGCAAGACGGCGGCCCGGCTGGTGCGGCTGGGCAAGCTGGAGGGCCCGGCGGCCGAGGCGGTGCACCGTGTCGCCGATTCGGTGGAGCAGGTGCTGTACGCGCCGTCGCCGCGGCCCGGCACAGGACTCGCCGAGGACGCCCGGCTGATCCACGCGGGCCTGCGTGCTCCGGTGAGCCGCTGGACCCGGCTGCGGGCACTGCTGGCGCCGCGCTCGTCCGTACGAGTGGTCTGGGCCGTCTCGGAGCGCCTGCGGGCGTTCACGGCCGGCCTGCGGACGCGCCGGAGGAATACCGCCGGTACGGGCCCGGCAGGCTGGCACCCTTCCCGTCAGCGCGGCTGACCCCCCAGGACGGCAGGGGACGGCAGGGGACGGCAGGGGACGCCACCGACGACACGGCCTGCCCGGGGTACGGCTGAGGGGCGGACG
>NZ_MAUD01000026.1 GCF_001700515.1 Streptomyces lushanensis
AACTCCGCGAGGCGCTCGCCGTGACGGAACGCCTCACCCTGACCGGCGCCGACGCCCTGCTGGAGCTGGACATGGACGCCCGGCGAGCGCCTCGCGGAGTTCGTCGTGCAGCGGGCGGGCCGGTTCCAGTGTCAGGGCCTCGCCGAGGTACCAGAGCAGCTCATGAAGCTGTCGCATCACCGGGAGCACGGCGAACATCCGCTCGGCGCTCCCGGGCTCCCGCCGCCAGTCCTGTCCGCCGAAGGTGATCCGGGAGACCTTCTGTCCCGCGCCGAAACAGTCGTACACCGTGCATCCCCGGTAGCCCTGCTCCCTGAGACGGCGGTGGATCCCGCAGCGGAAGTCCGTCCCGAGATGGCGGCAGGGCTCGCCGGCGTCCTTGTCGGCGGGGAAGTCGGCCGAGGCCGTCAGGGTCAGCGCCACACAGCACAGCCCGAAGCAGTCGCCGCAGTCGGCGCGCAGAGCGGGGTCGGGGCCCGCGTCGGGCTCGGTCCCGGGTCCGGTTCGGCCGGCGGGCCGGTCCGGGTCGCGGTCGTCGGGCTGCACGGACAAGGGTTCCGGTCTCCTGTCAGAGGTGCGCGTCGTCCGCCGGTCGCAGGACGGCGGCCCCGGGGTGTCCGGGTACCGAGGCGCCGCGACACCCCGGGACCGATACTGCCGGGCCGGGGCGGGCCGGGCCACTGGTTTTCAGCGTCGTGTGTGCGGGACCTCCAGCGCCCGGCGCGCCCGTGCCACCAGTCCGTCGGCGCCGCATCGCCCGGCCAGCTCCAGCCCGCCGGTGAGTACGGCCGGAAGGCCCGCCGCCATGCCGTACTCGACACGGGCGAGGGCCAGTTCGTACCGGGAGGGCGACGATTCGAGATGGGCGACGGCCTGCGCCAGCAGCTCGATCCGCGCCCGGCCCTCCTTCAGCGACGCCGCACAGCGCAGCGCGACCCCGATGGCGGTGTGCGTACCGAAGCGTTCGGCCCGGTCGCGGGCGTACGCGGCGAGCTGGGCGGCGCGGGCCGGATCATCCTCGGCCAGCGCGTACGCGAGGTCGCAGGCCCAGGGAGCCATCACGATGTTGTGCCGCCCGCGCCTCATCAACGCCAGCCCGGCCGCTTCCAGTTCGGCGACGGCCTCCTTCTTGTGGCCGAGTGCGAGCAGCAGCCGGCCACGGACGGACGGCGCGTCGGGAATGACGATCGAGGAGGAGTACGGCGGGACGAACGCGTGGCGCTCGGCCGCCTCCCGTGCCTCGTCGACCCGGCCGCGCGCGAGCAGGGTGTCGATGAGCATGGAGGCCGCGTCCCAGTGCATCGGCAGCCCGTCGCCCACCCGGTCGGCCAGCCGCAGGCTCTCGCGCAGATACGCCTCGGCCTCGGCGAGATCGCCGCGTCTGCGGTGGAGATAACCGACGAGCGCGTGGGCGAAGGCGAGATGGCCGCCGCTCCAGCCGGAGATCTCGAAGGCCCGCAGTCCCTCGGTGAACAGGCTCTCCGCACGGTCGTGCCGGTCGGCGAAGGCGTACGACAGTCCGAGCAGGGCCGGAGGTTCGAAGCCCCAGGCGGTGTCGGTCCAGCCGACTCCGGCCGCCAATCCGCCGTTCAGCAGGGCACGTTCACCTGTCTGGACGATCTCCTCGGCGCTTTCGCCGCGCGCCGTGCCGTCGAAGGCGCGCAGCATCAGCAGTACACGTTCGGTGTTGTCACGGCCGGTGAGTCCGGCGGCCAGCCGGTCCAGACGGCGGGAGCGTCCGGGGCCGTCGTCCTCGACGGCCTGCACTCCCTCCCACAGGAAGTGCGCCGCCTGGAGCCGCATTCTGGCCGGGCCCTCCGGCGTACGGGCGACCTCCGCGGCCACCACATGGGCGGCGTCCCCGGTCTGGTTGTTGTGTGTCAGGGCCTGGGAGAGCCGGAACACCACATCGACGCGCAGATCGTCGTCGAGCTGCTGGGTGTCGAGGGCCGCGCGCAGATGGCCGACCGTGGTGGCCGGTGAGGTGAGCAGGGTGGCACAGCCCAGCTCGTACAGCACCTCGGCCCGCACACTGAGCAACGGCGGTTCCTCCAGGGCGCGTTCGAGGCAGCGCCGCGCGGCGTCCGGCGCGCCCACCGCGAGATGCTCGGCCGCGGCCTCCCGGAGCTGCTCGACCAGTTCGGCGTCGCCGTCCGGGTGCACTTCGAGGAGGTGCGGCGCCGCTGCCGCCGCTCCCCGGCCGCTGCGGGTGACCGCCCACGCGGCGAGGCCGTGCAGGGCGGTGCGGACGCCGGAGGGAATGGCGCGGTAGACGGCGCCCGCGATCAGCGGATGGACGAACTCCAGCGGGTCCACGCCCACCAGGATGCGCGCGGCCCGGAGCCGTTCGGCGCACCCGGCGGCCTCCTCATGGCTCATGCCCGCCAGCGAGACGGCCAGATCGAGCGAGATGTCCGTGCCGAGGATCGCGGCGGCCCAGGCGAACTTCGTGGTGGCCGGGCCCAGTTCCTCCAGCCGGGCGATCAGTCCTCGGCCCCGCGCCGAGGCACCGAGGGCGCGCAGCTCACCGGCGGACTCCTCGACGGGTTCGAGCCCGCAGTCCCCGACCTTGGCGAGCAGTTCGACGGTCTCGTACGCGTTGCCGCCGGTCACCGCCCACACCTCGCGGCAGAACGGGTCGTCCGCGTGCTCGCCCAGCGCGGCGCGGGTGAGGCCGGCCGTGGCGTCGGAGGTCAACTCCCGCAGGGTGACGCGCAGTCTGGCCGCCGAGCCGAGGGTGCCGAGATACCGCTCGGTCTCGCCGACGGCCTCCTCCGTGCGGTACGCGACGACCACGAGGACGGGCAGACCGCCGGCCGGACGCTCGGCGAAGGAGGCGAGCCACGCGAGTGTCTCCAGATCGGCCCACTGCGCGTCGTCGACGATGAGGACGAGCGGTCCGTGCGCCTTCACGAGCCGTTCGACCAGGGCGTCCAGCCCGTCCCTGACACCCTGCGGGTCGGCGTGCTGTTCGCCGGGCGGCGCTATGCCCAGCGCGGGGCCGACGATCTCGTACCGGTCGCCGAGGAGTTCCCGTGCGTCCGGGGTGCCCTCGCCGTCCCGCTCGGCGACCGTCACCGCGGGCAGGAGCAACTGCCGTACGACATGGAACGGGACGGAGGTCACGGTCTCACCGCCGCGCGCGGACCACACCGTACGGCGTCCGGCCGCCATCCGGCGTACTTCGGAGAGCAGCGCCGTCTTGCCGAGGCCCGCCGCCCCGCGGTAGACGAGCAGCCCGCCGGAGGGCTCTTCCGCACAGAGCGCGTCGACCGCGTGTGCCGCCGCGGCGAGTTCGGGCTCGCGCTCCAGCAGAGGGAGGGCGATCACGTGTTCCGGCCGGTGCACCGGCATCCCTCCTCCTCTCGAACAGTGCGCGGGTCAAGTGTCGAGAGTAGCCGCGGAGTGCCCCGAGTGGGCCTGAATCCGCACGAATTCGGCCGTTCGACTGCGCGCCGGACCTGCCCGGGAGTACGGGGCGGCACCGTCCGTGTGTTCGTCTCCGTCCGTCACGGTGTCCGGCCCCGGACGATGGATCGCGGCCGTCATGGGCGCGGAGGTGTTCCACAGGCCGGGCAGTCGGGTCTGCGCTCGAAGCGCTCCTCCAGCGGCTCCGAGAGCGCCATCAGGTTGAGGCCGAACCGGAAGCCGGGCTCCATCTCCGGTACGCCGGTCAGCAGCGCGATCGCGGCGTAGACGAGCAGATGGCCGGAGAGCCCGGCGGTGACGGCGTTCACGGGATTCCACTCCATCCTGGGCGAGGCCGCCTCCTCGTCCTGGCCCGCGCCGAGCCGCAGGTCGCGCCGCTCGACCTCACCGGCGCGGTGGCACTCCCAGCACGCGCCCCGGCCGGGAGCGTGGACGCCGACCGTGACCAGCGGACCGCGGTAGCCGGCGTCGAGCCAGGGAATCCCGGCGGCGAGACAGACCCGGTTGGCCCAGCGGCGGATCTCCGGCGGGCGGTCGGCGCAGAGCAGCAGCAGATCGTAGCCGGGCGCGAGCAGTGCGGCGAGATCGTCGGGGCCGTGCACCACGCGCCGCTCCGCGGTCAGCGTCACCCGCGAGTTGACCGCCTTCAGGGCCGCGGCCGCCGCTGCCGCCTTGGGCCGGCCGATGTCGCTCTCGTGGTAGAGCGGCTGCCGGTTGAGGTTGGAGAGCTCCACGACATCGCCGTCCACACAGTGCATCCGGCCCACGCCCGACGCGGCGAGGCCCTGGGCGGCGAAGCCCCCGGTGCCGCCGAGGCCGAGCAGCAGGACCCGGGCCGACCGTAATCGCGCCTGGAGCTCCCATGCCGTGGCACGCGGTGAGAGATCCATCCAGCGCAGCAGGGTCACACCGCGGCTGTAGCGCTCGCGGTCCTCGTCGGTGAGCGCGGCGGAGGGCTCCGCTCCGGCGTCCTCCAGGAATCCGGCCTCGTACAGATCGCCCATCGCCTCGGTGACGGAGCTGGGCTCGATTCCCGGATGGCGGGCGAGCACCTGGGTGACCGCCTCGGCGGGAGCGCGGGTGCCGTCGAGCGCCTCGGTCAGTGTCCAGATCCAGCCGTCGGGGTCGGTGACCTCGGCGCCGATGCCGTACACGACACTGCCGATCCGTACGTTGCCGTCCACCGTGCGGTACGCCCGGTGCTCGGGCTTCACCCGTGGCCGGCGTAATCCGGACACCGGTTCCGACCGCCCGTCGGGTGTCATGCCCGTACCGCCCTCGGCTCCCTGGACCGCTCGGCCAGCTCCGCGGCGGCCAGCACGATTCTGAACTGATGTTCCGCCTGGTCACGGACCGGGATCCAGCGGGCGCGGCAGTCGGCCTCGAAGGCGGTGCAGCGCTCGGTGAGGAACCGGTCCAGGGTGGAGCGTACTTCGGCCAGCGGCTCCGGGAGAGCTCCCGGAGGAAAACGGGGGAAAGGCTCGGCAAAGGGCTCGGTGACGGATCCGGAAAGCGTCCCGGCGCCGGAAGGGGACCCGGCGACGAAGCGCGGCTGCGCGACGGATTCGGGGACGAGCGTCTGGTGCAGCAGCCCCGCCGTACGGACGACGAGCCGCCGCGCGGCGATCCGCAGCGCCATGATCCGCGCCCGGTTCATCGGCGGCAGCGAGCCGGAGCCGTCCGCGGAGCCGGCTCCGCCGCCGGTACGGGCCCCGCCGGCGGCCCCAGGCGCGCCGCCGCCGGACCGGCCGAGGGCCGCCTCCGGGGCCCACTCGTCGGCGAGTCCGGGACTGACGGCGAGATATTCGTCCACGGGCGCGAGCAGCGGGCCCGTGGCGGCGAGGAGGTGGGGCCGTACCCGCTCCAGCAGACCGGCGAGCGTCCGCGCGTCCTGCCGGAGCGTGCGGCTGATGCTCTCCAGCGCGCCGTGGGGATCGGGGTGGGGCGAGGTGTCGCCGACTCCGTCGGCCGCCCACATCGGCGCCTCGACCACGGCGGTGACGGTGCCGTACGGATGCGGATGGAACCAGGTGGAGGTGGCGGTGGCGGCGGGCAGCGAGACGAACTGATCGGTCTCCTGCGGCCGTGGCATGTCATAGACGCCCGGTCCCGGGCTCGGCCAGAAGAACGCGTCGTAGGGGCCCAGTTCGACCGGGATCCGGAGATCGGCGGCGGACTGTGCCAGGTCGTGGGAGAGTCCCGGCAGCGCGCGCGTGAGCTGTACGAAGCTGCCCCCCACGTCCACACCGTGCAGCGAACACTGGAGATAGGGCCGCAGTTCGTCCTGGAGACCGAGCAGGGCCCGGGTCTCCGGCATCGGCTCCGCCCCCGGCTCGGTGGGCAGCCACTCGGGCTGTCCGGCGAAGCCCGGACGGAAGAAGTTCCGGTAGTGCTGGGACAACGTCATCGGGCCCTTGAGCCACCCCTCGTTGCGGCGGGCCCCGTCAGGATCGAGACAGAGGACGAAGTGCCAGGTCGTGTCGGTGAACCGGGCGGATCGGCCGTGCCGGGCAGGCCGCAGCAGATACCGGGCCAGACGCAGCACCGTGAGCCCTCCGACCGGCTCGTTGGCATGCGGCCCCGCGACCACCAGCGCGTGCCGGCTGCCCCGCCCCACGGACATCAGCCGGATCGGCTCCCCCGCCCGTGAGGTCCCGATGCACCGCAGAGCCACCCGGTCGGGGTGCGCCGCGGCCAGGGCCGCGGCGCCGGAGGTCAGTTCATCGACCGTTGGATATCGCCCCGGCACGGCGACCCGTTCAGGAGCCGGTGGAATTGCTGTCGCCCGTTGTCTCTTTCCTGTCCAGCCGACGGATGGTGATCGTGGTCTGCTTGCGGCGTGAGGTGCTGTCGCTCTTGACCGTTCCGCTCATGAGCCGCTCCTTCGACATCACGGCGCCCAACTCCGCGTTGTGCACCTGATGTGATGGTCCGTCACGGAATGGGAGTGCGTCAACACCTGTGAAGGGGGACTCTGTGTACGCCTTCGCGACGGAACCGCGGCTCCTGGACGCACGCGTTTCCCGGCAACCGACTCGTTGCCCCGGCCACGGGGATCGATACCTGCCGGGGGATAACGAAGGGATGACATAAGCCCTTCGGATTCGCATCGGGGAAGCCATGGGCATGCCACAAACGTGCAGGGCCGCCGGGTGATCGCAGAGGCGGCGGAGGCGCCTCGCAACGATCACCCGGCGGCCCGCTCACCCGGAAGCTCTCCTGGTGGCCCTCCCGGTGGCCCGCCGCCGGACCGGGATCACCGGTCGGCGGCCGGCGGCCCCGCGTCGGTTCAGTGGAACGCGCGCCTGTCGGCGTCGAGGGAGTCCGTGAGACGGATGGTGATGAACTCGTTGTTGTCCGCCTTGCCCGGCGTACGGCCCGAGGAGCCCGGGAAGTTGTTGTCGTTCATGACGGCCAGCGTGCGGTCGTCGATCAGCACGACGTCCTCGATCGTGGTGAACGGGAAGCGGAAGGTCTTCCCGAAGCCGCCGAGGCCCTTGGGGTTGGCGATGTCCAGCAGGTCGGCGACGAGGGTCTTGTCCAGGGCCCCGTCGTGGTTCCGGTCCCGGTTGTCCGCCAGGTAGATGCGCTTGAACTTGGCCGAGTCGCCCTGGCCGCCGTCGCGCTCGATCACCAGGAAGCGGTGCTCGTCCAGGGCGATGGCGTCACCGATGGCGTTGTCGGGCGACTCCAGGCGGTAGATCCAGCTCTTGCCCGTGTAGCGGCTCGTCCGCAGGTCGAACTCGCTCATGCGCAGGTCGCCGGGCGTGCTGCCGGCCACCCAGCCTTCGAGCAGCGGGTACAGGTGACGGCCGTCGACCCCGCGGGCCATGCCCTCGAAGCCCTTGCTGCTGGGCAGGTTGGGGGCCGCGCCGTTCAGGTACGGGTTCTCCGGCGCCTGAACTCCCTTGAGCGGGATGGGGGCCTGGAGGAGGCGGCCCTTCGAGGAGAAGTGCAGCAGGAACGGGCCGAACTCGTCGCCCGTCCAGTACGTGCCGTCGGAGGCGCGCACGATGGACTCGACATCGAAGTCGGAGCCCGTCAGCACGCGGTCGGCGCGGGTGAGCGCGAACGGCACATGGCGGTACGGGTCGCTCAGGTAGAAGCCGCCGAGCACCTTGACCTTGCCGGTGCGCGTGTCCGGCTTGACGTGGTGGACGCGCAGCAGGAAGTCGGCGCTGTTGGCCTTATTGCCGAAACCGTTGTCGGACAGCACGTCGTAGGTGCCGTCGTGGCGGTTCAGGATGCCGCTGAATCCCTGGACCGGCTGGCCCGGGAACGGCGCGGCGATGCCGTTGACGGGCGCCGTGCCGAGGGCCGCGCCGGAGACCGGGCTGCCCGGCACGTAGGTCTCGGCCGGGAGCGAGGCGAATCCGGTCAGGGTGGCCCGGCCGAACTCGGTGGGACGGTGGTGGTGGTCACGGTCGGCCACTGCGGGCGACGCGAGACCGACGGTCAGCGCGACGGCGCTCAGCGTGATCAGGAGCTTGTTCATGACACGGACGGTAGGGACGGCGCATGACGCACGTGCCAACAACAGGCTACCCACGCACGAGCGGCAGACGGCCCGCCGGCCGGCCGCCGCTCGTGTCGGTGCCGTCAGAACACGGCCGTATCAGGACTGGTAGGCGTTACGGGTGTAACTCAGGCTGAATGTACCGGTGTT
Organism: Streptomyces lushanensis; assembly: GCF_001700515.1. Taxonomy (GTDB): domain Bacteria; phylum Actinomycetota; class Actinomycetes; order Streptomycetales; family Streptomycetaceae; genus Streptomyces; species Streptomyces lushanensis. The sequence continues at coordinate 8,096 of NZ_MAUD01000026.1, forward strand.
CTTGAAGTACTTGCTGATCAGATAGGCCGGGTCACCCGCGATGGAGCCGGGCTGGAGGTCGCTGCCGTCGTTGGAGTCGTCCCAGGCCCAGGGGGTGTGCGCGGCGTTGTCCGTGCCGTTGTCACCGGCAAAGGTGCCCCAGGAGGCGTACGGAGGGTTCGAGTTGCGGCGCTCCCACAGACCGCCGGAGGAGAAGACGTCCACCAGCGTGTAGGACGCGGCGCGGTCGTTGCCGCCCGTGGGCACCGTACCGGCGGTGCGGCTGGGACGGTAGACGATGCCGTCGCCCCCGGGGAAGTTGCCTCCGCTCCAGTTGTACATCCCGTGGCCCTTGGCCTCCTGGAAGACGGTCGGGTGCGGGGCACCGTCGTGGGTCTCCATCAGCAGGGTGCCGTCGATGTTCTCACGGTTGCCCTGGAACGGGCTGCCCGCCGGGATGTAGGAGTAGTAGTTGTTGTGGGCCTGGGTGACGGCCGCCTGGAGGGTGCCGTAGGTGCTGCCGTCCTTGAGGACGACCTCGACGACGCCTTCCATGTCGTTCTCGTGCGAGGACAGCTTCCAGTCGCGCGGGTGGTAGAAGGCGTACGTGATGTACCAGTGCGTCGAGGTCTCGACCACGGAGTAGTACGCCGTACCGGTCAGCCGGCTCGGACTGGCGTCGAGGTTCTCCCAGTTGTTCAGGGTGTTCCAGTCGCCGTCGTAGTCCACACGGGAGAGGTAGTCGGCGGTGTAGTGGCCCGAGGCGCTGTCCTGGTAGTGGACCGGGGCCCAGCGGTAGGCGAGTTCGGCGTCGCTGGGTCCGGCCGCTTGCGCCTGGACGGGCGCGGCGAGGAGTCCCGCGGAGAGGAGGAGGGTGACAAAGGCGGCACGGGCGGATCGCCGGAGCTTCACGGATTCTCCAGAGGTCGGACCCGGTCGTCGGACGACCGAGGGCAGTCGGGCATGTGAACGGTCGTTACTGTCCGGCCGCCCGATGACGCACGCCCCGTCGCCGCCATGACGTGGACATGAAAATTATGGGACCGCTGGGCACACGGGTCCCCGCACACCGGACCAGGTCGTGTCCGGCGGATCCTCGGGGCCGGCGGACGCCCGAAACCCGCCCTATTCGCTCGCCGCCTCGGTCAGCCGCGTCTGGGCCCTGCGCAGATGTGTGCGCATACGGGCGGCGGCCGTCTCGTCGTCGTTCTCGCTGAGCGCCTCCAATATGCGCTCGTGCTCCCGGCAGGTCTCCTCCGCCCATCCCTCACGGAACGAGAGCCGGTACTGATGCGCGTGCGCGTGGAGCCGCTCCAGTGTCAGCCGGAGAAAGGCATTGCCGCTCAGCGAGGCGATCCGGTCGTGGAAGACGGAGTCGTGGTGCAGATACAGCAGCAGCGTCGAGCGGCTCCGGAAGTCCCGCGCGGTCTCACGCATCTCGGCGAGCTGGTCCGCGAGTTGCCGCAGATCCGACTCGGTCACCTGGAGGGCCGCCGCCGAGGCCGCCGCCGGTTCGAGCAACAGCCGCACCTCGAACAGCTCGCGCAGACTGCGGCTGCTGAGCAGTGTCGCCGCAGTGTAGCCGGCCAGCGAACGCTTCACCACCAGCCCCTCCGCCTCCAGACGGGCGAGCGCCTCGCGCAGCGGAGTCGGAGAGATCGTCAGCTCCTGGGCGAGCGTGTTGATGTTCAGCTTGGACCCCGGCTCGATGTCATGGTCGACGAGCCGCTGACGGATCGTGTCATAGGCGGTGTCCGCGAGTGCCTGTCGTCGAGGCGTGCCTGCCATCGTGCCGCTCCCGCTCCCGTTCCTGTCCTTGTTCCGCTCCTGGTCCCGGAGCGATGTCCGGTGTCCCGTTTGCCGTGCACCGGCGCCCGCGGACCATGGGCCTCCATGGACACCGCCGACCATCGATTGTATTTTTTCCGGCTCTTCCCCTGGTCCGAGGCGTCCGGCGCGGTTTGGGCCCGCCCTCACTCCCCCGCAGAGTCGAACCCACTCAGGACCTGTCGTCAAGACCCTTTGCGAGCTGGGCCTATATCGACGCGGCCCGCTTCGGGGCGCGGTACGTCCGGTCTCGATCCGATAACGGGCGGTACGAGTCTTGACTGCATCATGATGCTGGCTACTCTTCTGAAAAGTATACGAAACAGGGGTGTTCACCAGACCCGACCGGGGCCTGCGGAGCGTCACACACCCCTGCCGGGCGGCACGGCGGGCGGGCGCGGACGGGGTGCCCGATGGCCGTACCTCCACCCGGAATCCCGGTCTCGTGGCACGCCCCGCCCTCAGGGAACGTCTCACCCCGCTCCCCTCAGCAGGGGGGTTCTCAGGACCCGTAATTCGCTCGACGGCTCGCGGCGCGACCGGTCTCCGGACGTCCCGCGTGAAGCATCAAGGAGGATGACATGAAGCGCGGACCTGCCCTCATGACGGCGGCCACCGGTCTGGCCGGTGCTCTGGCGCTGACCGGCTGCTCCACCAGCGCCACGTCGGCGGGCGGTGGCGGCGGTGGCGGCCTGACGTTCATGACCTTCGAGACCCCGGCGCTCACCGCCACCTTCTGGGACACCTCCATCGCGGAGGCGCAGAAGGAAGTCCCGGACACCAAGATCAAGAAGATTGTCTCGCCGGACGCGGACCGTACGGCCTACGCCAAGCAGCTCCAGGCGTCCGGACAGTTCCCCGACATCCTCTCCTCCGTCAACCCGAAGGACTTCAGTGCCGCCGGGCTGCTGAAGCCGTTCGACCAGAAGTGGCTGGACGACAACTTCACCGACCCCGACGGCAACGCCATCGACGGCAAGTCCTACATACCGCCCACCAACTCCCAGGTCATCCCGATGATCTTCTACAACAAGAAGATCTTCGCGGAGAACGGCATCGAGCCGCCGACGACGTGGGACGAGTTCGTCGATGTCGTCACCACTCTCAAGAAGGCCGGTGTCACCCCGGTCGAGATGGCGGGCGGCGAGCCCTGGTCGGCGGCGATCCCGCTGTCGGGCATCATCACCGCCGATGTGCTGGGCGCGGACCCCGAGTGGATCCAGAAGCGGTACAAGAACGAGGTCAAGTTCACCGACCCCGGCATGACCGCGGCGGTCGGCAAGTACCGTCAGCTCATCGACGCCGGAGCCTTCGACAAGGGCGCCCTGAGCGTGAGCTACGCGGACGCCAACAAGCAGTTCCTGGACGGCGAGAGCGCCATGTATCCGATGGGAAGCTGGTTCATCGGGCAGATCCCCGCCGCGGCGGCGAAGGACTACGGCACGTTCCTGCTGCCGAGCGCGACCGGCAAGCCGATCGTCCCCTTCAACACCGGTGGTACGACGGCGGTCAGCGCGAAGTCGTCGAACGTCGCCGACGCCACCAAGTTCGCCCAGGCGTGGTCGCTGTCCAAGGCCAACCTCAAGACGCTCATCGAGACCGACGGCGCCTTCCCCATGCTGAAGAACGTCCCCTTCGAGGAGTTCGGCGCGAAGGTGACCCCGGTCTACACCGACGGCTTCAAGCTGGTGACCGAGGACAACACGAAGGTGAGCGCCTTCGGCCAGGTCAACAACGACGACGCGCTCCCGCCCGGGTTGGTCGAGCAGTTCAACTCCCTGGCGCAGAAGCTGTTCACCAGCTCCGACGTCAAGGACGAGCTGGCCTCGTTCGACGCCGGCTGGGACAAGGCCGCCAAGTAGCCGGCGCCCGTCGGAAGTGACGGGCGGGGTCGCGGTCCGGGCAGCTTTGACATCGTTGTCATATGCATTCCGGCCGTTCCGGCACCGTACGGACCTGACACCGTAACGGCGCCGGAGCCCGCGGCCCCGCCTCCGCTCCCGGGGCAGAAAGGATCACGCTGTGCCCTCACGATCTCTACGAACAGGCCGAAGCCTCGGGCTGGCGCCCGTCGCGTGGATCGCGGTCATCCTGTACGGGATGTTCCTTCTGTACCCGCTGGTGCAGAGCCTTTTCCTCAGTTTCACGGACAAGAATCCCCTTCAGGCCGGCAGTGCCTTCGTCGGACTCGCCAACTACCGCGAACTGCTGTCGGACGACCGGCTCCTGTCGAGTCTCCTGTTCACGATGATCGTGGTCGTGGCGGTCACGGTCGTCGCCAACACGGTTGGCCTGCTTCTCGCGATCGTCCTCAACCGTTCCTCGGCCAACTACCGGGTAATGCGGACCCTGATCTTCATCCCGCAGGTGCTGTCCGGTGTCATCGTCGGATTCATCTGGCGCAGCATCCTCACCCAGAACGGCCTGCTCAACAGCGCACTGGCCCAGGTGGGCCTGATCGACGAACCCGTCGCCTGGCTCGGTGACTCACAACTGGCCGTGCTGTCGGTGTGCACGGTCGTCAGCTGGATCACCATCGCGTTCGCCACCGTCGTCTACACCGCCTCGCTCCAGTCCGTACCGCAGGAGCTGTACGAGGCGGCCCGGATGGACGGCGCCGGTGTTCTCGGCCGCTTCCGGCACGTCACCCTGCCCATGATCGCGCCCGGCACGACGATCAGTGTCGTCCTGTGCCTGATCACCACACTGAAGCTCTACGACGTGGTCGCCGTGCTCACCGGTGGCGGCCCGGCGGAGTCGACCCAGTCGACCGCCTTCTATCTGATCTCCGTGGCCTTCACCGACAACCGGTTCGGCTACGCCTCGTCGATCGCCATGTTCCTGCTCGCGCTGACCGCCGTGGTCTCCTACGGCGTCACCACACTGCTCCGCCGAAGGGAGACAAACCTGTGAGCGCTCCCACCACACGGCCCGTCAGGACCGGGAGGCCCACCGGGTCCGCGGCCTCCGCCGGGACCGCGCCCTCGACCGGCCCCGGTCACTCCGCGCCGCGTGCGCGCTCCCGGCTGCGCGGCAGGTCGCATCTCATCGGTGCCTGGCTGATCACACTGGCGTTCATCCTGCCCGTGTACGTCGCCTTCGTCAGCGCGTTCAAGAAGCAGGACCAGATCGTCTCGAATCCGGCCGCCCCGCCGATTCCGTTCACCTTCGACAACATCGTCAACGCGCTGAGCCGGCCGGACAACCTGGTCCAGGCGGGGCTGCTCAACTCGATCATGGTGACCACGGCGACCCTGGTCATCCTCGTCCCGCTCAGCTCCATGCTCGCCTTCTACATCTCCGAGCGCTCGCCCCGGCTCAGGGGCGCCCTGCTCGCCGTGTTCGCGCTGGGGCTGATGGTCCCCCCGCAGGTGGTGCTGCTGCCGATCGTGACCCTGCTGCGCTCGATCGGTCTCGCCAACTCCTACGCGGGCCTGATCCTGTCCAACGTGGGCGGCGGCTATCTCTCCTTCGCCGTCTTCGTCTACGTGGGATTCCTGCGGACGATCCCGCGCGAGGTCGTCGAGGCCGCGCGGATGGACGGCGCGGGCGATCTGCGGCTGTGGTGGCGCATCGTCTTCCCCGTGGTGCGTCCGGCGACCGCGACCGTGGCGATCTTCCTGGGGCTGTGGGTGTGGAACGACTTCCTCAACCCGCAGTTCATCCTCGGCCCGCTCCAGGGCCAGACGATCACCACCGGGATCTATGTCTCCCTCGGTGCCTACTCGACCGACTACAGCCAGCTGTTCGGGATCATGTTCCTCGCCGCTGTCATCCCCGTCGTGGGATATCTCGTCAGCCAGCGCGAGTTCATCCACGGACTCATGTCAGGAGCGTCCAAGTGAACCGGCCGATCGACGGCGTCCCCGCCCTGGACGAACTCGCCGGAGGATGGACCGGCCGCGCGGAGCTGAACCATCTGCCGTCCCTGCGCAACCAGTGGGGCCAGGGCCATGTCAACGGCGATCTCACCTCGCTGTCCTGGCTCGCCTTCCCGCCCTACAGCGGCGGCTACCACACCGGCGCGCTGCGGATCGACGGCTCCGTGCCGGTCGCCGAGCGGCTGCGCTGGGCGCCCTGGGGTGTCGGGCGCGCGGCGGCGGCCGGCGCGCTGACGGTCACCACCGAGGTCCGTATGGGGTACGAGCGGAGCAGGCTGCTGTGGCGGCTCGTGCTGCGCAACACCACGTCGGAGCCCGTGACGGCGGCGGTGGAGCAGGAGTTGCTGGCTCCCTTCGCCCACTCGGAGGTGGACTGGGGCTGGCTCTACGGCACTCCGTGGAACGACGGGCACCACCACGACTACTTCACCACCGAGCGGATCCGCGACGAGGCCGTCGCCGACCGGCCCCGCCAGGTGCAGTTCCTGCCGATCGGGGAACGCTGGATACGTCTGGGCAGCCCCCGTGTCCCCGGTATCCAGCGGGACGAGGACTCCGAGCCGATGCTGCTGGAGTCGGAGCTGCCCGACCACTCGACACCGGACTCCGGGCGGGTACGGGCGCCGGGGGCGGCCTGCCGCGTCAGGGAGATCGCCGTACGCCGCGCCGCCACCGGCGGGACGGAACCCGTCGGGGACGCGGAACACCACACCGGCGAGGACGCCGCGGAGTACACCGTAGGGCCCGCCACCGATCTGCGGATCGGCACGGTGGGACTCGGCAACGGAGACGTGCTGCTGTTCTCCGTACAGGTGGACGCCCCCGGACAGACCGGGGTGATCATCACCCATGGCAACCACCCCGACTCGCTCCAGGTCGCCCTGGAGGACGGACGCCTCGCCCTGCGGATCGCGGGCGAGCACCTGGTCGCGGCGGAGCGGCCGGCCCCCGGCGCCTGGCACAGGGTGGCGGTCCTGGTCTCCGACACGGGCGCCGAGCTGCTGCTGGACGACGCGCCCCTGCTGGCGACCGCCGCGTGGTGGGAGGGACAGCGCTGGAGCGCCACCGCCGGGGACGGCACGGTCTCGATCGCCGATTCCCGCTCGCCCGCGCGCAGTGCGTACGCCTTCTCGGTGGCGCCG
>NZ_MAUD01000259.1 GCF_001700515.1 Streptomyces lushanensis
GGCCGGCGCCGGCCTCAACCTGCCCGCCAAGTTCGACCTCAAGGGCATCATCCAGCTCCTGGCCTCCATGCTCGGCCTGACCTGGGCCAACATCCGCGCCCGCATCACCCGCAAGGGCGTCCCCGAACAGGCCATGGCCGCCGCCGAACAGGCCGTCCCTGTCGCCCAGTCCCTCCAGAAGGAGGGCCCCGCCGGCGCCGTCGAACACATCAAGGCCTCTGTCGGCGACCTCAAAACCACGATCCTCCAGAAACTCACCTCCTACCTCATCCCCACGGTCCTGACCGCCGGAATCGCCTGGATCGTCTCGCTCCTCACCCCCGCCTCGGCCTTCGTCCGTGCCGTCAAGGGCATCATCGACATCGTCACCTTCATCGTGACCCGCGGCGCCGAGCTCATCGGCTTCGTCAACTCGGTCCTGGACGCGGTCATCGCCATAGCCAACGGCGGCCAGGGCGGAGTCCCCGCCCTCATCGAAGGCGCCCTCGCCGCGAGCATCCCCCTCCTCATCGGCTTCCTCGCCGCCCTCCTCGGCATCGGCGGCCTCGCCAACAAGGTCAAACAGGTCTTCACCGCGGTGGCCCGCCCGGTCAACAAGGCGATCGACAAAATCGTCGATTTCATCGTAAAAAAGGGCAAAGCCCTCTGGAGCAAGCTCAAGCCGCAGAAGAAGGACAAACGTAGTCCCCAGGAGCAGGAACGGGCCCTGGACGCGGCACTGCGCGACGCGCGCAGCCTGGTGAAGCCGAAGTCGGATGTGTCTGACATCGAAGGCCGTCTGCCGGCGATCAGCCGCCGGCACAAGCTGTCTTCCTTGACTCTGGTGGTGGACCAGGACACTCCGGAGCAGAAGACCATTCACTTCGAAGCGGTCATCAACCCGAAGAAGCAGAGCCCTCCGGACAAAATCACGGGTGGCGGCCCTGGTCTGTACAAGGCGCAGAAAACCGGGCCTAATGCCTTCACCGGCAAATTCAGCGATCTCTTACCTGCTGCCTGGAGCAGGTACGACGGCCTGCGGGCAGTCGATGCGCACCCGGGCAACGCTTTCCTCAAGCGTGCCGACAGCAATGTTCCTCGCCCTACGGGCGCCTACTCGGTCCCGAGTGGGAACACCGGAGGTGCCGTTTTTACGGATACCTGGCGGACCGAACTGCTCCGGCAGAAGGACATAGAAAAGGCGAAACTGGTTCAGGCGCATCCTTCCTGGACGCAACCAGGGGAGAAACATCTGGCCGAGAACGGCGCGAAGCTCGCCGTTGAGCAACAACACGGCATGGGATGGGAGGATCTACGGCTCGCCCAGGGCCGATGGGAAGAACACCACATCAAGCCGGTCAACTGGGGGGGAGGAAACGACCTGAGCAACCTGATATTCATCAGGAGTGGCCAACACAGCCCGATCACCACATTCTTCGAGAACTGGCTCAAGCCCGAAATCATGAAGGACATTCCGTAGCGGGGTGATTCCATGAATGAATTCGACAACCTAATCCAGCAGGCCATGGCGGACGAGGATGCCGAACCAGCAGTCCGGGGCTTGGTGGAGGCCGGACCAGAGGCCCTGCGTCAGGTCATGGAATATGCAAACGAGCAGGCTCGATTCCATCTTCCTGCGCTCTACGATGTGATCCGGCGCAGCACTTATCCCGATGCACTCCCCATACTCCTCGCCAATGCCGGCGCAGCAGGCTCCGGCGTGATGAGGAGTGTCTTTTACGCTCTGGCCAGGAGCGAGGGCGTGGGTGCCCTGGACTTCGTGGTGGAGCGACTGACCGACGTCTCGGAGATGTCCTCCACCCGAGCCGCCGCCGCCGAGGCGCTCCACGGCTCGTCCAGTGCGGACGCTCGCGAGGCCCTCAGCACGGTACTGGCGGAACAGCGGAACGAGCCGGACAACCCGGAATGGCCTCTGCTCCTGGTCAATACGGTCACAGCGTTGGCGACGATGAACGATCACAGCGGCGCTACGGCACTGTATCCCCTGTTCGACGCCGAGCATGACACCTGCCGGGCATTGGCGGTCGGCGCCTTCCGGATCGTGTTCGATCAGCACTCCCTGGATCATTTGTCCCGGGCGCTGGACGACCCGAGCGCGGAGGTGCGTCGAGCGGCCGTGGACCCATTGTTTCTGATCGGGTCTCCCAAGGCTGCGGGACTGCTCCTGCAAGGCGGGGAGGGAGATGAGGATCACCAAGTGCGGTACAACAGCACCATCCGCTTCGGCGACATCATGGGCCTCGCGCTCGGCGGCCCGGAGGATCTCCCCTTCGCCCGGGAGAAGTGGCGTGAAATGGGAGAGGACTTCGCTCCGGCGATCTGTTACCGCTTCGGCGAACCTATCTCCCTCGACAATCTCGTCGAAGAATTCATCGAGGAGGAAGACCTGCGCGGCAGCGTGGCCGAGGAACTACGCCTCATCACTGGAATCGACGTGCCGTCCGTTTACCTCCGGGACGGTGTCGAAGACGTGCAGCGAACCGTACTCAGTGTCTCCTTTACCGACGGGAGGATCTACAAGTGGGGATACGCGCAGCCGATGCCCCACTCCTCCTGACATTCGAGCGGCTTTCGATGGTGAGCCTCTTCGGCTCCGCTCTCGACAAATACGCAGGCATTGCTCGCCGCAGAGTGTCGCCCATCCATACCGCAGGGCCATGCACAGCAGGGGCCAGTGTCTGCTCGGCGGTAGTCATGTGATCGGCGGCGGTGTCCCCACCCCCAGCGGACTTCTCGTAGTCCATGTATTAGAATCGGCTGTCATGAGTAACGAACCGGTCTTCGGCGTTGGCGAGGGACCTACCTCGAACGTCTCTGTCAGCCTTCACGTCGGGAACATCGCGGCAGTGCGGGCTCGGGTCGGGAAGCGCGGGTTCTCGGCCTACGTGGACGCCGCAGTGCAGCGGCAGATCGAGCGGGACAACCTCGCGGAATTGACGGCCGAGCACGAGGCCGAGCACGGGGCGTTCAGTCGGGCTGAGATCAATACGGCCCGAGCCCTGCTGCGCGGCGATGCCGACAGCGAGGGGAACGCGGCCTGATGGCGCAGACAGGGACGCTCGTCCTTGACAGCGAAGGCCTGTCCAAGGCTGTGCTCAATGACCGGCAAGTCATGGGCTTGATCCGCGCTGCGGAGGAGGAGGACATGCGAGTCGTCGTCAGCGTCCTCACGCTCATCGAGGCCCATCACGGGCGTGTGAACGCGGCTCGGTTCAGTTGGACGGTCTCCCGTTTGGCGGTGGAGCCGGTCAGCGAGGAGACTGGCCGCATGGCGATGTCGCTGTTGGCCGACACCGGTCTGCACGGGCACAAATACGCCATCGATGCCGTAGTGGCGGCGACCGCGCTGCGGGCAACCGGGCCAACGGTGGTGTTGACCTCGGATCCCGAGGACATGGTGATGCTCTGCGGCAACCGGGTGCGCGTCGTCAAGGTGTGAGGATAGCGGGAGGGACAGTCACGCGCGTGCAACCGCCGGCCCGGTCCGGGGGTCTACGTCGCCCACCACACCGCCTTGTTCGTGTCGTACCGGCGGCTTGCGCTTCGGGCTGCTCGCTTTCCGCCGTTGCACGGCTGCGCGCACAGCACCCGTAAGTTGGCCGGGTCGTTGGCCCATGTCTTCGCCTCGTCGCGGGTGATCGCGCGGACGGGATGGCCGTTGACCGCCCAGCTCAGCTCCGCGGCCTTGCTCTGGACGTACGCGATGATTTCCGAGATGTGGTCGATGGTGACATGGCGATCGCCGTCCGCCGGAGTGCTGTCGCTCTTGCGGGGGATGAAGGTGGCGCACTTCGCGCACCGGTACTCGGTCCGCCCGTTGGCCAGTTGGCTGGGCGTGGCGCCGAGCACCGTGTCCACCGTGTTCGCGTCGAATCCGATGTCCCTCCTGGTGCCGCTCCAGATGCGCTCGCCGTTGGGTCCCTGGCCCGGTAGCGTCCGGGGCCGGGCCTCGGCCGGGTCGAAGCCCTGCTGCGCCTGCTGTCGCGCCGACTGCGGCCGGCCCGAGTACGGGGAGTTGTTCGCCGCCTGTCGTCTTCCGGCCCGCCGCTCCACGTGTCCGCGCTCGGGAACCTTCTGTACGACCGCCCCTCGCCCCGAGGCCAGCAGCCGCACGACCGCCGTGTTCCCGGCCGTCCGCTGGAGAGCGATGAGCGCCGCGTACGGCGAGGTGTGCGGCTCGCCTCCGCGCACCGCCGCGGCGCCACGCCGTATCCGCTCGGGCCGCCCCTCCCCCGTCACCTGTTCGTCGTAAGCACGAGCACGCACAGCGGTTCTCCTCCGGTCAGGGGACGAGCAGGTCCATGTACGGGCCGAATTCGCTGGCCAGGGTGAGGCGGCCCAGCTTCTGGTACTCACGCAGGACCGCGTGGATCAGCTGGTGCATCGTGACCGGGGAGCCGGACTCGGCGGCCGAGTAGCCGGCGGTGACGGCGATGGAACGGATGTTGCCCCCCGCGAGTTCGAAGGACTCGGCACAGAAGCGCAGGTCCAGGCCGTGGCTGTCCGGCAGCAGGGGCGCCAGGCAGCGTTCCCACAGGGCAAGGCGCTGATCGGCGTCGGGTACGGGGAAGTCGATGACCAGGTCCAGGCGGCGGGTGAAGGCGTCGTCGAGGTTGGCGCGCAGATTGGTGGCGAGGATCGCCAGGCCGTCGAAGGACTCCATGCGCTGGAGGAGGTACGCGCTCTCGACGTTGGCGTAGCGGTCGTGGGCGTCCTTGACCTCGGAGCGCTTGCCGAAGATCGCGTCCGCCTCGTCGAAGAGGAGGACTCCGTTCACTCCTGCCGCCTCCGTGAAGATCCGTTCGAGGTTCTTCTCGGTTTCGCCGACGTATTTGTCGATCACGGTGGACAGGTCGACGGTGTAGAGGTCCAGGCCGAGGTCCGCGGCGATGACCTCGGCGGACATCGTCTTGCCGGTACCGGAATCGCCCGCGAACAGCGCGACCACGCCCCGGCCGCGGGCACCGCCGGGGCGCATGCCCCACTCGCCCAGGACCCGGTCGCGGTGGCGGGCCCGTGCGCCGAGTTCCCGCAGTTGGGTGAGGACGTCGGAGGGCAGGACGAGGTCGTCCCAGCCGACGCCGGGTTCGACGCGCCGGGCGAGCCGGTCGAGGCCGGCGGCGTTCTGGGCGCGGGCGCCCAGGCGGACGTGCTCGGGCCGCAGCTCTCCCCCGTCCAGGACGGCGTTCTGGGCGGCGCTGCGGGCTGCCTGGGTGAGCTGGCCGGGGGTGAGGAGGAACGGGGAGAGGATGTTCTGGAGATTGACGGTGCCGGGTACCGGCTTTCCGTACGCGTCCTGCCAGAGGGCCGCCCGTGCTGTGGGCTCGACGCGCGGGGCACGCAGCAGGAGCGGGGGGCGGGTGGACCAGGCGGCGTCCCAGGGTGCCCGGCCGACGAGGATGACGGGGACGGGCGCCTCGGTCAACTGCCTCAGAAGCGCGACGTGTTCGCGCCCCAGAGCGTCCACCGGGGTGCAGACCAGGCCCGCACCGGTCAGCCGGGCCTCCCGGACGGCGGTACGGACAGCTTCGGCGGGGGCCGGGTCGAGCGCGAGGCGTGCCAGGTCCAGGGCGAGGGCGGGGCGGCCGGCGAGGGTGAGGGCGGTGGCGGCGAGGGCCGGTCCCGCGCCGCCCTGGTCCTCGCTCAGGTGGACGAGCGGGATCGCGGCGGCCAGCGCGCGCGCCAAGGGGGCCGCGTCCCCGGCACCGGCGACGGGCGGGCAGGGGGCGAGCAGATCGGCGACGCGGGGGTCGGGGGTGTCATCGCCGAGGAGATGCGCGGTGACCCGGTCCGGCACGCGGAGGGCACGGCCGAGGAACGGACGGTCGTGGTCCTCGGTGAGCAGGAGTCCGGTGGAGACCAGGGGGGCGGTCGCACCGAGGCGGGCGCGGGCGG
>NZ_MAUD01000260.1 GCF_001700515.1 Streptomyces lushanensis
CCGTCGCACCGCCCCGCCGATCTCAAAGTCCTCCGAAGCCCTTCGAAAAGCCCCCCGCCCCCGAAGTCCGCCGACCTCTCAGTCCAGGAACCGGATGAGTAGCTCCCGCACCCGCACCCGCAGTCCCGGCGCCCCGGTCGCGCTGGCGGTGCCCGCGCTGCTCGCGATCGCCTTTCTGCTGCTGCCGCTGATCGGGATCCTCGCGCGTACCTCCTGGGGCGAACTGGCCACGCATCTCACCAGTCCTGAGGTGGTCCAGGCACTGAGGCTGTCGCTGCTGGTCTCCTTCTCCTCGCTCGGGCTCTCCCTGGTGCTCGGCGTGCCGCTGGCCTGGCTGCTGGCCCGGGTGCGGTTCCCGGGCAAGACGCTGGTGCGCACACTGGTCCTGCTGCCGATGGTGCTGCCTCCCACCGTCGGCGGTGTCGCCCTGCTGCTGGGCTTCGGACGGCGCGGGCTGCTCGGCCCCTGGCTGGAGGAGAGCTTCGGGCTCACCCTGCCGTTCCACACCTCGGGCGCCGTCGTCGCCTCGACCTTCGTGGCGATGCCGTTCCTCGTCATCAGCCTCGAAGGTGCCCTCGCCGGGCTGCGGCCCGCCTACGAGGAGACCGCCGCCTCGCTGGGCGCCTCGCCGGTACGGGTGTTCCGTACCGTCACACTGCCCATGGTGGCTCCCGGTCTGGCCGCCGGCGCCGCGCTGACCTGGGCCCGCGCGCTCGGTGAGTTCGGTGCCACGATCACCTTCGCGGGCAATCTTCCCGGCACCACCCAGACCCTGCCGCTCCAGGTGTATCTGCTGCTCCAGAACTCGCCGGAGGCCGCGACCTCCGTCTCGCTGCTCCTGCTCGCCATCGCCATGGCCGTCCTGGTCGCCCTGCGCGGACGGTGGACGACCGGTGCCGTCGACCGCGCACCCCGTCCCGGCCAGGTCTCCGAAGAACCGGCGGTGCCACCGGGGCCGGCACTGCCACCGGACCGGGACGCCGGCGCCGCGGCGGCCCCCGGACCTCCCCCCTCGCGGGAACGGCACGAGCGGTGGCGGCTGCACGCCGAGGTCACCGGCTTCAACCGGCTCACCCTCGACGCCGAGCCCGGCACCACCATCGCCGTCGTCGGACCCAACGGAGCGGGCAAGACCACCCTGCTGCGCGCCCTCCTCGGTCTCACCCCGCGCGCCCATGCCCGGCTCCGCCTCGGCGACCTCGATGTCACCTCGCTGCCGCCGCACCGCCGCGGTGTCGCCTGGGTCCCGCAGAACGGCGCCCTCTTCCCGCATCTCAGCGCGCTCGCCAACACCGCGTACGGACTGCGCGCCCACGGCATGCGGCGGGCCGAGGCCCGGCGCGTCGCCCAGCAGTGGCTCGACCGGCTCGGTGTCGGCCATCTCGCCCGGCGCAAGCCGCACCAGGTCTCCGGCGGCCAGGCACAGCGGATCGCGCTGGCCCGCGCGCTCGCCGCCAGCCCCCGGCTGCTCCTCCTGGACGAGCCGCTGGCCGCTCTCGACCAGACCACGCGTGCCCGGGTACGGCACACCCTGCGCGGCCATCTCGACGGCTTCGGCGGCGTCTGTCTGCTCGTCACCCACGATCCGGTCGAGGCGATCTCACTGGCCGACCGGGTCCTCGTACTGGACGAGGGACTGGCCCTCCAGGACGCCTCACCCGCCGAGGTGACCCGCCGTCCGCGCTCGCCCTGGGTGGCCAGGATGCTCGGCCGCAACGCCTGGCCGGGCACGTTCGGCCCCGGCGGGCTCGAACTGGCCGCGGGCGGACGGCTGATCGTCGCCGAGCCGCCGGCCCACGGCACGGCCGTGCTGGCGGTCATCGCGCCGGAGGCCGTCTCCGTCCACCGGAACCGGCCCGCGGGCAGCCCCCGCAACATCTGGCCGGGAACGGTCAGGGAGATCACCGCCCTCGGCAGCCGGCTGCGTGTTCTGATCACTTCTGACGAGGCACCGGACCTGGTCGCCGAGATCACGCCCGAGGCCGCCGCCGAACTCGGCCTGGCCGACGGCGTACCCGTATGGACCAGTGTCAAGGCCACCGAGGTGACTCTCGTCGCCATGTGAGAAACGTCCCCGGGAACGGTCCCGGAGAGCAGGGAGCGAGCGATGTTGCTGCGTCAGTTGGAGTACCTGGTGGCCCTCGCCAGGGAACGGCACTTCGCTCGCGCGGCGGCGGCCTGCTACGTCTCCCAGCCCTCGCTGTCCGCCGCGATCAGAAAGCTCGAGAACGAGCTGGACGTACCCATCGTGCGCCGGGGCCGGCGCTTCGAGGGACTCACGCCCGAGGGCGAGCGGGTGCTGCTCTGGGCACACCGGATCCTCGCCGAACGCGACGCGCTGCGCCACGAGCTGTCGGCGATGCGCGGCGGACTCGCCGGCACGCTGCGGATGGGCGCCATACCCACCGCGCTCACCGCCGCCTCGCTGCTCACCACACCGTTCGTGGAGCGGCACCCCCAGGCGCGTGTCTCGCTCGCCTCGCTCTCCTCACGGGACATCACCCAGCGTCTGGCCGAGTTCGAGCTGGACATCGCGCTCACCTATCTGGACGACGAGAGCCTCGGCCAGGTACGCAGGACGCCGCTCTACGAGGAGCGCTATCTGCTGCTCACCCCGCACGACGGCCCGATGAAGGGACGGCTGAGCGCACGGTGGGCGGAGATCGCCGAACTGCCGCTGTGTCTGCTCTCCCCGCAGATGCGCAACCGCCTGATCATGGACGAGTACTTCGCCGCGGACGGGGTGACCGCCGTGGTCCCGGGGATCGAGACCGACTCCGTCGCCGCCCTGTACGCGCATCTCACGGCCGGACGGTGGTCCAGCGTGATCTCCCACGCCTGGCTCCACATGTTCGGCGTCCCCGACGGTATGCGGGTGGTCCCGGTGACACATCCGGCGCACGGCCCCCGGGTCGGTCTGGTCATCGCCGACCGCAGCCCCGAACCCGTACTGGCCAGAGCACTGCTGGAAATCGCCAGGGAGGCGGGCGTACGGGAGGCGCTCGACGACCTCCTCGACACCTATCTGTACCCCGCCGACCTGCCGGAACAGCGCGTGGACGGCACCGGGACAGCGGTGGGATAGCCGGGCTCTATCCCGACATAGACAGGTTCATTTTGACCATGGTCACGGCTCGGAGGAGGGTGGAAGCACCTTCCCGCAGCAATCGATGAGGAGCCGCAGTCATGGCAAAGGTGCTGTGCGTGCTGTACGACGACCCGGTCGACGGATACCCCAAGACCTACGCCCGGGACGACCTCCCGAAGATCGACCACTACCCCGGCGGGCAGACCACCCCCACCCCCCAGGGCATCGACTTCACCCCCGGCCACCTGCTGGGAAGTGTCTCCGGTGAGCTGGGTCTGCGCTCCTACCTGGAGTCCCAGGGGCACACCCTGGTCGTCACCTCGGACAAGGACCGGGAGGGTTCGGTCTTCGACCAGGAGCTGGTCGACGCCGACGTCGTCATCTCCCAGCCGTTCTGGCCCGCCTATCTGACGGCCGAGCGGATCGCCAGGGCCAAGAACCTGAAGCTGGCCGTCACGGCGGGTATCGGCTCCGACCATGTCGACCTCGACGCCGCCATCGCCAGGGGCATCACCGTCGCCGAGGTCACCTACTGCAACAGCATCAGCGTCGCCGAGCACGTGGTGATGATGACGCTGTCGCTCGTACGCAACTACCTGCCCTCGTACAAGTGGGTCCTGGACGGCGGCTGGAACATCGCCGACTGTGTCGCCCGCTCCTACGACCTGGAGGGCATGCAGGTCGGCACGGTGGCCGCGGGCCGTATCGGGCTCGCCGTGCTGCGCCGGCTCGCGCCCTTCGACGTCGGCCTGCACTACACCGACCGGCACCGGCTGCCCGAGTCGGTGGAGGAGGAGCTGGGGCTCACCTGGCACGAGAGCGCCGCCGCGATGGTGCCGCACTGCGATGTCGTCACCATCAACGCTCCGCTCCACCCCGAGACGGAGGGCCTCTTCGGCGACGAGCTGATCGCGACGATGAAGCGCGGCGCGTACCTGATCAACACCGCGCGCGCGAAGATCGCCGACCGTGACGCGATCGACCGCGCCCTGCGCAGCGGACAGCTCGCCGGGTACGCGGGCGACGTGTGGTACCCGCAGCCCGCGCCGGCCGACCACCCGTGGCGGACGATGCCGCACCACGGCATGACGCCGCACATCTCGGGCTCCTCGCTCTCGGCGCAGGCGCGGTACGCGGCGGGCACGCGGGAGATCCTGGAGTCGTTCTTCGCGGGGACTCCGCTGCGCGACGAGTATCTGATCGTGGACAAGGGGGCGCTCGCGGGAGTCGGAGCGCACTCCTACTCCGTGACGAGCTGACGCCTCACCTCCTGTGGGGCCGCTGTGCGGTGGCGGCCCACGTGCGTTCCGGCGGGGGCCGGCGGCCGTGTGCGGGCCGCCGGTCCCCGCCGTGCGGTGCGGGGCAGGCAGGCGCGCCCGGCGGTGCGGGGCCGGCGGTGGTGCGGTGTCGAGGACGAACCGGCCGGCCGGGACCCGGACTCGGCGGACCCCCGCGAGGAACCAGCACAATGTGACCGTGTCCCTTCCTCATCAGGTCCAACTCGGCTCGCCGGCGGGCCACATGGTCGTCTGCGGTGACGACACCCTGGCCCAGCGGCTCGCCGGGGAGCTGCGGGATGTCTACGGCGAGCAGGTCACGCTGGTCGTGCCTCCCGCGCGCGCCCACCTTCCGGCCACCCCGCTCGTGGCGCCCGGCAGGGCGTCCGCCTTCATCGGGAGGATGTCGGCGGCGGTGGGCCGTACGGTTCCGGCCCCGCCCGGGGCGGCGGGCGGCGGGACCGGGAGGGCCGAAGCGGCGCGTGTCGTCGAGGCGCTGGACCTCGACGAGGAGGTCCTCGTGGACGCGGGCGTACGGGAGGCGGCGGCGCTCGCGCTGGTCCACGGGGACGACGAGATCAACATCCGGGCCGCGCTCGCCGCCCGCCGGCTCAATCCCCAACTGCGGCTTGTCATCCGGCTCTACAACCGCAAACTCGGCCAGCATCTGGAAGCGCTGCTCGACCAGGCCGCCGCCGTCGCCGTACCCGGTCTGGACACGGCCGCCCTCGACGCGTCCACCACGGTCCTCTCGGACGCGGACACCGCGGCGCCCGCGCTGGCCGCCACCGCCGTCGCGGGCACCAGCAAGGTCGTCAGGGCCGACGGTCTGCTGCTCCGGGCCGTGGAACGCACTCCGCCGGGTCCCGGCGAGGTGGCCGACCCGGGGCTGTGCACCCTCGCCCTGCTCTCCGCCACGACCAACGACCCCGCGGGCGCGGAGGGTTCGGACAACAGCGGTCAGGAAGGGCCGCGGCTGCTGCCCGACGACGCCAGCGCCGCCGCCGCCACCGGACGGGGCACGGTGGTCCTGGAGGCGGTGTCCCACGCGGGCCCCGATCTGCCGGCGCGTCGGCTCGCCGGCCGCGGCGCGCCGCTGGGCTCGCTGTTCTCCCGGCGGGTGCGCTGGTCCTTCGCCGGGATCCTGATGGCCGTACTCGCCCTGGCCGTGGCCTTCTGGGTCCTCACCGGTGTCCATCCGCTGCGCGCGACCTATCTGACGCTGCTCGATCTCCTGGCCATAGGGGATCCGGCGGTCGGCGAGCCGGCGGCCCGGCAGATACTCCAACTCCTCTCCGGGGCCGCGGGACTTCTGCTGCTGCCCGTGGTGATCGCGGCGGTGCTGGAAGCCCTGGGAACGTTCCGCACGGCCTCCGCGCTGCGCCGTCCGCCGCGTGGTATCTCCGGCCATGTGGTGCTGCTCGGGCTCGGCAAGATCGGCAGCCGGGTGCTGGTGCGGCTGCGTGAGCTGGGCATCCCCGTCGTCTGCGTGGAGGAGGACCCGGACGCGCGGGGCATCGCCCTCGCCCGCAGCCTGCGGGTGCCGGTCGTCCTCGGCGACGTGACCCAGGAAGGCGTGCTGGAGACGGCCAAGATCCAGCGGGCGCACGCGTTGCTCGCCCTGACCAGCGCCGACACCACCAATCTCGAAGCGGCGCTGTACGCGCGCTCCGTCGCGCCCGGGCTGCGGGTGGCGCTGCGGGTGTACGACGACGACTTCGCGACCGCCGTCTACCGCACCCTGCGCGCCGCCCACCCGGGCGCCCTCACCCGTAG
>NZ_MAUD01000261.1 GCF_001700515.1 Streptomyces lushanensis
CGCACACCGGATGGGATCTCGCCGGGGCGTACGCGTTCCAGGCGGGCGGGGCGCGGGCGCTGCTGGCGGTGGGACGGCTGCTCCAGTCCGTCGCGACACGGAGGGTGGTGGTCCAGGGTGGCTGAGGAAGCGGTGGCCGGGGAGGGAGCCGCGGCCGGGAAGGGGACGGGGGCCGCGGCTCCCTCCCCGGCCACCGCTTCCTCAGCCACCCTGGACCACCACCCTCCGTGTCGCGACGGACTGGAGCAGCCGTCCCACCGCCAGCAGCGCCAGCGCCCAGCCCGCCTGGAACGCGTACGCCCCGGCGAGATCCCATCCGGTGTGCGTACCGAGGAAAACATCCGCCGGGACCTGGAGCAGCGAGGACCAGGGCAGCGCCCGCGCCAGTTCGCCCAGAAGACCGGGGAAGAGATTGAGCGGCAGCAGCAGCCCCGAGAAGAACATCCCGGCCAGCATCGCCATCTGGGCCACTCCCGCGCCGTCCATCAGCCAGAACGCCGAGAGCGCGACAAGAAAACGGATCGCGAAGCTGACCACGACACCGAGCAGCACGGCGACGAGGAACGCCAGCCAGGTCAGCGGATCGGCGGGGAGCGCCAGTTCGAAGGCGAACGAGCCCAGCACCATCGGTACGATCCCGCGCCCCAGCAGATGGAACGCGGCACGGCCCAGATCCCCGGCCAGCCACCAGAGCTGGAGGTCCGCGGGCCGGTAGAGATCGACGGCGATGTCACCCGTACGGATTCGCTCGATCAGCTCGTCCTCGAAACCGCCGCCCATCATGGCGCAGGCCATCAGCAGCGCCTGGCCGAGCCACACATAGGTGACGGCCTGGGAGAGGTCGTAACCACCGAGGCGCGGACGCTCGTCCCACAGGGCCGTATAGGTGTACGCCACGATGAAGCCGAAGACCGTATTGGTGAACACTCCCGCCAGGGTCGCCACACGGTAGGTGGCATAGCGTCGGAACCCACCCGCGGCCACCACGACATACAGCCGCACCACACCCCACCTCCCTCGCCTCATCCGTGTCACGCGTGTCCGGTGTGACATCCGCGCCGTCCGCGCCGTCGAGCCGCCGTCAGCGGCACGCGAAGGGCCGCACCCGCACCCGGCACCAAAGCGCACGACCCTAGTCCACCGGGATCAGCCGCCGCGACCCTTTATCGGACCGCCGCGACCCGTCGCCGGGACTGCGCCACTCGCCCGTTCCGGACGGTGGCGCTCATCCGTTCTGGCCCTGTTTCAGGGGGCTTCCTGGGGCCGCACCGCGTTTCTCGGGGCCGCACCGCGAATCGCCTGATACGACACCGGTATGCCGGAGAGGGCGAATCCCCCGGCCGCGGCCGAGGAGTCTCCACACTTATGAGCGATGTGTCAGACGTGTCACAGCAGCAGGGCTGGGCCCCACGAGACCACTCGGCCCCCGCCCCCGAGATCTCCCGCTTCCCACCGGCGGACAAGAGCCAACAGCGAAAGCGTTCCCGCCGTACCGGTCTGCGCCGGCTCGTCCCCACCCGGCGGGCGCTGCTCGGCACCCTCCTGTTCGGGACGCTCCTCGTGGGAGGCGGCCTGATCGCCGGCTACCACCTCGTCGGCATCCCGGCCGCCAACACCGCGGCCACCCTCCAGTCGAACCTGTATCTCTACGCGGACGGCACCCAGATCGCCCGCGACGGCGAGATCAACCGCGAGAACATCCGGCTCGCCCAGGTGCCCAGGGCCGTCCAGCGAGCCGTCCTCGCCGCCGAGGACCGCGGCTTCTACAGCGAACCCGCAGTCAACCCCGTGGGCATGGTCCGCGCCATCTGGAACACCGTCACCGGCAAGGGCACCCAGGGCGGCTCCACCATCACCCAGCAGTACGTCAAGAACTACTACCTCGGCCAGGAACAGACCGTCGTCCGCAAGGGCAAGGAACTCTTCATCGCGATCAAGCTCAATCGCGAGGAGAGCAAGAAGAACATCCTCCAGGGCTATCTCAACACCAGCTATTTCGGCCGCAACGCGTACGGTATCCAGGCCGCCGCCCAGGCCTACTACGGCAAGGACATCGAGGACGTCAACCTCGCCGAGGGCGCCTATCTGGCCTCACTGCTCAACGCGCCCAGCGACTTCGACGTCGTCGTCCACCCGGAGAACCGGCCGGCCGCCGAAGCCCGCTGGAACTACGTCCTCGACGGCATGGTCAAGGAGCACTGGCTCAAACCGTCAGTGCGGGCCACGCTGGCCTTCCCCGTACCCGGCGAGATCAGACACTCCAGCAGCGGGCTCTCCGGACAGCGCGGCTATGTCGTCCAGGCCGTCGAGGAGTATCTCGTCAGCAACAAGATCATCGACGAGCGCACCCTGGCCGCCGGCGGCCATCGCATCACCACCACGCTGGAGCGGGAGAAGCAGGACGCCTTCGGCGAGGCCGTCGAGGAGATCGTCCTCAGCCGTCTCGACTCCGGCCGCGCGGCCGACCGCAATGTCCGTGTCGGAGGGGCCTCGGTCGATCCCACGACCGGCAAGGTCGTCGCCATGTACGGCGGGATCGACTACACCAAGCAGTACGTCAACAACGCGACGCGCCGCGACTACCAGGTCGGCTCCACCTTCAAACCGTTCGTCCTCGCCGCCGCCGTCGAGAACGACTCCCGGACGCGGTACGGCGAGCCCATCACGCCCAACACCGTCTACGACGGCAACAACGAGCGCATGGTCGAGGGCGTGGACGGGCCCACCGGCTACGCGCCGGCCAACGAGGACGAGATCAACTACGGTCCGCTCTCCCTCCGCGAGGCCACCGACAAGTCCGTCAACGCCGTCTACGCACAGCTCGCCCAGGACATCGGCCCGGCCACCGTCAGAAACACCGCCATCGCCCTGGGCCTGCCCAGCAACACGCCCGATCTGACGGCCTCCCCGTCCATCGCGCTCGGCCCGGCCAGCGCCAGCGTGCTCGACATGGCGAAGGCGTACGCGACGCTCGCCAACCACGGCAGGCACGGCACCTACACGCTGGTCCAGAAGGTCAGCAGGAACGGTACGAAGGTCGAACTGCCACACCGGGAACCGCGGCAGGTCATCAGCCGCGAGGCCGCCGACACCACCACGGCGGTGCTGCGCGGCGTCGTCGAGGGCGGCACGGGCACCGCGGCCCTCTCGGCCGGCCGTCCCGCGGCGGGCAAGACGGGCACGGCGGAGGACGACAAGGCCGCCTGGTTCGCCGGCTACACCCCGAACCTTGCCACGGTCGTCGCGATGATGGGCGCCGACCCGAAGACCGCGGCGCACAGACCGCTGTACGGCGCACTGGGCCAGCCCCGTATCAACGGAGGCGGACCGCCGGCCGAGATCTGGGGCCGGTACACGGCCGCCGCCCTCAGGGACACCAGGACCGAGGACTTCGACCTGGAGCTGGACAACGGGGCCGAGGAGATGCTGTCACCGGAGGACGGATCGGATCCGTTCGGCGAATTCGGCGGCGGAGCGCCGGGCGACACCGCAGGCCGGGCGGACGGGGACGAGAACGGCGACGGGGACGGATCCGGTGACACGGACGGGTCCGGCGACGGGGAGTACGGGCAGGAGCAGGAGCCGCGCGGACGGTCGGAGGACTGGTCCGTCGCCCGGCCCGGAGTCCCGGCCCACGGCCCGACGGGCGGACACGGCGGCGCCGCCCGCGTCCCGGGGCAGCACCAGGGGGCGGGAGCCCAGGGGCACCCTGACCGCGCGGACCGTACGGGGCAGACCTCGGGCCAGGGACAGGTCCAGGGATCAGCGCGCGGACAGTCGTCGCAGTGGAACGGGGATACGGGCGGCTCCGGCGGCTCCGTACCGGGAGGCATCGGTTCCGCTTCCCGGTACGGAACCGCCGGCCTCGGCAGGGCCGGCGCCTTCCCCGGACGGCCGCGCGCCGACCAGAGCGGCTACGGCGGCCACGGCGGCTACAGATAGAGCCCGGTGGAGTCCTCGGAGCCCTCGAACCGGTCGGCGGCGACGGCGTGCAGATCGCGCTCCCGCATCAGTACGTACGCCACCCCGCGCACCTCGACCTCGGCCCGGTCCTCGGGGTCGTAGAGCACCCGGTCCCCGGGCTCCACCGTCCGTACGTTCTGCCCCACGGCCACCACCTCGGCCCAGGCCAGCCGCCTGCCGACCGCCGCTGTCGCGGGAATGACGATGCCGCCGGACGAGCGCCGCTCACCCTCCGGGATGTCCGTCCTGACCAGGACACGGTCGTGGAGCATACGGATGGGCAGTTTGTCGTGCTGGCTGTGGGGTTTCTCGCTCACGCGTCAGAACCTACCTGCTTACGCCCGTGCCGTACGCCACAGGGGTAAGCCGTACGCCACAGGCGCCGTCGGCATCGGTGTCGGCATCGGCGCCGGTGTCGTGCCGGTGCAGCCGACCGCCGCGCGCCGGCCACCGCGCCGTCAGCGCTTGCGCCGCCGCATCGACACCGCGAGCAGCCCGACGACGCCGACCGCGAGCAGCGCCACCGGAACCAGCCGCTCCAGCCGCGGCCCGCCGTCCAGTCCGATGAACGGCGCCCGTGCCCCCGACACCACCCTGTTCACCGCGACGAACGCGCGTCCGGCCGTGTGATCCACGCTGGAGACCACGCGGGCCTTCGCGTCGCCGACGATCGTCTTCGGATGCACCCGCACCCCGATCTCGTCCAGCGTCTCGGCGAGCTGCCCGCGCCTGCGGACGATGTCCGCCTCGATCTGCGCCGGGGTCCTGGAATCCGACACCGCGCTGCCTCCGTCGTCGTGTCCGGTAGTCCTTCTCAGTACTTCAGCAGTACTTCCTCGACAGTCTGTCAGCTTCGCCGTCGCCGCACCCGACGGCACCCCCGATTACGCTCGGCCACGTACACCCGACCTCCACCGAGGAGAACCATGAGCGAGCGACTCAACCCCGGCGACACCGCCCCCGCCTTCACCCTGCCCGACGCGGACGGCAAGGACGTCTCGCTCGCGGACCACAAGGGCCGGAAGGTCATCGTCTACTTCTACCCCGCCGCCCTCACCCCGGGCTGCACCAAGCAGGCCTGCGACTTCACGGACAACCTCGGGCTGCTGGCCGACGCCGGGTACGACGTGATCGGGGTGTCGCCCGACAGGCCGGAGAAGCTGGCGAAGTTCCGTGAGAAGGAGAACCTCAAGGTCACGCTGGTCGGGGATCCGGCCAAGGGCGTTCTGGAGAGCTACGGGGCCTTCGGCGAGAAGAAGTCGTACGGCAGGACCGTGACCGGCGTGATCCGCTCCACGATCGTCGTCGACGAGGAGGGCAAGGTGGAGCACGCGTTCTACAACGTGCGGGCCACCGGGCACGTGGCGAAGATCATCAAGGATCTCGGCATCTGACGGACGCCGGGGCGACGCCGGCACCGGGGACGCGTGAGCGGTGGCCGTGGCCCGTATCGCCCATGGCCGGTTCACCCGTGACCCGGACGGCCCGTGACCGGTTCGCCCCCGGTCTGTACGGCCCGTGACCCGGACGGCCCGTGACCGTGACCGGGGTCCCACGTGCGTGGGACTTCGGTTTGCCCTCGCCCTGACCGTGCGGAAGGTTCCCTCGGACACGTCTCCACACGTTCGCCCGAGGAAGGGACCCGCGCCATGGCCGGCCAGGAGCACGACGAGGAGGCCGGCCCCGGCGCGGTGCCGCACCGGTCCGGCGGCGCCCTCGACGTCACCGTCACCGACGGACGCGCGGTCGGACGGGCGGTCAAGGCCGCCGCCCTGGGCAACGCGATGGAGTGGTTCGACTTCGGCCTCTACAGCTATCTGGCCGTGACGCTCGGGCATGTCTTCTTCCCGTCGGGGAACCCCACGGTCCAGTTGCTCTCCTCCTTCGCGACCTTCGCCGTCGCCTTTCTCGTACGGCCGGTCGGCGGCATGGTCTTCGGCCCCCTGGGTGACAGGATCGGCCGCAAGAAGGTGCTCGCGCTGACGATGATCATGATGGCGACCGGCACCTTCGCCATCGGCCTGATCCCCTCGTACGCGGCGATCGGTTTCTGGGCGCCGGCCCTGCTGATCCTCTTCCGGCTGGTCCAGGGCTTCTCCACCGGCGGTGAGTACGGCGGCGCGTCCACGTTCATCGCGGAGTACGCGCCCGACAAGCGCCGGGGCCACTACGGCAGCTTCCTGGAGTTCGGCACGCTCTGCGGATACATCGGCGCGGCGGGACTGGTCACCGCGCTGCACGCCTGGGCCGGCGCGGACGCCATGGAGGCATGGGGATGGCGGCTGCCGTTCCTGGTCGCGGGCCCGCTGGGGCTGGTCGGCCTGTATCTGCGGCTACGGCTGGACGAGACGCCCGCGTTCCGGAAGCTGGAGTCGCAGAGCGCGCGGGCGGCCGGCGCGACGGACCCGGGTGCGGCAGGCGCGGCGAGGGCGGAGACGGCGAGGGGCGACCTGGCCAGGATCTTCCGGCGGTACTGGCGGACGCTGATCCTGTGCGTCGCGCTGGTCGGCGCGTACAACGTCACGGACTACATGCTGCTGTCGTACATGCCGACGTATCTCTCCGACGAACTGGGCTACAGCGACACGCGCGGACTGCTCGTCCTGCTGGGCGTGATGGCGTTCCTGCTGCTGATCATCAACCGGGTCGGCGCCCTCAGCGACCGCTTCGGCCGCAAGCCGCTGCTGATGACCGGCATGCTCGGCTTCCTCCTCCTCTCCCTGCCGGCCTTCCTGCTGATCGGCGGGGGCAGTGTCCCGGCGATCACGGCGGGCGTACTGATGCTGGGCCTGTCGCTGGTGTGCCTCCTCGGCACGATGTCGGCGGCGCTCCCGGCGATGTTCCCGACGGAGGTCCGCTACGGCGCGCTCTCCGTGGGCTACAACCTCTCCGTATCCCTCTTCGGCGGCACGACCCCGTTGGTGATCACGGCCCTGATCAGCGCCACCGGCAGCAATCTGACCCCGGCGTACTACGCGATGGCGGCGGCGCTGGTGGGGGTCGTTGCGGTAGCCCTGACCAAGGAAACGGCCCAACTCCCCTTGCCGGGCTCACCACCGTCGGTGGCCACGGAGGCCGAGGCGGCACAACTCCGATCCGATTTCCGGACGTGACTTTCCGTCAACTTCGGCTGCGCCGTGCGCCGGTGCAGCGGCAGGCCGACGACCGGAAGCCGGTGGCGTCTCCGTGCCACCCCTGCCCCTCGTGCCGCGGCCGGACGCGTACCTCCGCGAGGCTTCGCCGGGGAAGCGCAGTAAGCTGACTGCTGCGGGCCCGTACCCCAGCTGGCAAAGAGGGCGCCGGTTTAGGTCCGGTGTGTCGTGGGTTCGAGTCCCACCGGGCCCACACCGAAGAGGCGCGGCATCCAGGACGGGTGCCGCGCCTTTCGGCGGGAAAGGCGTCAGCTCAGCAGTTCCCGGAGTGCCGGGACCAGGGCGCGGAAGGCTTGGCCGCGGTGGCTGATGGCGTTCTTCTCCGGCGCGGTCAGTTCCGCGCAGGTGCGGGTGTCGCCGTCGGGCTGGAGGATCGGGTCGTAGCCGAAGCCGCCGGTGCCCGTGGGGGAGGTGCGGAGGGTGCCCAGGAGGCGGCCCTCGGCGACTCTCTCCGTGCCGTCCGGGAGGGCCAGGGCCGCCGCGCAGGCGAAGTGGGCCGTGCGGTGCGGGGCCGGGATGTCGGAGAGCTGGGCCAGGAGCAGGTTCAGGTTCGCCGTGTCGTCGCCGTGGGTGCCCGACCAGCGGGCGGAGAAGATGCCGGGCGCACCGCCGAGGACATCGACGCAGAGGCCGGAGTCGTCGGCGACGGCGGGGAGGCCGGTGGCGGTGGCCAGCGCGTGGGCCTTGAGGAGCGCGTTCTCGGCGAAGGTGACGCCGGTCTCCTTGACGTCGGGGATGTCGGGGTACGCGTCCGCGCCGACGAGGTCATGAGGCAGACCCGCGTCGGCGAGGATGGCCCGGAGTTCGGTGAGTTTCCCGCTGTTGCGGGTGGCGAGGATGAGGCGGGTCATGTCCTCAGTATCCGGTCCCGGCCGGTGTGCCTGTCAGGGGGTGCAGATGTTGCCGATCTCGGCCGCCGCGTCGGAGACGGGCGTGAGGTCGGGGGTGTCATCGCCGTTCTCGATGGCCGTGCGGACGCTTTCGATTCCCTTGCCGAGGTCGTCGACCGCCTTGCCGAGGTCGGCGTTGTCCGTCTTGTCCTTGAGGCTGTCGAGCTCGGCGTCGATGTCATCGAGGGCCTCGTCCGCCTTGAGCGGGTTGTCCCCGATGCCGGAGACGGCCTGTTCCAGGTTGCTGACGCTGGTGGCGATGGCGTCGGCGGCTGCCACGCAGTCCATCGCCTTGTCGAGGGCTCCGCAGCCGGCGGTGAGCGGCAGGGCCAGGGCTGCGGCGGCCAGGATCAGGGTGATGCGGTGTCGGCGTATGGGCGCGGACATGGCGCGGGTTCCTCCCCAGGGTGCGGACGGGCGCACGGTTCGTCCGTGCGCCCGTGCGGTGGGAGACGCGGTGCGGGTCTTCCCGGTTGCCTTTCCCCTCGGGGGAGTCGGCCTTCCGGGCCCGCTCCGCCGCGCCTGCCCGCCGCCCTCACGGGTGCTGGTTACAGGGCCTGTTCCAGGGCCGCGCGCTGGAGTACCGCCAGGTCGGTGCAGCCCGTGGTGGCGAGGTCGAGGAGGGCGTTGAGTTCCTTGCGGTCGAAGGGCTCGGCCTCGGCGGTGCCCTGGACCTCCACGAACCGGCCGTCGCCGGTGCAGACGACGTTCATGTCGGTCTCGGCGCGCACGTCCTCCTCGTAGCAGAGGTCGAGGAGTGGCGCGCCGTCGACGATGCCCACGCTGACGGCGGCCACGGTGCCGGTGAGGGGGCGCCGGCCGGCCTTGATGATCTTCTTGCCCTGGGCCCAGGCGACGGCGTCGGCGAGTGCGACGTACGCGCCGGTGATCGCCGCGGTGCGGGTGCCGCCGTCGGCCTGGAGGACGTCGCAGTCGAGGACGACGGTGTTCTCGCCGAGCGCCTTGTAGTCGATCACGGCGCGCAGGGAGCGTCCGATGAGACGGCTGATCTCGTGGGTACGGCCGCCGATCTTGCCGCGTACGGATTCGCGGTCGCCGCGGGTGTTGGTGGAGCGGGGCAGCATCGAGTACTCGGCGGTGACCCAGCCTTCGCCGCTGCCCTTGCGCCAGCGCGGGACGCCTTCGGTGACCGAGGCGGTGCAGAAGACCCGCGTGTCACCGAAGGAGATGAGGACGGAGCCCTCGGCGTGCTTGCTCCATCCGCGTTCGATGGTGACGGGACGGAGCTGTTCGGGGGTGCGGCCGTCGATTCGTGACATGCGGCGAGCCTATCGGCACGCGCTTTCTCCCGGGGTCCCGGTGCACCGCCGCGGGCCGCTCCCGGGGTCCCTGGGCGGCGACGGCGGGCCCGGCCTTCGGAGGACGGCGGCTCCGTCCCCCGGGGGCAGGAAGCGCTTCACCTCCCGCGGATCGTGTTCGTCACATCATGTCTTCGATGTCGGCCGCGATGGGGTCCGCGTCCGTGCCGATGACCACCTGGACCGCGGTGCCCATCTTGACGACTCCATGGGCGCCCGCGGCCTTGAGCGCGCTCTCGTCGACGAGGTCCGGGTTGACGACCTCGGTGCGGAGGCGGGTGATGCAGCCTTCGACCTCTTCGATGTTGTCGAGCCCGCCGAGCCCGGCGACGATCTTCTCAGCCTTGGTGGCCATGGTGTTCTCCCTGACTGTCGCTCACTGTCGCTGTCGTACCGTTTCGTCACGGTAACGCACAGTTGGACCATCTTCGCGGGCGCGCCCTCACGTCGTACCCAATGATGACGATCACCGGCATCCCGCCCGCGACCGGCCGACTCCGCGAGCCTACCGCAACTGGTCTACACCACTCGGGCTCCACCAACGCCACCGCCACCAGACGGAAGGACCCGATGAGCGGCGACAGCACGGCGGCGCCCAGGCCGCCACGGACGAGGAAGTGGTGGAACGGGCTGTTCCAGGGGCTTCAGAAGATCGGCCGGAGTCTTCAGCTCCCGGTGGCCACACTGCCGGCCGCGGGACTGCTCGTCAGCCTCGGCAATCTGTTCTCCGCCTATCTGCACGGCCCGTTCTGGGACAGGACGGCGAAGGTGCTCAGCCTGGGCGGCGGCGCGATCCTGGACGGCGCGTTCGGCCTGCCGCTGCTCTTCTGCATCGGCGTCGCGATCGGCTTCGCCAAGAAGGCGGACGGTTCGACCGCGCTCGCCGCCGTCGTCGGCTTTCTCGTCTACCACGGTGTCCTGGCGGCCTTCCCGGTCGGCGGTTCGGTGACCGAGGACCGGCCCGACGGCGTCCCGCAGAATCCGGGTGTGCTCGGCGGCATCCTGATCGGGCTGCTCACGGCCGTCGTCTGGCAGCGCTTCCACCGTACGAGACTGGTCGACTGGCTCGGCTTCTTCAACGGCCGCCGTCTGGTGCCGATCCTGATGGCCTTCCTCTGCACACTCCTCGGCGTGGCCTTCGGGCTGCTGTGGGAGCCGGTCGGGGACGGGCTGACCGCGTTCGCCAAGCGGCTCATCGATCTGGGCGCGTGGGGAGCGGGCATCTTCGGGCTCGCCAACCGGCTGCTCATTCCGATCGGTCTGCATCAGTTCCTGAACACGTTCTTCTGGTTCCAGGCCGGTAAGTACGCCAAGCCGGACGGCACCGTCGTCATGGGCGATCTGACCCGGTTCTTCGCGGGGGACCCGACGGCGGGCCAGTTCATGTCGGGGTTCTTCCCGGTCATGATGTTCGGGCTGCCGGCCGCCGCGCTCGCCATCGCGCACAGCGCGCGGCCCGAGCACCGCAGGCGCGTCGGCGGGCTGATGTTCTCCGTGGCGCTGACCTCGTTCGTCACGGGAGTGACCGAGCCGCTGGAGTTCTCGTTCATGTTCGCGGCGCCGCTGCTGTACGGAGCGCACGCGCTGCTGACGGGCGCGTCGATGGCGATCACCTGGGGGCTCGGGGTGCACGCGGGCTTCAGCTTCTCGGCCGGTCTGATCGACTACGTCGTGAACTGGCATCTGGACACCAGGCCCTGGCTGATCATTCCGATCGGGTTCTGCTTCGCGGTGGTGTACTACGTGGTCTTCCGTGCCGCGATCACGCTGTTCGACATCCCGACGCCCGGACGGGAGCCCGAGGAGCTGGAGCGGGAGACCGAAGGGCAGAACACCGGGCCGTAGCCGGCCGGGCCCGCGCGGAGGCGTTTCGCCGCGCCGCATCCACGCCC
Organism: Streptomyces lushanensis; assembly: GCF_001700515.1. Lineage (GTDB taxonomy): Bacteria > Actinomycetota > Actinomycetes > Streptomycetales > Streptomycetaceae > Streptomyces > Streptomyces lushanensis. The sequence goes on from NZ_MAUD01000261.1 coordinate 11,217, forward strand.
TCTCGCGTTCCGGAGACCGCTATGGCCCAGGCCACAGTTTTCGCAGGTTCCTTGCGCAACCCGCACCGTGTTACAAAAGGTCTACACCACCCAGTGGTGTAGACCACGTGGCCGCGCGCCGCGTCCCGGGCAGTGGTTGGAGGAGCTTGATGAGTACGGCCGACGTCGCCGCCGCGGCGCGGAAGGATCCCTCGGCGCGCAGGAGCGGCCGGGCGATGGCGGTGATGCAGCGCATCGGCCGCAGCCTGATGCTGCCCGTGGCCGTACTGCCGGCCGGCGCCCTGCTGGTGCGCCTCGGCAACGCCGACATGCTCGGCCGTGAGTCGTTCCCGGCGTTCATCACCAAAATCGCCGGTTTCATGGCGGCGGGCGGCAACGCGATCCTGGACAATATGCCGCTGCTCTTCGCCGTCGGCATCGCGATCGGCTTCGCCAGGAAGTCGGACGGCTCGACGGCGCTGGCCGCCGTCGCCGGCTATCTGGTCTTCAAGAACGTCCTGGGCACCTTCACCGACTCCCACCTGCCCCAGCAGGCGAAGGTCGTGGACGGCAGGATCGTCATGATGGACGCGCCCGTCGACGCGAAGGTCCTCGGCGGTGTCGTCATGGGTGTCGTCGTCGCCCTGCTGTACCAGAGGTTCCACCGGACGAAGCTGCCGGACTGGGCGGGCTTCTTCGGCGGCCGTCGGCTGGTCCCGATCCTCTCCGCCTTCGCCGGTCTGGTCATCGGTGTCGTCTTCGGCTATGTCTGGCCGGTCCTCGGTACGGGTCTGCACAACCTCGGCGAGTGGCTGGTGGGCTCGGGCGCGGTCGGCGCGGGCATCTTCGGGATCGCCAACCGCGCGCTGATCCCGGTCGGTATGCACCATCTGCTGAACTCGTTCCCGTGGTTCCAGGCCGGTACGTACGAGGGCAAGAGCGGCGACATCAACCGCTTCCTCGCGGGCGACCCGACGGCCGGGCAGTTCATGACCGGCTTCTTCCCGATCATGATGTTCGCCCTGCCCGCGGCCTGTCTCGCGATCACCCACTGCGCCCGGCCCGAGCGCCGCAAGGCCGTGGGCGGCATGATGCTCTCGCTGGCGCTCACCGCGTTCGTCACCGGTGTGACGGAGCCGATCGAGTTCACCTTCATGTTCATCGCGCCCGCGCTGTACGCGATCCACGCGGTGCTGACCGGTGTCTCCATGGCCCTGACATGGGCGCTCGGGATGAGGGACGGGTTCGGCTTCTCGGCGGGCGCGGTCGACTTCTTCCTCAACCTCGGTATCGCGACGAATCCCTGGGGGCTGGCGCTGGTCGGGCTGGGTTTCGCGGCCGTCTACTACGCGGTGTTCCGCTTCGCCATCGTCAGGTTCGACATTCCGACGCCGGGCCGTGAGTCCGACGAGGAACTCGCCGAGCTCCGTAAGGCCGAGGCCAAGGAGACCTCTTGACCGTCCGGCGGACCGCGTACGCCCCGTGCCGTTCGGGCCGCTCGTAGCGCTGAACCCCGTGGACCCCGCCGTTGTCAGGAACGGCGGGGCCCGTTCCTGTCCGGCGGCTCGGAGCGGTCGGGCGCATCGGGCGAGAACTGGCGGCCGGTCAGATGTCGTACACCGCGCCGGGAACGGCCAGTTCCGCACGCCCCGCGTACACCTCGCGGGCATCGGCCAGATTCTGTTCGCCGTCCGTCCACGGCGGAATGTGGGTGAGGACGAGCCGGCCCACCCGGGCGCGGGCGGCGTGGGCGCCTGCCTCGCGGCCGTTGAGATGGAGGCCCGGGATGTCCTCCTTGCCGTAGGTGAAGGCCGCCTCGCACAGGAAGAGGTCCGTGTCCTCGGCCAGCTCGACCAGCGGCTCGCAGACACCGGTGTCACCGGAGTAGGTCAGGGACCGGCCGCCGTGCTCGATGCGGATGGCGAAGGTCTCTATGGGATGGGCGACCTTCTCCGTACGGACCGAGAAGGGGCCGATGTCGAAGGAGCCCGGCTTGAGCGTGTGGAAGTCGAAGACCTCACTCATGGACTTGTCCGTCGGGGTGTCCGCGTAGGCCGTGGTGAGGCGCTGCTCGGTGCCCTCGGGCCCGTACACCGGGATGGCGTCGCAGCGTCCGCCGTCGAACCGGTAGTAGCGGGCGACGAAGTAGCCGCACATGTCGATGCAGTGGTCCGCGTGGAGATGGCTGAGGAAGATGGCGTCGAGGTCGTAGAGACCAACATGGCGCTGCAGCTCGCCAAGGGCGCCATTACCCATGTCGAGGAGCAGCCGGAAGCCGTCGGCCTCTAGGAGGTAGCTGGAGCAGGCCGATCCCGCGGAGGGGAACGAGCCCGAACAGCCGACGACGGTGAGCTTCATGGAGCGTGAACCTCCGTGGCGTGGAAGGGGGGCGACGGGGGTTGTGCGGTTTGTCGAGCGTAAAGCGCGAAACGGCTGGTCGCTCCTCCACAGCGGTCCGTTGTGGGAGAACTCACCTGTGCTGTCACCGGTTCGGATGGACGGTGACGGCGGGATGACGGCGGCGTGACGGCGGCGTCGGAGGGCCCCGTGCGCGCGTGCGCGGGCCCTTCCCGAGACGCGTCCGGCCCCCGGCCCGAATCGGGCGGGGGCCGGGGGCGGGGCTCCGGAGATCGAGGGGGCACCGGCCGGCGGTGACCGGCCGCGGTCCGGCGCCGAGGTCGGCGCCGGGGCCGGGGCCGCGTCCGCTCGGGCGCCGCGCCGGAGGCCGGGCGCGGCGTCAGGCCCAGAGCTGGCCGTGGAGGGTCTCGATGGCCTCTTCCGTGGTGGCCGCCGTGTAGACGCCGGTCGAGAGGTACTTCCAGCCGCCGTCGGCGACGACGAAGACGATGTCGGCGCTCTCGCCCGCCGTGACGGCCTTGCGCCCGACGCCGATCGCCGCGTGCAGTGCGGCGCCGGTCGAGACGCCCGCGAAGATGCCCTCCTGCTGGAGCAGTTCACGGGTACGGGTGACCGCGTCGGCCGAGCCGACGGAGAAACGGGTGGTCAGGACGGACGCGTCGTACAGCTCGGGCACGAAGCCCTCGTCGAGGTTGCGCAGCCCGTAGACGAGGTCGTCGTAGCGCGGCTCGGCGGCGACGATCTTGATGTCGGGCTTCTGCTCGCGCAGGAAGCGGCCGACGCCCATCAGCGTGCCCGTCGTACCGAGCCCGGCCACGAAGTGGGTGACGGACGGCAGGTCCGCGAGGATCTCGGGGCCCGTGGTGGCGTAGTGCGCGCCCGCGTTGTCGGGATTGCCGTACTGGTAGAGCATCACCCACGAGGGATTCTCGGCCGCCAGCTCCTTGGCGACCCGTACCGCCGTGTTGGAGCCGCCCGCCGCCGGGGACGGGACGATCTCCGCGCCCCACATCGCCAGCAGATCGCGGCGCTCCTGGGAGGTGTTCTCCGGCATGACGCAGACGATGCGGTAGCCCTTGAGCTTGGCCGCCATGGCGAGCGAGATACCGGTGTTGCCGCTGGTGGGCTCCAGGATGGTGCAGCCCGGAGTGAGCCGTCCGTCCTTCTCGGCCTGCTCGACCATGTGGAGGGCGGGGCGGTCCTTCACGGAGCCGGTCGGGTTGCGGTCCTCCAGCTTGGCCCAGATCCGCACGTCGTCCGACGGGGACAGCCTCGGGAGCCGTACCAGAGGGGTGTTGCCGACCGCCGCCAGCGGGGAGTCGTAGCGCATCAGACCGGGATCGTCTCGAACGCGCCGCCGGCCACCGCGGGCAGGATGGTGACGCTGTCGCCGTCGGCGAGCTTGGTGGCGACGCCGTCGAGGAAACGGACGTCCTCGTCGTTGAGGTAGACGTTCACGAACCGGCGGAGCTGGTTGCCCGCGGCCGGGTCGATGAGCCGCTCCCGGATGCCGGCGTGCCGGGTCTCGAGGTCGGCGAACAGCTCGGAGAGCGTGTCGCCGCTGCCCTCGACGGCCTTCGCGCCGTCGGTGTAAGTGCGGAGGATGGTCGGGATGCGGACCTCGATGGCCATGGCATGGGCTCCTGTCGTGAGTGGCGTGACGGGCGCGCGGCTCGGGCCCCCGCGCGAGGGGGTGGTGCGGAGTACGGCGGGTACGGCCGGCACCCGGGGGCTGTCGCTCAGCCGGTGGCGCTGCCGGGACAGATGGCACTGGCGAGGCGGCACAGGTCGACGTGCAGCCGCGCCACGAGCAGCGGGGTGC
>NZ_MAUD01000262.1 GCF_001700515.1 Streptomyces lushanensis
CCCCTCCCGTATCCCTCGCCCTCTGGTCGCTCCCGTGTCCCTCCTGCCCCTCCTGCTCTTCACGTCGCTCGTGTCCTCGCCGGACCGGGAACGGTCTTCGACCGGGACTACTGGTCCGACGAGAATCTCACCGTCGCCGGCGGGAGCGTCGTGTCGCACCACACGCGGACGCCGTCCCGCAGTTCGTTGTCGGCCCCGACCACCGCGCCGTCGCCGATCACCGCGCCCGAGAGGACCGAGCGCGCGCCCACGCGGGCGTTCGCGCCGATGAGCGAGTGGGTGATCAGGGCGCCCGGTTCGACGACCGCGTCCGGCAGCACCGCGGTGGCGGCGAGACGGGCTCCCGCGCCGATCACCGCGCCGGCGCCGATCACCGTACCGGCGGTGAGTTTGGCGTCGGGGGCCACGGAGGCCGTCGGGAGGATCAGCCGTTCGCCGCAGCGGCCGGGAAGCGCCGGGGACGCGACGCGGCCCAGCACCAGGTCGGCGGAGCCGCGGACGAAGGCCTGGGGGGTGCCCAGGTCCAGCCAGTACGTACGGTCGGCCATGCCCTGGAGGTGCGCGCCGGCGGCCAGCAGATCGGGAAAGGTCTCCCGTTCGACCGAGACGGGGCGCCCTCGCGGTATGGAGTCGATCACCGAGCGCCGGAACACATACGCGCCCGCGTTGATCTGGTCCGTGACGATCTCCTCCGGCGTCTGCGGCTTCTCCAGGAACGCCGTGACCCGCCCGTCCTCGTCCGTCGGCACCAGGCCGTAGGCTCTCGGGTCCTCGACGCGGGTGAGGTGGAGGGAGACGTCGGCGCCCGTCCGCGTGTGGACGCCGACCAGTGCGCGGACGTCCAGGCCCGTCAGGATGTCGCCGTTGAAGACCAGTACGGGCTCGTCGGGCCCGGAGCGCAGCCGGGAGGCGGCGTTCCTGATGGCTCCGCCCGTCCCGAGCGGCTCGCGCTCGGTCACGTACTCCAGCTCCAGTCCGAACGCCGACCCGTCACCGAAGTACGGTTCGAAGACCTCGGCCAGATACGACGTCGCCAGGACCATGTGCGCGACGCCCGCCGCCCGAGCGCGGGCCAGTTGGTGTGCCAGGAACGGGACGCCCGCCGCGGGCACCATCGGTTTGGGCGTGCGCACCGTGAGCGGCCGGAGCCGGGTGCCCTTGCCGCCGACCAGGAGGATCGCTTCTGTCACCGTGTCGTCTCCGCTTCCCGCTCGGGCCGGCGTTTCCGTGTGCTGTGTCGTACGCCGTGTACGCCGTGACGCACGTCGTACACGTTCATGGATACCTGCGTGGGAACCCGGAACCGCCCAGTGTTCGTCCCGGTCAGCGGCCCTGGTAACGCGCCGCCGTGGCCCGGGTGGTGCCGAGCTTCCCGTAGAGCCTGGTTCCTGGGCAGTCGGTGTTGAACCCGTCCCGGTGTCCTGAGATGGCGCGGAGACCGACCTTGGTTCCCTTCTTGTACTTGCCGTTCCCACTGGAGATCAGCGTGACCTTCCCGCGCGGATCGACCCGGTGCAGACCGAGCTTCCACGCGGTGAGCCTGGCGACCGCGGTCGTGGCGGCGACCGACGGATTCGTACCGCCGTACGTTCCCAGCACCGCGATGCCCATCGTGTTCGCGTTGAGACCGAGTGTGTGGGCGCCCTTGACGGGTTTCGTCACGCCTCCCGCGCGCCCTTCGTAGATGTTTCCGCACTTGTCGACGGCGAAGTTGTATCCGATGTCGCGCCAACCGCTGCTCTTGACGTGGTAGCGGTAGACGGCGCGCAGGACGGCGGCCGACTGCCGGCAGCCGTAGTTGTTTCCCGTGGCGCTGTGATGGACGAAGGCCGCGGTGAGCGTCCTGCTGTAGCCGAACCGTCTCTCGCGCAGCGACTCGTCCGCTCCCCAGCCGCCGCGGGTGACGATGCGCGGGCGCGGTCCGATGTACGGCCTCGCGGCCCGCGGACCGGCACGGCCCGCTTCGGCACGGCCCGCGCCGGTGGGGCCCGCTCCGGTCCGCGCCCTGGACAGGGCGGGGAGCGCGGTGGCGCGGCGACCGGCGGGACCCGCCGGGTCCTTCCCCGGATCGACCAGCTCCAGGCTCAGCCCGTGCGGCAGCGGCTCCCGGGGCGCTCCCTCCGCGCCCGGTCCCGCGCCGCCGTGCTCCCGCGTACCCGGCTCCCGCGCCGCCCGTACGCGGATCTCCACGCCGTCCGAGTCGCCGACCCAGAGCGGTGCGGTGGAGCCGCGCACACCCGCCGCGTCGCGCTCCGTCGTACCGGGATCGGCGCCGTGTTCCCGGTTGTGGGTGTCCAGGGCCTGCCAGCCGGACCAGCCGTGCGTCTTCCTGGCGCGCGTACGGACCTGGACCGTGCCGTGGAGTTCGGCCTCGGCGTCGTCCCAGACGACACCGAGCAGCGAGAAGGGCCGGACGTCACGGCTGGTCAGCCCTTGTGCCGCGCCCTCCTCCGGGCGGGCGCCGGACGCCCGGTCCGAGGCGAGGGCGGTCAGGGCGAGGGACTGGGTAGAGCCGGACACGGCACGTACGGCGGACACCGCGGGGGACCCCTCGGCACGCGAGGCGCGCGTGCCCGCCCCGGCGGCAGCCGCTCCGGCGTCCTGTGGAGCGGCGACCCGTGGCGCGGCGAGGGCGCTGGTCGGCGGTGACAGCGGGAGGACCAGCGCGGCGGTGCACACCGCTCCGATCGAAGACGCAAGGTAGGCACGCATGTGCCGATCCTGGGCGCGGCCCGCCGGACCCGCCCGCCGGGAAAACTGACGGTGTGTCGGTCCAACCGGTGGACGCCTTCACCGGTACGGCGGTGGCCGCCCGGCCCCGCGGCGTACTCTTTCCCGGATGAACGCCACCCCTCGCACCGCCGCCGACCTGCTGCGATCCGCTCTCGCCACGGATCCCGCCCGCCCTTTGGTCACCTTCTACGACGACGCCACCGGTGAACGCGTCGAATTGTCCGTGGCCACGTTCGCCAATTGGGTGTCCAAGACCGCGAACCTGCTCCAGGGCGATCTCGCCGCGGCACCCGGCGACCGGCTCGCGCTGCTGCTGCCCGCGCACTGGCAGAGCGCGGTGTGGCTGCTCGCCTGTTCCTCGGTCGGTGTGACCGTCGACATCGGCGGCGATCCGGCCGCGGCCGATCTGGTCGTCAGCGGGCCCGATCCCGAGACGCTCGACGCGGCGCGCGCGTGCGGCGGCGAGCGTGTGGCGCTGGCACTGCGCCCGCTGGGCGGCCGGTTCCCGCGGCCTCCGCAGGGCTTTGTCGACTACGCGGTCGAGGTGCCCGGCCAGGGCGACCGTTTCGCGCCGTACGCGCCGGTGGACCCGGACGCGCCCGCGCTCGCCGTCGACGGTACGGAGCTGACGTCGGCCCAACTCGTGGCGCGGGCGCGGAAGGACGCCGAGGAGCGCGGACTCGCCGCGGGCTCCCGGCTGCTGTCGAACCTCTCGTACGACAGCTGGGAAGGGCTGTCGGCCGGGCTGTTCGCGCCCCTCGCGGCAAGCGGATCCGTCGTACTGTGCCGGCATCTGGACAGGCTGCCGGCCGACGGGCTCGAAAAGCGTGTCCAGAGCGAGCGGGTGACGCACCGCGCACGGTGAGGACACTCGGAGCCACCACCGCCGTGGCTCCGGCGGCCCGCGCACCGCGTCGTCATCACCACTGAACGTCCCTGTAACACACACCGTCACCGCGCCGTACAGGATCGGCGACACCTGCGATTCACAGCAATTCACAGCGACGTACAGCACAACCAAGCGCGGTGTTCGCCCGTCTACCCCAGCAACCGGCGGCGGCCCAGTGCGCCGCCGACGGCTTGAAGGATGGACGCAGACGTGACCGACAGTGCTGGCAGCACGCCGGCAGAACCGGCCGACACCGACAACCGGGTCAGCGACGACAACGATGCCGGAGCCGTCCCATCGGACGCCAACCGCAGGCGCGGCTGGCTGCGTTGGACCGCGCTCGGCACCTCCGTCGTGGTGCTCGCCGTCGCCGGTGCGGGCTGGTGGTTCTACAAGAAGCTCGACGGCAACATCACCACCGACACCTCCGCCGCCGCCGAGTTGCGTACGTACGAGAAGGAGCGTCCCACCCCGATCGTGCTCGACGCGAAGAACATCCTTCTCATCGGTTCCGACAGCCGCTCGGGCAAGGGCAACGACAAGTACGGGCGCGACGACAGCGGTTCACAGCGCTCCGACACCACGATCCTGCTGCATCTCGCCGCGGACCGGCAGAGCGCGACCGCCGTCTCCATACCCCGCGACCTGATGGTCGACATCCCGAGCTGCCGCAAGCCGGACGGCACCCGCACCACTGCCCGGTTCGCGCAGTTCAACTGGGCGTTCCAGTTCGGTGGCACGGCGTGCACGGTCCGTACGATCGAGAAGCTCACCGGTATCCGTGTCGATCACCACATGGTGGTCGACTTCAACGGTTTCAAGGGCATAGTGGACGCGGTCGACGGCGTCGACGTCTGTCTCAAGGAGCCGGTCGACGACATACAGGCGCATCTCGAACTGCCCGCCGGTACCCAGACCCTCGACGGTGAGCAGGCCCTCGGTTTCGTACGCGCACGTCATGGCATCGGCGACGGAAGCGACACCCAGCGCATGGAACGGCAGCAGCGGTTCCTCGGCGCCCTGTTCAAGAAGGTGCGGAGCAATGGGGTCCTGCTGAATCCGACCCGGCTCTACCCGGTGCTGGACGCGGCGACGAAGTCCATCACCACCGATCCGGGCCTGGACTCGCTGACCGATCTCTACGACCTGGCGCGCTCGATGCAGAGCGTGCCGGTGGAGAACGTGCGGTTCATGACCGTTCCCCGGCAGCCGTACAGGGTGGACCGGAACCGCGACGAACTCGTCCAGCCCGACGCGGACCGTCTCTTCGAGCGGCTGCGCGAGGACGGACCGGTCTCCGTGAAGGAACCGGACGGCTCCGACGCCGGCCCCACCGCCGGAGCGAGCACCACCGCCGGTTCGACGCCGGACGCTTCGGCATCGGCCGGTTCGACGCCGGACGGTTCGGCTCCCACCGGTTCGGCTCCCACCGCGGGACCGACCGCGACCGCCGGTACGACACCGAACCCCGGGCCCACTTTCGAGGGTTCAAACGCCGCGGCAGGCCTGTGTGAGTAAAGCAATAATCAAACAAAGACCTTCAGTCCATGCGGATTGAGCAGATTGCCCGCTTGTAAGCGTCGTGGAATTTGTCACTGGCGTCGTTCGACGCTGAACTGTGCGGATAGTGTGACGCGATCCGGTGCATCGGACCGCGAGGCCCTGCACTGCTGGATCGATAGACCGAGCGCCTTGGGGGAGGCGCCTCGCGTGGCACCGACGGAGGATTCAAGCAACCGTGGATGCGCAAAGCCGTGGACAGGCGGACGAGATCGACCCCGCCGACCAGTGGGTCCTCAACCCGCAGACCGGCAACTACGAACTGCGACTGGACCACTCCACAGGGCAGCCGCCCTCCTCCCGGCCACGAGGCGCCGGCAGACGGGGCGCTCCGGAACGGGGCGCCCGCAGAACAGCCGCGCCCCGGGACGGCGCCGCGCGTACGGCCTCCGAAGGCCGGCCGCCGGGGCCGCGTACCGAGACGCCCGAGCCGCGTTCCGAGACGCCCAGGCCGCGTTCCGAGGAGACGGGGACGCGTGCCGAGAGGCCGCGCGCCGACGTGCCCGGGCAGCGCAGCCGCCGCGCGGGCAAGGGCCCGGCGGCCGACACCTCGCCCGCCGCGGCCGGCCGCCGCAAGCGCAAGGCGAAGAAGTCGGGCAAGAAGAAGGCTCTGGTGTGGACGGGCGGCGCGGTGGCGTTCGTGCTCGTCGCCGGTTCCGTCGGCGCGTACGCCTACTACCAGCACCTCAACGGCAACATCGCGAAGATCGACATCGGGAGCGCGGGCAGCGGCGGTTTCAAGAAGGACCAGGCCATCAACATACTGGTGATCGGTACGGACAAACGGACCGGCGCCGGCAACGAGGGCTACGGAGACGCGGGCAGTGTCGGCCACGCCGACACCAATCTGCTGTTCCACGTCTCCAAGGACCGGACGAACGCGACGGTGCTCTCCATCCCGCGTGACCTGATCACGGACATCCCCGACTGCGAGACGAAGACGGCGGAGGGCACCAAGCTCATCCCCGGCACCCCGCAGACCCGGTTCAACAGCAGCCTCGGCCAGGACGGCCGGGACCCCGGCTGCACGATGCGTACGGTCAAGGAACTGACCGGACTCACGGTCGACCACTTCATGATGGCCGACTTCAACGCGGTCAAGACGCTGTCCACCGCGGTCGGCGGTGTCAAGGTGTGTGTGGCCAAGGACGTCGACGACCCCAAGTCGCATCTCAAGCTCCCCAAGGGTGAGCACATCATCCAGGGCGAGCAGGCCCTCGCCTTCGTCCGTACGCGGCACGCGTTCGGCAATGAGAGCGACCTCAGCCGGATCGAGACGCAGCAGCAGTTCCTCAGCTCGATGATCCGGCAGATGAAGTCCGGCGACACCCTCACGAACCCCCAGAAACTGTTCAGCCTGGCGGAGGCCGCGACCAAGGCGCTCACCGTCGACACCGGCATCGGCAGCATCAACAAGCTCAGCGACCTCGCCAAGGAACTGGCCAAGGTCGACGCCAAGAACATCACCTTCACCACACTGCCGGTGGTCGACAACCCGACGGAGGTCGTCAAGGCCACGGTCGTGGTCAACGAGGCCAAGGCGAAGCCGCTGTTCGCGATGATGCGGAGCGACACCTCGCTCACCGAGGTGAAGCAGAAGGAGAAGGCGGCCAAGAGCAAGCAGGAGGCACTGCTCAAGGGTCCCAAGGCGGCGCCGGAGGACGTACGCGTCGACGTCTACAACGGCGGCGGTCCGCAGGGCTCCGCGCAGGAGACCCTGGCCTGGCTCCAGAACGAAGAGGGCGTACCGAGGTCCACCAACAAGGGCAATTCCCCGGGGGCGGATCTGCCCAGGACGACCCTGGAGTACGCGCCGAACCAGGCCGACCAGGCGCGTGCCCTCGCGGACATGATGGGGCTGCCCGCGGCGGCCCTGAAGCCGGGCACGGAGGACGCCGAGGGGCTGGAAGCGATGACGCTGACGCTCGGGGCGGACTTCAAGGGCGCGGGGGTGCCCATCACCGGACCGGCAAAGGCGCCGGAGGGTGTGCAGAAGGTGGAAGCCGACAAGCAGGTCTGCGCCAAGTGACGCCGGAACTCCGGCTCATACGGACGATCTGACGAGGGGGGTCTGGTGCGTCAGAGCAGTGTGAGACGGGAAGGGGCGGACGAACACATACCGCACCCTCGTGAGTTGGGCTGGGACGACAGCCTCTACGAGGACGCCGCCGCCGGCGCCGACGGCACCGGCGGCACGGACGGCACCGGCGCCGCCGGCACGGAGGGCGACGCGGCGGCTCCGCCGGGCCCGGGTGACGGCGGCCTCCCTGCCGGGCCCGGCACCCAGGAGAGCGACGGCGGCGGAGCGGCCCCGGGCGGAACAGCCCCGAACGCCACAGCCCCGGGCGGGAAGGCCCTGGCCCCCGAGTCCCAGCCCGCCGAGAGCCCCTCCACCGAGATCCCTCGCAAGGCCGACCGGACCGGCAGGAGCAAGGGCAAGGGCAAGGACGGACGAGGTGGCGAGGGCGGTGGCAGCGGCGCCACGGCCTCACGCCGCCGCGCGAAACGCGGTCCCTGGCGCGTACTCCGCTGGGTCGCCGCCGGGCTCGCGCTGCTGCTGCTCGGCACGGCCGGCGCCGGCTATCTCTACTACCGGCATCTCAACGGCAACATCCGCAGCGGCGACCGCAGCGGCGGCTCCACCGGTCTCGCCAAGCCCGACGCGAACGCGGCGGGCCAGACCCCGCTGAACATCCTGGTGATCGGCTCCGACAGCCGCGCCAAGGCGGAGAACGTCAAGCTGGGCGGCAGCAAGGACACCGCGGGCAACCCGCCCCTGGCGGATGTGCAGATGCTGCTCCATGTCTCCGCCGACCGCAAGAACGCCTCGGTCGTGAGCATCCCGCGTGATACGCGCGTCGACATCCCCGAGTGCAAGGACGCCAAGACCGGCAAGGTCTTCCCGGCGACCAACGCCATCATCAACGAGACACTGGCGCGCGGCGGCGCCGGCTGCACCCTGAGCACCTGGGAGAAGCTGACCGGTGTCTACATCGACCACTGGATGACGATCGACTTCTCCGGTGTGGTGAGCATGGCCGACGCGATAGGCGGCGTCGAGGTCTGTGTCGAGGACAACGTCTGGGACCGCCCGCTGCCCGGCGTTCCCGGCGGCTCCGGACTCAAGCTGACGGCGGGCCCGCACCACATCCAGGGCGAACAGGCCCTCCAGTGGCTGCGCACCCGCCACGCCTTCGAGAGCGACCTCGGCCGGGCCAGGGCCCAGCACATGTACATGAACTCGATGATCCGTGAGCTGAAGTCGCAGAACGTCTTCACCGACACCATGCGGCTGACCGGTCTGGCGGAGGCGGCGACCAAGTCGCTGGAGGTGTCCGAGGAGATCGGTACGGTCAAGAAGCTGTACAGCCTGGCCATGCAGCTCAAGAGCGTGCCGACCAACCGCATCACGATGACGACCATGCCCTCGGTCGCGGATCCGCAGAACGGGAACCATCTCGTACCCAAGGAGCCCGACGCCGACCAGGTCTGGAGGATGCTCCGCGAGGACGTGGCCTTCGACTCCAACGGCGGCAAGGCCGAGGCTGGGAAGAGCAGGAAGCCGGCCGAACCCGTCTCCAAGGACCCGGCGGCCGAGCCCGCCGAGATCGGCGTGATCGTACGCAACGGCACCGGTGGCGGGGCGCGGAGCGACACCGCGCTCCGCTCCCCGCCACCGGTGCCGTTGCGTACGATCACGCCGATCTCGGCGGGCTCGGCCGCCGGGTCCTTGGAGACGGGTTCGGCCGGCTTCCTGCTCTTCCCAGCCTCGGCCTTGCCGCCGTTGGAGTCGAAGGCCACGTCCTCGCGGAGCATCCTCCAGACCTGGTCGGCGTCGGGCTCCTTGGGTACGAGATGGTTCCCGTTCTGCGGATCCGCGACCGAG
>NZ_MAUD01000263.1 GCF_001700515.1 Streptomyces lushanensis
CGCGGGATGGGCCGGCCGGCCGCCGCCCACGCCTGTGAGGTCAGCCCGGAACAGTCGTACGACGACGGCCCCTCGGCGCCCCAGACGTACGGCTTGCCGATCTGCGCCGTCGCGAAGGTGATCGCCTTCTTGCCCGACGTGCTCGCCTGGCGGTTGATGTCCGTGACCGCGCCGGAGCCCAGCCAGGCGGACTGCGCCCTGAACGCGGCGTCGCTCTCCAGCTGCGCCAGCCGCGCGCGCTCCTCCTTCTCCAGGCCCGCCTCAAGCTTCTTGGCGGCGGAGATCTGCTTCTTGATCTCCTTCTTCGCCTTCTGCTTCTTCACGCGGTTGGCTTCGAGCTGCTCCCACTGGGTGCTCGCGTCCGCGGTGTAGGTCTTCAAGTCCTCCTGCGCCGCGCTGAGTTCGGCGATGAGGTCCTTGGTGGCCTTCTGGCCCTGCTGTATTCGTCCGACGCCGTCGAGGAAGAGCTGCGGATCGTCGGTGAGGATGAGCTGGGCCTCGGGCGGCAGCCCGCCGCCGCGGTACTGCGCGCGGGCCGCGGCGCCCGCCTGGTCCTTGAGCGCGTCGATCCGCAACTGGCCCTGCACGAGGTCCTCGGCCAGCGAGACGACCTCGGCGGACTGCTTCTTGGTCTGCTCGTCGGCGAGGTTGTACGCGTCGGTCGCGGACGCGGCCTTCCGGTAGAGACGGTCTATCTCTTTGCGCACGTCGTCGAGGGACTTCCCGTCCCGCGTGACCGACGAGACGCCCGGCGGGAGTTCGACCGGCGGCGGCGGAACGGCGGGCGGGGACGGCGCGTTGAGAGCGGCGGGCGCGGCGAGGGGAAGAACCGGCGCGGGAGGCGGCATCGGCGCCGCGTACGCGCGGTTCAGCAGACTCGGCGACGCCAGAACGGCCAGGGCGCACACCACGGTGATCGCGGCAGCGGCACTGCGACGTCGGTTCACAAGCTCCCCCTCCGAACCAATCGGGCCGGCCTGCCCAGTTGGCTTAAAACGGCTCAAAACGCGCTTTCATCGCCTAGCCGACCTATCGTCAGCAAGTGCTGTCGTCCGTCGTGATCGTGTCATGTCCTCCGGCAAAGGGACAGAGGGGTCCCGCACCTCACAGGACTCATTCACCCCACTGTGGACGAACAGGCACCCAATGGTGTCCCCCTGGTCACATCCGGTTGCCCGAACCACCCGAACGAGGCGCCGGCACCACGTCGGCACCGGACCAGGTGTCGGGACCGGACCGGCCCCCGGCACCGGACCCGGTCCCGGACTCCGCCCCGGCATGGGACCGCGCCCCGGCACCGGACCCGGCACCGGATCGAGGCGCCAGCGCCGTCCACTCCACCGTCACCTCGCCCTGCCGCCACCGGCGCGCGTCGTCCACGAGCGGCCAGCCGGCCGCCAGCTCCCGCACGGCCCTGACCCACCGCTGCCGCGCGCCGAGCGAGGCGTAAGGAGCCGCCGCCGCCCACGCCCGGTCGAAGTCGCGCAGGAACGCGTGGACCGGCTCGCCCGGCACATTGCGGTGGATCAGCGCCTTGGGCAGCCGTTCCGCCAGATCGGACGGCCGGTCGAGCGAGCCGAGCCGGGTCGCGAAGGTGACCGTGCGGGGTCCCTCCCGGCCGAGGGCCACCCAGACATGCCGCCGGCCGATCTCGTCGCACGTGCCCTCCACCAGCAGCCCGCCCGGCGCGAGCCGCGCGCACAGCCGCGCCCAGACCGCGGCGACCTCGCCCTCCTCGTACTGCCGCAGCACATTCGCCGCCCGTACGAGCACCGGCCGTACGCCGCCGTCCAGCGGCAGTTCGAAGCCGCCGTGCCGGAAGCGGAGCCCGTCGCGCTCGTACGGGAGGGCGGCGGCGACCCGGGCCGGTTCGATCTCGATCCCGACGACCTCGGTGCGGGGATCGGCCGTACGCAGCCGCCGCAGCAGCTCGACCGCGGTCCAGGGCGCGGCGCCGTACCCGAGATCCACCACGACGGGCGCGCCCGCCGAGCGGCGCAGCGCGGACCCGTGCACGGCGGTGATCCAGCGGTCCATACGGCGCAGCCGGTTCTGATGGGTGGTGCCCCGCGTCACGGTGCCCACCGGACTGGACGGGCTCGACGGGCGTGGCGGGCGGGACGGCGGGACCGGGGGCACCATGGGACGAGGGTAACGACACGCCGCGACGGCGGGACGTACGGCGACGACAGCCCCCGCTCCGGGCCGGACCGGTGTGCCGGTGCGAGCACCCCGCCGGGCCCCGGAGGGTTGAGCCGTTCGCCGTAATGATTTGGCAAAGTGGAAACGGTGGCGGAAATGCAGGAGCCCATTCCGCTGTTGAGAGCCTGGGAGGGAGCGCACACCCTCCTTTTCGCCGTGCCCCGAGCGGCTCCCCGAGCGAGAGGCCGTAGACGTGAGCCAGTACGTGTCCCGTATCGCCGGCACGTTCACAGGACCGGCTCGATCGCCCCGCCTCCGCCTCCCCGGTCAGCACCGCCGGCCCCGGCGGGTCGCCATGCTCAGCGTCCACACCTCCCCGCTGCACCAGCCGGGCACGGGCGACGCGGGCGGCATGAACGTCTATATCGTCGAGCTGGCCAAGCGCCTGGCCGCCATCGACATCGAGGTGGAGATCTTCACCCGCGCCACGGCCGGCGGCCTGGAGCCCGCCGTGGAACTGGCCCCCGGTGTGCTCGTACGGCACGTCGACGCGGGCCCGTACGAGGGTCTGGCCAAGGAGGATCTGCCCGCGCAGCTCTGCGCCTTCACCCACGGGGTGATGCAGGCCTGGGCCGGCCACCGGCCCGGCCACTACGACCTCGTCCACTCCCACTACTGGCTTTCCGGCCATGTCGGCTGGCTCGCCTCCGACCGCTGGGGCGTCCCCCTGGTGCACGCCATGCACACCATGGCGAAGGTCAAGAACGCGGCCCTCGCGGAGGGCGACCGGCCCGAGCCCGCGGCCCGGGTCATCGGCGAGACGCAGATCGTCCGCGCCGCCGACCGGCTGATCGCCAATACGGCGGAGGAGGCCGGGGAACTCGTCCGTTTCTACGACGCCGACCCCGCCAAGGCGGCCGTCGTCCATCCCGGGGTGAACCTGGACTGTTTCTGTCCCGCCGACGGCCGCGCCGCCGCGCGCGCCCGGCTGGGGCTGCCGCTCGACGCGTTCATCCCGCTCTTCGCGGGCCGTATCCAGCCGCTGAAGGCGCCGGACGTACTGCTGCGGGCCGTGGCGGTACTCCTCGACCAGCGTCCGGCGCTGCGCGGGAAGCTGGTCGTACCGGTCGTCGGCGGTCCGAGCGGTACGGGACTGGCGAAGCCGGAAGGGCTCCAGAAGCTCGCCGCGCGCCTGGGGATAGCGGATGTGGTGCGCTTCCGGCCGCCGGTCGGGCAGGACCTGCTGGCGGACTGGTTCCGTGCGGCGTCCGTGCTGGTGATGCCCTCGTACAGCGAGTCCTTCGGCCTGGTCGCGATAGAGGCCCAGGCCACGGGCACGCCGGTGGTGGCCGCGGCGGTGGGCGGACTGCCGGTGGCGGTACGGCACGGGGAGACCGGCTTTCTGGTGGGCGGCCATGATCCGGAGGAGTACGCCCGGGTGCTGCGGGAGTTCGTCGATCACCCGGAACTGGTCGACCGGATGGGCGCGGCGGCCTCGCGCCACGCCGAGTCCTTCGGCTGGGACACGGCGGCCTCGGCGACGGCGGACGTGTATCTGGCCGCCCTGCACGATCACCGCCGTCGCGTACGCTCGCACCATGGCTGACGGACAGCGGACCGACGGACAGCGGACCGCCGGGCAGCGGGCCGAGGATCAGGTCGCGCACGCGAACCGCGTCCTCGTACGGACACTGACCTCCGCCGAGCTGACATGGGAGAGCCCGGCCGCCGGCTCGTACGTCATCACTCTCCCGGGCACCCGCAAGCTCTCCACCACCTGCTCCCTCCTCGTCGGCCGCCACGCGCTCTCCGTCAACGCCTTCGTGATCCGCCGCCCGGACGAGAACGCCGAGGGCGTCCACCGCTGGCTGCTGGAGCGCAACCTCAAGCTGTATGGCGTGGGTTACGCGGTCGACCGCCTCGGCGACATCTATCTGACCGGCAAACTCCCGCTGGCCGCCGTCACCGAGGACGAGATCGACCGGCTGCTGGGCTCCGTGCTCGAAGCGGCGGACGGTGCCTTCAACACCCTGCTGGAGCTGGGGTTCGCGAGCGCGATCCGCAAGGAGTACGCCTGGCGGGTGTCCCGTGGCGAGTCCACGCGGAACCTGGACGCGTTCGCCCATCTGACCCGGGACCCATCGGCCTGAGTGTCGCCTGAGGCGCGGCACGAGTCCTTTCACGGGTCTTTCCCGGCGCTGCACGGCTCTTCCCTGCCGCTCATACGGCATGTCATGCTCACTCGCAGACGCACACCTGAACTGTGTTCATATACATGGAGGACATGATGGGGTACGGACAGGAGCGGCGGCGGGAACAGGGGCAGAGCCGAGAGGGCCGGCCCACGATCGGCAGACGCGCCCTGCTGGGCAGCGCCGTCGCCGTGGCCGCCGCCGGGGTGCCGGGGACGGCACTCGCCACGACACCTGTCGTGCCCCACGAGCCCCGCGCGCCCCGCACCTCCGCGCTCTGGCGGGAGTTCGCCGAGTCGCCATACACCCATCCGCAGATCCCCTACGTCGGGAAGGCCGGGCAGCGCGCGGGCGCCGACCGCTTCCCCCGGCACCGCGTCGTCGCCGATGTCCGCGCGTACGGCGCCAAGGGCGACGGTTCCGTCGACGACGCGCCCGCGATCAACCGTGCCCTCGCCGCTGCCGGAGAACGCGGCGGGGGCACGGTCACCATCCCGCCCGGCACCTACCGGATCGACGACGTGATCCGGATCGGCCACAGCGATGTCGTCCTGCGCGGCGCGGGCAGCGGCCGTACCACGCTCCACGCGACCAAGAACCTCACCGAGCTGATCGGCCCTTACGGCAGCCGCTACGGCGGCGACAAGTCGAGCTGGTCCTGGGCCGGCGGGCTCATCTGGCTCTGCCCGCAGGAGCGTTGGGACTCGCTCATCACCGCCGTCAAGGAGCGCGCCTGGCCCTTCGAGGGCTGGACGGGCAACAAGCGCGACGAGTGGCGCACCCTCACCGGCGTCGGCCGCGCCCGGCGCGGCGACCGGAGCGTGACCGTCCAGGACGCCTCCGCCGCCTCGAAGCTCAGGCGCGGACAGCTCGTGCTGCTCCGGCTCGTGGACGACGCGGACCACACCCTCCTGGAGCACATGGCGGGCGGCGGCCCCGGCACCGAGGCGTACGACTGGGCCGCGATGACCAAGCTGACGTCGTACGTTCCGTACGAGTGGCCGGTACGCGTCCTGTCCGTACGCGGCAGGAAGGTCACGCTGGAGCGACCCCTCCCGCTGGACGTACGCCCGGAGTGGGACCCGCGCCTCACCACGCTCGTCACACCGCTGACCGGCTCGGGCGTGGAGGGCCTGACGCTGGAGGCGGTCGAGACACCGCAGTCCCCGCATCTGCTGGACAAGGGATACAACGGGGTCGCGTTCCAGTGCGCGTACGACTGCTGGGCCGACGATGTCGTCGTACGCCATGTCGACAACGGCTTCGGACTGATCGCCGCGTCCGCCTGCACGCTGAGCCGTACCCGGGTCGCGGGCCGCGGTGCGCACCATCCGTACTACTGCCGCGAGGGCTCGCACGACAATCTGGTCGAGGGCTTCGTCATCGAGCGCCGTACGGTCCCGGCGCCGGCGGGCACACAGCTCCACGGCATCAATGTCGAGGGCCTGTCCAGCTACAACGTCTGGTCGCGCGGGCTGATGGAGATGGGGACGTTCGACACGCACCGGGGGATGCCGTTCGCCAACGTACGGACCGAGATCACGGTCACCAACGACGGCCGGCACGGCGGCGACGCGATCGCGGGACCGCTGTACGGGGCGCGGTTCACGCACTGGAACGTCACGGTCACCAATGGGCGCGCGGGGCTGATCAAGATCGACGAGATCGCTCCGTACAGCGCGACGGCGGGGATCAGCGAGGTCCGCGAGTTCGACCAGATCGACGTACCGGACTTCACGGGCGAGCTGCACGCGAGGCTGGAGGCGTACGGCCGCCCCGAGGACATCAGGCCGCGCAACTTGTACGAGGCACAGCGCGAGGTGGGGTGACGGGGGACGGGCTGACGGAGGCGGGGCGAGAGGTCTACGTATGCGAACGGCCTACGTATGCGCATGGCATATCTATATGCCTGGCATGTAGGTATGTAGGTATGTCGAGGCTACATATGTGGCTGGATCGACCCGTCCCCCTGCACGCCCTCCCAGGCCGAGGGCCCGTAGACGACCTCGGTGACGGTTTCCTCATCATGTTTCGTACGCCTGACGATCAGGGCCCCGCTGTCGTGCAGGAGATATCGGTAGCGCACCTCGTCCTCGTCCTCGTAGGAGACGACGCGGCTGGACGGTTCGAGGCCCGGCGGGATCGCCGCTGGAAGCATGGTGACGTGGACGGTCATGAATCGACTGTACGTCTGGCCTCCGCCCAGGAGCCATATGAGTCATATATGGACGTATCGCCTTTCGGGTATCAGGTGGCTCGCCCTCCCGCTCGGTGGCCTCGAAGAAGAACCCGATGCGTGTGACGTCGGAGGACTGCTGGTGATGCACGGTGTGGGCGAGCCGCAGCCATGCGGGATCGACCCGTACGAGCAGCCGCTCGGGGCTGTGACCGGCCTCGGCCGGTAGGTGGGGTGTGGGGGTAGGGG